>DAINSQ010000012.1:4147-33551 GCA_036741235.1 Saprospiraceae bacterium | reverse complement strand
GATATCGAACTGAAAGCCGGCGAGGAATACAACGTAGCATTGCGCGCCGATGAGCTGGAACAAATTCAGGGATGGCAGGGTACGCTGCAGTTTGACGCCGCCGTACTTGAATTCAAAGACGTCGCTTACGGCGCTTTGAAAGCCGAGAACCTGGGCCTGAACCATGCCGCTGCGGGCGCCCTCACGATGAGTTGGAACGATCCGGCAGGTATTCGCGCACAAAGCGCCGATCCGTTGGCGGTACTGACCTTCAAAGCAAAACAGGATGCGCGACTGAGTCAGGTACTGGGCATCGGCTCACGCTTCACCAGGGCGGAAGCCTACAATACCAAAGGTGAATTGTTGAACCTGGGTATGGAGTTCCGCGGACAGGTTGAAGAACCCTACGCTTTGTTCCAAAACATGCCTAACCCGTTCAGCAAATCGACGACCATTGGATTCTATCTACCTCAAGCATCCAAGGCATCGTTGGTCATCCAAAGCGTTGACGGTAAAGTGCTGAAGCGATTCGAAGCGGAATACGGCAAGGGTTATCATCAGGTTATCCTGGAAGCCGATCAACTGCCTCGTGGCGTTCTGTTCTACACCTTGTCTTCCGGCGACTTCAGCGCAACGCGCAAGATGATTTTGGTAGAATGATGTAAACGTTTTTTTGAGACTTCTACTTTTCTGAGCATCATTTCTAATATATGCAGGCCGGCGTCCTCTGGGCGCCGGCCTTTTTTATTCTTCCGGTTGTTTAACTACCGGGCTATCTGTCACCTAACTTACATGTTGAAACATTAATTTTTTCACACAACCAATCCTTTCTATCTTTCGCCAAAACACCTAACAAATGCAATCCCAATTACTTCGCGTTGCTCTCTTTATTATAGGCATCATCATTGTAATCGCTTCCAGCGACAATCCGCCCAACGGCCGCACGGGCGCCCCTTTCGACGGTACCTGCAATGATTGTCACGGAGGAACCACCCCCGGCGGTTATGCCGGCACAGTTGCCATTTCAGGCCTTCCTGATCCTGTTTCGCCCAATACGACATACCCCGTTACGCTTACGGTTACAGTCACAGGCGGCAACCCCGTCAGGTCGGGCTTCCAATTGGTCGCAGTGCAGGGCAATAATACCAATGCCGGCGACCTTACAGCCGTCAACGGCGAAGCCGGCACCGAAATGCTCGGCGGCAGAGAGTATATCGACCACCGCAACCCCAAAAATTTCGGCGGCAATCCTACAGTTTCCTGGACTTTCAACTGGACATCGCCCGCTTCATCTAGCGGCGGCGTGGTGACTTTCTACTTTACCGCCAATCTGGCCAACGGCTCCGGCAGCTCCGGCGATTTGATTATCTTCGGAAGCCAGACATTTAACCACAGCGGCGCCACGCCGCTTTCGGCTTCGATAACCAATGTCGTCAATGTATCGTGTTTCAGCGGCGCCGATGGTTCCGCTACAGTTGCTGCTACAGGCGGCACTTCGCCCTATAGCTACTCCTGGCCCAACGGTCAGACAACCGCCACGGCAACCAACTTACCGGCAGGTAATCATATTGTAACGGTTACTGATAATGCCGGCGCTACTACTACTGCTACGGCCATGATTAATCAACCTCCTCAAATCGCTATCAATTTATCAACGCCCAATACCATTACCTGCGCTCAACCCACATCATCAGTGACAGCCACCGTCGGGGGCGGCACGCCGGGGTATTCCTATCTCTGGTCAAATGGCGCTACTACGCAGGTACTGGTCACTACTACTGCCGGTGCCTATACTTTAACTGTCACAGATTCAAGAGGTTGTACCCGGACTGCCCAGGTTAATATTCTTCAAAATACGAATACCCCCTCGGCTGTCGCCGGCACAGCCCAGGTCATCTCCTGCCAACAACCGCAAGTAACGCTCAACGGCTCGGGGTCTACTACCGGCGCCGGCATTCAATACAACTGGACCACCTCCAACGGCAATATCGTTTCCGGCGCCAATACCCTCACGCCGGTTGTCAACCAGGCGGGAACCTATACGCTCACCGTACTCAATACGGCCAACGGCTGTTTCGCTACTTCAAATGTGTCCGTTACCGGCAATACCACTCCGCCGGTAGCCGTTGCCGGGACTGCAGCTGTGCTGACTTGCGCGCAAACGCAGGTAACGCTCAGCGGCGCGGGCTCTACTACCGGCACGGGCATCCAATACAGTTGGACGACCGCCAACGGCAATATCGTCTCCGGCGCCAATACGCTTACCCCCGTTGTAAATGCAGCGGGCACTTACACGCTCACAGTCCTGAATAACAATAATTTATGTAGCGCTACGGCAGCTACAACGGTGAGCAGCAATACAACGCCTCCGATTGTAAACGCCACCGGCGGTACGCTCACCTGCGATACGCAGCAAGTTACGCTTGGCGCATCTGTAAGCAGCGGGGGTTCGCCGGTTACCTATTTGTGGTCGGGACCCGGCGGTTTTTCCTCTACAGCACAAAATCCGCAGGTGACCGTTGCCGGCCCATACGTGCTTACCGTCACGGCTACCGCCAATAGCTGTTCGGCAACAGATACGGCAACCGTAAGCCTTAACACTGCCGCTCCGCTGATTAACATCGCAACGCCCGGCGTGTTGACCTGTAATGTACCCGCCGTTCAGCTCAACGCGCAAGGTTCTGCCCAGGGCCCGGCATTTGCGTACAACTGGACGACCGCCAACGGCAATATCGTCTCCGGCGCTACAACGCTTACGCCTACGGTTAACGCCGCCGGTACGTATACGCTTCAAATTGAAAATACCGCCACCGGTTGTACAAGCGCCGATAGTGTGCAGGTGAGCCAGGAATCGCCTGTTACCGCCGCCATTTCGAGTACTACAGATGTATCCTGCGCCGGCGGCAGCGACGGCGCCGCCACGGTGACTGCCAGCGGACCCGGCGCCTTTTCCTATCTCTGGGTGAATGGCGCTACCACGCCGTCCGTAACGGGCCTGATGGCCGGTTCTTACAACGTAACCGTCACCGATGGAAACAACTGCACAGCCGTTGCAACGGCGGTTATCGGCCAGCCAAATGCGCTTAACTTGACGGCCACTGCCACCCACGAAACCGCCAACGACGCCAACGACGGCGCCGCCACGGCAAGCGTGCAAGGCGGTACGCCCGCGTATGCTTATTTGTGGAGCAATGGCGCCAACACGCAAACCATCACCGGACTGGCGCCGGGCATCTACACCGTGTCGGTCACCGACGCCAACGGTTGTACGGCGGTACAAACCGTTACTGTCAATGCCTTCAATTGCGCCCTCAGCATTACGATAAGCGGCGAAGATATCACTTGTTTCGGCGCTTCCGACGGCTCTGCATCGGTTTCGCCGGCGGGCGCTGCCGACCCGGTATCTTACTTGTGGTCGAATGGCGCAACAACCCCTGATATTACGGGGCTAACACCCGGCGTATACAGCGTCACAATAGAAGACAGCGCAGGCTGCGCGGCAGGCGCTTCCATTACCATTAACGAACCTGCTGAATTACAAGCGAATGCTTCGGCGACCGCCGAAACCGCCAACGGCGCCAATGACGGCACGGCTGCCGCAAGTCCGCAGGGCGGTGTAGGTCCTTATACCGTATTGTGGAGCAACGGCGCAACAACCTTGTCGATTCAGGGGCTTTCGCCGGGTACTTATATCGCATCAGTTACCGATGCCAACGGCTGTGAGGCGGTGCAAAGCGTCAATGTAAACGCTTTCAACTGTGCCCTGTCGCTCGAAGCGCTTGTAGTTGATGCAGCTTGTTTTGGTGAAAATTCGGGCGCCATCAGTGTGTTGGCTTCGGGTGGCACGGCGCCGTACAACTATGTCTGGTCCAATGGGGCCATTGGTAGCTCTATCCAGGATTTGCCGGCGGGAACATATACCGTCACCGTATTCGACGGTTTGGCATGTTTAACTACGGCCACCTACGAAGTCCTCCAGCCGGCCTTGCTGACCCTCAGCCCCGTGTCGATTACCAATGTGGATTGCTCCGAAGATCACGACGGTCAAATCATAGTAGCCGCCGCCGGCGGCGTGACGCCCTACGCCTACCAGTGGTCGCACAGCGGTCAAGGCCCTGTAGCTTTTGCCCTGGTAGTAGGAACCTACACGGTCTCCGTCACCGACGGCAACGGCTGCCGCGTAACCTGGACCGGCGAGATTACTGCCCAGGATTCCATTCCACCCCTCATCAATTGCGGGCCCGATATTTCATTGTGCGAGGGTGACATACTCAACTTTGACCTGCCCGCCGCCGGCGACAACTGCTCGCTGCCTGACGGCGCAGTAATCCAGACCGGCGGATTGCCCAGCGGTTCTGAATTCCCGCTTGGCGTGACCGTGCAGTCCTTTATGGTCACCGATCAGGTCGGCAATACTGCTGAGTGTTCGCACACCGTTACCGTTGAGCCCACACCCGAATTGTCTTTTGACATCACCGGCGACGTAAACAACGCAGGCACTGGCGGCATCCAAACCTCCGTCGGCAGCGGCAACGTCATCCAGTATTTCTGGATCGGCCCCGGCAATTTCACCGCCGAAACGCCCGATATCGACGGCCTCGTCGCCGGCGTTTATTTGCTCACCGCAGTTGACGCCAACGGCTGTTCGGCGGAATATGCGGTGCAAGTGCCCCTTGTAGTAGGAACGAATAATATACGCAATAACAATGCCGTAAAGATTTACCCCAACCCTGCATCCGACCTCATTCGCATCGAAACAACAGGTTTCCTCCCCACTGCCGCCCAACTCTTTGACGCCCGTGGTCAGCTGATCGCCGACTGGGATGTCGACTTGCTGAAATCGCCGCTAAACATTGCTGCTTTGCCGGCTGGGGTCTATGCCTTGCAAGTAGTGGATGAGCAACAGCGGGTGTACCTACAAAGGTGGATAAAAATCGAGTAATTTAATAATGTTGTTTTTTGTTGGTTGAGAGTGAATTACATTAGAGCAAGAAGGGCAGAATTGCTAAATTTTGTAAAAAAAATGCGATTTTTGCATAAAAGAATGATATGCGTATTGAATCAATAAGGCTTAAAAACTTCAAAGCATTTCGGGAACTCAACCTGGAAAATTTACCCCAATTAGCTGTTTTTGTCGGAGCCAATGGTACTGGAAAAAGCACTTTGTTTGATATTTTCGGTTTTTTGCGTGATTCACTAAAAGATAATATCAGGCAGGCTATGGCCAATAGGGGGGGGTTCAAGGAAATGATAAGTAGAGGGCAAGATGGGCTGATTGAAATTGAATTACAATTTAGAATTGATATTGCAGGACGAAATCGATTGGTAACCTACAGACTCGAAATTGGAGAACAAAGGGGAAGACCTTTTATAAACAGGGAAATACTTAGATATAAACGTGGCACTTACGGTTCTCCATATCATTTTTTAGATTTTTCCAAAGGGGCTGGTTATGCAATTATCAATGAAGAAGATTTTGCAAAAAAAGATGAGGAGTTAACAAGGGAAACCCAAACACTTAGCTCACCCGATATTATGGCAATTAAGGGGCTAGGGCAGTTCGAACGCTTTAAAGCAGCTAATGCTTTCAGAAATTTTATTGAAAACTGGCACGTTTCCGATTTTCATATCACAGAAGCTCGTCCAAGTCGTGAAGCAGGGTATGCCGAGCATCTATCACCAACTGGAGAAAATCTGCCTCTCGTTGCTCAGTATATGTATGAGTATCACCGTGAGCTTTTTAACAAGGTGCTACAAAAAATGAAGGAAAGAGTACCTGGAATTGAAAGTGTGCAGGCAGAGTCAACAATTGATGGCAGAATTGTACTGAAATTCAAGGATGGCTCTTTCAAAGACCCGTTCATTGCGCGTTGGGTTTCAGATGGAACAATAAAAATGTTTGCCTATTTATTGTTGTTAAATGATCCACAGCCGCATCCATTGTTGTGTATTGAGGAACCTGAAAATCAGTTGTATCCCTCAACTTTGACCGAATTACTAGAAGAATTCAGATTGTATGCGGAACAAGGTGGGCAGGTTTTTGTATCGTCTCATTCGCCGGATTTAATTAATGGCGCTAATCCCAATGAAGTGTTTTGGCTAATTAAAAACAGGGGGTTTACTGAAGTTAAGCGTGCAAGTGAAGATCCTACTATTATTAATTTATTTGGAGCTGGTGAAAAATTAGGCTATCTCTGGAAAGAAAATTATTTTCTTGGAATTAACCCCTGATTACTATATGGAAAATATGGTGAATGATGATAATCAGATATTTCAAAACATCCATATCGAGATATTGGTGGAAGAGCCTACAATGGAACAATTCCTTAATGTAATTTTACCAAAGATTCTTCCTGAAGGGTATCAGCTCAATAATAATCTCTTCATTCGCCCCCATCAGGGAAAAAGTGATTTACAACAATCACTTCGAACCAAGATGAAAGCGTATAAAAACTGGCATAAGCCTATACGATTGATTATTATCCAGGATCAAGATAGCAATGACTGTAAGCAGTTGAAAAATAACCTAATTTCAATCGTGCGTCAGGCAGATCCAAAAATCCCGGTTCTGGTTCGTATTGCATGTCGTGAGTTGGAAAATTGGTACCTGGGAGATTTGCTTGCGGTTGAAAATGCATACCCTAAGTCGAAGGCCGGCCAATTGCAAAGTAAATCTAAATATCGAGAACCTGACAGGCTGGAGGGGGCTTCAGAGATGAAATTAATTTGTCAAGATTTTTCTAAATCATACGCTGCGCGAGAAATCTCAAAGTATATGAGTTTAGACGATAATAGATCAGCTAGTTTTAAACATCTGATAACCGGTATAAAGCGGTTCTTGACTTTATCTGACTTTTCTAATTCAGCCTAAGGCTTTATTCAGATTGAGCTTGTTTTCTTATTCCAAAATTCCCCCTACCTTGCCTAAAATTCCACAAAACAATGGCAGACAACACTTTGCCGCAAGTGCGCGAACTGGTAGCCGATTTTAAACTAAACGAAGCCCTCGAACTGCTCATCGCGCAGGCCCCATCACAAAACCAGCGCAAGCAAAATGCCCTGCTGGTGCTCAAGGGCAAACTCGCCCTACTCGACGAGCAGAACCTGGCCGGTATGCTCGAGCACGACGAGGTTTTGCGCCAAAAAGCCGCCATCGCACACCAAATTCTGGATATCGCAGACGGCAGTTCGCTGGACGAAGCGCTGCCCGGCGTTAAGCCGCCCGCAGATACCGCCGCCGGCGACCGCAAGCGGTTGCTTTTTGTTGTCGCTTCATTGGCCCTGGTCGTATTGGCTTATTTCTTGATCCGATGGGTCGATAATCGCCTGGCCGGTAACGAAACCCCTGCCAACCCGGCTCAGGAGCAGTCAGAACAACAACCGGCTGAAGACGTTAACCCTTCAACGAATAACCCCTCCGGCGCCCCCCTGAAGGTGCTCGATTTTCCCAACCTGAAAAAGCCGTTTAATTTTCTCGACTTTGGTATTGAATTCGCCCGGGCTGATGCGGAGTGGATCTCAGATAGTGAGATTAAGCTCAATATCCGGTATGCTATGACTTGCAAGAGCAATTTTGGCGTTTGCTACCGGGCGATTTTGCTCGTTTACGCCAACGGACAGGCCATCAGCCCAATCGAACAATCTAACCTGGCCGGCTGGCTCGATATGAAAGATACCGCTACCAACGACGTTACTTTTATCTTACCCGCCAATACGTCCGATTTTATGATCGAATTTTCAAGGGATCATTCTACCTGGAAGCGACCCTTTAAGATATTGCATTAGGAGGGGGGGGTAGGTTGTAGGTTGTGGGTTGTGGTTTTTTTTTAAATAAATAACATTTAACTAATTGAACATCCACATCCAAATCCAACATCCTTCCACCTCCCCCATATCTTAGTTCAAAACCCCTGGGGCAGGGGGGGCCTGTACTCACCGGAGGCACGGGGGTGCTACGTCCTTGTTCCGCCACTGTTCAATGGCGGAAAGGGGGGCTGAATCGCGATTACCCGGATTTTTTATTTTTGGGATATATTTCTTGCATTCCCGAAGATGCATAATGTTTAACCTACAGCCTACAACCTACAACCTACAACCTACAACCTACAACCTACAACATTTCATTATTCCTCCTCCATCTTCATCTGCACCCTGATGAGGCGATAATAGAGCTGCGCCATCCAGAAACCCAGCAGCGTCCAGCCGATGATGGCGGGGTAAAATATCATACGCATCGTATTGTCGAGGTCCTCGCCGCCCAGCGCCGGGTTGCCGCCGGAGCCGGGGTGCAGACTGTCGGTAAGGCGCGGCACCACGTATATCAATGGTATCAGCGCCACAAAAGCAAAAATATTATAGACTGCCGACAGGCGGGCCTTGCGCTCGGCGTCTTCAAACGCCATCCGCAATACAAAATACGCCAGATAGACAAACAAAGCCACCATCGTCATCGCCTGCTTTACATCCACCTCGCGCAGGTTCCAGAATTTATAGCCCTCGCCCCAGGTATTGCGGGCCCAGATAATGCCTGTGACCAGCCCCAATATCCCGAAAATCAGCCCCACTGTCGTTTGCGCCTGGGCCTTGTGATCGGCGTCGAGGTCGTTTTTTGACAAATAACGCACACTGCTGATCACGCCTCCTACAAACAAAAACAACATCGCAAACCAAAGGGCTACGTGGAAATACGTATTGCGGATCGTCTCCGCCAGAATATTCCGGAAAGGAAAAGTAATGCCGCTTTTTTCGTGTAAATTTTCAACGGGGCTATTCACCCACAGCGCTTCGCCGCGGTCGGGCTGAATGCTGTCTTGCGTAACCAGCACCGCGCTGGGCAACACCGAAGCGCCGTCGACGTCGTTGTCGAGCAACAGCGTAAAATCCTGTACCCGGCGCGCCACCGGCAACATCGCGGGAATATCAAAAGTCAGCCGCAGCTCGTTGTCGCTGAGCACTTTGATGTCCTTTGCTGCCAATGCCCGTTCATTGTCGAGTTTCAGCCAGGCGCGCAGGGGGCTTTGAGATTGGGTGTAAAACGAATTATATCCCCGCACCGACAAAGTCAGCGTATCGCCCGTGCGGGCCGACTGCGGGTTCACCGCCACGATACCCGGCTTGAGGGGCAGCAGCATACCCGCCGTGAAGGTGTACAACAGAATAAGGACGCCCAGGGCCTTCCACCAATGTTTTTTCATGGTACTTTGGATTGCAATTTTGCAATAAAATCATTCTCGCCACAAAAACGGAAACAACAACAAGGCCATTCCCAACGACAGCAGATCAATGCCCGCCAAAATAGCGATATCGTCGCTGATACTGCTATCCTGCTCCAGCCGCAGCGCATTGGCCGACAGGCGGATCAGCGTCAGCAATATCGGTAGCACCAGCGGAAAACTCATAATCGCCTGTAACGTTGCGCTGTGGTCGGCCTTGCCGGCAATAGCCGCTACAAAAGTAAACGTTATCGACAATCCAACGCTGCCCAAAAACAGGGCCAGCATAAACTGTACGGCATCTTTCACCGCATTGCCCGCCATCAGCGCAAAACAACCCCAGGTGAGCAGGCTCACTATCATCAACAGACCGATATTGTACAATGTTTTGGATAAAATCACCGCGATGGGGTTGGTCAGCGAATAATAATACAACTGTCGCGGACTATTTTCCTGAACAAAACTTTTCACTATAGCGCTTATGGAAGCAAACAACATCACCACCCAAAACAGCGTATTCCAGGCCCGGGGCTCCACCTCCTCAAAAGACGTATAAATGATGAATACTGTAGAGAATACGTATAGCAAAATACCGCTAATGGCATATTTGCCGCGCCACTCCAGCAGGAGGTCCTTGCGCATCAGCGCCATCGTTTCTTTGATCAATCCCATGACCGGCAAAGATAGCCAACGCAACACGAGCCTGCAACACGTGTTTTGATTTTTGTAATAGCTTCTTAAATTTGGAACGCCGAAAAAATCCAGTATTGACCATGTGCAGATTGTTGTTATCCCTATTCTTGTGTTGTTCCATCCAGGCGGCCCTGGCGGCGGCCCCCAAATACCACCAGGTAAAAGCCCTGTCGGGCGACGGCATCTACTCCATGTTGCGCCGCTACAAACTCGACAAGCACTCCTGCAACTTCGACCAGTTTTACTCCCTCAACAAACTGCGCAAAAACGCGCCTTTAAACGCCGGCAAGCTATACTCCCTGCCCATTATGGTATACAAATACGACGGTAAAACCATCCGTTCTACTGTGGGCATTGAAGACTGGGAGACTGCCGTGCGCATCCAGCAATACAACGAACAAATGTTGGCCGACAAGCTGCGCGAAGACTCCTACAAAAAAGTCGGTTCGGCCCTGTGGGTGCCCTACCACGAAATCCACTGCCCCGAAACCGACCTGGAAATACCCTCGCCCGTGGTTGCCAACCCCGAAGAAGAAAACATGCCCACCGGCAAACGCGTATTTCCCATCTTCGGCAAAGACTACGCCCACACGCCCTTGCTCAGCAACAAACTCAAGGGCAGGGTTTTCTTCATCTCCAGCGGTCACGGCGGCCCCGACCCCGGCGCCATCGGCCACCGCGGCGGCCGCGAATTGTGCGAAGACGAATACGCCTACGACGTCTCCCTGCGCCTGTGCCGCCTGCTCGTCTCCCACGGCGCCACCGCCTACATGGTCGTGCGCGACCCCAACGACGGCATCCGCAGCGGCGAATACCTCAAATGCGACGAAGACGAGGTCGTCTGGGGCGACGCCGAACTGCCCTTCAACCAAAAAGCGCGCCTATTCCAGCGCTCCAATATCATCAACGAGCTCTACGACAAACACCGCCTTCAGGGCGTCAGCAACCAGGTGGCCCTCATGATCCACGTCGACTCCCGCAGCCGCGGCGAACGCACCGACGTCTTCTTCTACCACCATGCCGACAGCGATGAAGGCAAAGCCCTCGCCGACAAACTACACCAGACTTTCAAAAGCAAATACAAGGTCTACCGCGCCGGCGGCTATTACCACGGCACCGTGAGCGCCCGGGGTCTCCATATGCTGCGCGAATGTAAACCTACCTCTGTCTACATCGAACTGGCCAACATCCGCAATTACGCCGACCAACAACGCATCGTGCTGGAAAAAAACCGCCAATTCCTGGCCGAATGGCTGTTTGAGGGCCTGACAGGGGAGTGAGGGCGACCTGGCGAGGGGGCGATCTGTGCCGGTCGTTGAGCGGAGTCGAAACGAGCATCCGTGGCAGTCGGTTCCCCTGCTCCCTCCCTCTCACCCTCACCCCCTCCCACCCTCAAACTCAGTCTGCCCGGGCCAACCCGGCCAGGTTCGTCGCTGCAAATGTTAATCCTGCATTTTGTCGGTTATATTTGCCTGCACTTCCGTAAATTTCGTCTTTTACTGACTTCAATAAAAACAAAAATGAAGCTGCATCCCTATGTCCTCGCCTTTTCGGCCCTCGTTGTTTTTATTTTTTTGAAATCTAATACCGCTCTTGCCGGGCCTCAACCCGTCTTCTCAGCTACCGTGCTCGATTTTGGAGAAGTTTTTCTCAACGATAGCCGGGTGTTGACCTTGCAGGTGACCAATACCGGCGATGCGGCGTACATCATCACCAGCGTATCGGCTTCGCCGGCGGTATTTGCTGATAATACCGCATTTGGCATCGTCGAACCCGGCGATACCTTCGATATCGAGGTCACTTTTTCTCCAACGGTGCTGGGTGTTTCTATGGGAACGTTGCTGCTGCAATCCACAGCGGGCAATGCGACGGTCGCCTTGCAGGGCATCGGCGTAGAGCCCACCACCTTCGTTTATTCGCCCGATACGCTGGCCGTGACCTTGCCCAGCGGCAGCCTCGATACGGTAGCGTTGACCTTCACCAATACAGGCGGGTCAACATTGGTTTATGAACTTGATTTTCAACCCGAATCGGGGCTGGGGCTGCCCGTGTTTTGGGAGAGCTTCGAAAGCGCCCCCTGGGATTTTACGGTCACGCCCGAATACCTGGCCGAAGCTGTGGCCGACCCCCAGGCGCCCCAGGGAAGTAAAGTGCTGAAACTCACCGGAGGAATTACATTGGACAATACCGGAATGCTTTACGACGTCGCGCCTACGCCTTACCAATACGTCGGCTATTGGATCAAGCCGGTTTCACCCGCCGGCGTGAGCGCCGTCTTTCGCTTTTGGGCGCCTTTTGGCATTATGTTGAATTGCTGGTATGACGGCTTTACGCAACACTACAATGTCAATGTATACGGCAATGTAACCCTGGTTTTGCCCATGACCATCAATGAATGGCATCATATAGAGTGCAAAAACTTCGATTATGCATTGCGCACTTTTGATCTGTATATCGACGGGCAATTAATTCAGGACAATTTCAACTGGTTTGTTGAAACGCCCGGCATTACCCGCATGCAACTCAGCAACTGGGATAATACCGTGTCTTATTTTGATGCGGTCTCCGCTTTTTCGGCGGATGGGACTGAGCAGTTGATCACTTTTCTGCCCCCCGCAGGCGCAGTGGCGGCGCAGCAAACGGGCCAGACAGGCGTTGTGTTTAACGCCGAGGGTTTGCTGCCGGGCGATTATACAGGCAATGTATTGGTGAACAACAATTCACAAAACCAACCATATCTGGAAATTCCTTTTGCAATGACCGTGACGCCTGGCGCCGCCTTGCGCATTGACGCCGATACGCTGGATTTTGGTCAAGTTTTTGTGGGTATAGAAACTGAGCGAGTCGTGAATCTATCAAATGCCGGCTCCGATCCGCTGTTGGTGACGCAGATCAACGCGTCTTCACCCACGCTGGCTATCTCGCCTCAATACGGAATTATACCCGGGTTCGATTCGCTGAATGTGCTGGTTAAGCTCATCCCCAACGCTCCCGGACCGATCGCTGAGCTCATTGAAGTCCAAAGCACCAACGGCAATGCTTTGGTTTATGTGCGAGGGCAGGCCGACCACCCCGCCGAGATCATGTTGACGCCCGATTCCCTTTGCGTTACGCTGGCTCGCGGGCAGGATACTACGTTGTACGTAGAGGTAACCAACACGGGTTTGGGGACCTTATTCTACGAAATACCGCAGGACGGCCCCGCCCTCAACCGCACGCTCGATGTGTTGGCCCTGCGACTGCCCGCCGCTTATGTACAGGCTATGAACATCCTTCGCGACAGCAGCATCAGGGTAACGGAGGTACAGAGCATCCCCACCGAACCCGGCGCGCTCGACGGTTACGACCTGATATTATTCCCGCGCGAGGATTTTACTGACGTGTGGCTCTATATGGCCTGGGCGGGCACTATCTACGAATATTTGCAAAAAGGCGGCGGCGCTTTGTTTTTGGGCCGCCCCTACGGCGACATCATGTCGGCTACTGCTGCCATGAGCGGGTATTATTATCCCTATTATTCGAGTGGAGCGAGCAATCTCCAGGTTTTTCACGAAAGTGAACATCCCATCATGACGGGCGTCGACTTTCCGCTGTCGCCCATTACCACATTGTATGGCGTAACATACGGCAACGTATCGAACAAATTCCACCGCATTGTCAGCGAGGGGTCGGTCACTGCGCTATTGGCATACGAATACAACGGCGAGGGCCGCTCGGGTTTTGTCGGCTACGACTATGTAGAATCGACTGTCGATACCCGTCGCTTGTTACTCAATGCAACGCGATGGCTGAGCGGGCGGCAGTTCCCAGCCTGGCTTGCCGCCGATCAATCAGGCGGCGCCCTGGCAACGGGCGAATCAGATAGCATTGGATTTACCATTAATACCGATAGTTTATCAGCCGGCGTTTACCACTATGATTTGGTCTGGACCAGCAACGATCCCTTGCGGCAGCGTTTTTCCGTACCCGTCAAACTCATAGTCATCGACCGCCCCGAAGCCGCCTTTTCGCCTGACGAAACATATGTTTGCGACGGCCCTGTCAGCTTTACAAACAGCACCCTATACGGCGCTACGGAATATTACTGGGACTTCGGCGACGGGGGAACCTCTGCCGAAGCCGAACCCACGCATATCTACCTTCAAAACGGCGTATACGACGTGCAACTCATTGCCTGTAATTTCCTGGGCTGCGACACTTTATTGCGAGAAGACCTCATCACCGTATCTATTGACGGGTTATTTTGCGATACGCTTTTCATGCCGGTTGTGAGCGGGCAATTCATTCAAAGCGACGCTTGCACAGGGGTATTGTACGACTCGGGGGGGCCGCAGGGCTTTTACTCCAATGGTGAAAATTCAGCCGCTATCATCACAACGAATCCAGGCAATCTGTTGCGCTTGCGCATTTACGACGTCGATATGGAAGGCTGCTGCGACCGGCTCGACATTTACGACGGCAACCCCCAATTCGGCGCGCCTTTGTTGGCCTCTATATCGGGGTTTATGCCGAACCCGCAATTGGTATTGACCACTGGTAACACTGCTTTTGTGTCGTTTTACAGCGATTTCAGCGTTACGGGTAGCGGCTTTCGATTGTTATGGGAATGCGGTACCGAGTTCTCGATGGAAGCGTTTTATTCCTATCAAATTGGCAATTGCCGCAACTTCGTCAACTTCCAAAACCAGTCGATCGGGGCCGTCCAGTACCTCTGGGATTTTGGCGACGGGCAGACATCCACCGAGATTAATCCGCTGCATCACTATGCTTCCCCCGGCGATTTTGAAGTAACCCTGTACGCCATAAACGGCCTGGATACTGTATCCTACTCCACTTCGATTTCCATTTTGGCGGTAGATTTTTACGCTACCGTCAATTATCCTGCGCAAGTTGATGTTAATGAACAGGTTGTCTTTTCGGTAACTTCCTTTTTTCCTGTCAATTCGATAACCTGGCAAATTAATTTCAACACGGCCATCAGCACGCTGCCGGTAGTAGCGTCTTTCGACCAGCCCGGGGTGTACCCGGTCACCGCCGCAATATACAGCCCCAACGGCTGCGACATCTTTTACTCCGGCACAATCGTCGTGGGCGTCACAGACGTAACAGAGGCCGGCAGCCTGGCAGGGCGCCCAATCCGGATATCGCCCAATCCGAGCTCAGGGCCCGTGCAAGTTCAAATTGACGAGACGAAGCCGGAACCCATTCACTGGCAATTGCTCGATGCCCTGGGCAGGGTAGTAACGCAGGGCGTTTGGCCCGCCGGTCCCCGCCTGGATGCACAACTCGACCTGGAGGTTTTGCCCTCGGGACTTTATATGTTGCGCCTGGGGCAGGCCGGGCGTACAGGCGCCGCCAGGGTAGTGAAGGAGTGAGCGGGAGACGCGGCTGTGCGAATCAATGCAGCCTCAGCGCTCCATAGCGTAGGGTTTTATACCCTGCGATATGGAGCCTCCCCGGCATGACTGGCTTATCAAAGCCCGCCTCGGCCAACCCGGCCTGCTCCTTCGCATTGGGTATCGCCGCACGCCGTCAAATAATAGGCATTTTTTTTACAGCTTTGCGGCATTACCCTTCGCGTCCTTACCCGGGACATACTATATTTCGACGACGCGAAGGCTAAAAAACCGCATCGCTACGGAGCGCGGAAGCGACTTGGAGAGGGGGGTAGGGGGCGATTTTTTTCGACCGTGCGACTTTTGGGACTTTGCCGTGAGCAAACCTGCAACCGAAAACAACCTACAACTTACAACCTGGAACCAACATCAAGTATAAAAAGCGAGAAGTTCAGGTAATTAAACATAATCAAAAATGAAAAACACCCTCCTTCTTACACTTCTGCTAGGCGCATTTACCGTCTTTGGGCAGGATTACAAATCCATCGTTACCGTTGCCGATCAGCATTACAACAACAAAGCGTACAGCGAGTCGGTGGCGCAATACAAGCAAGCGTTTAAGCTGAAAAAAAACGCCCCCGGCGACCTATACAACGCCGCCTGCTCGGCCGCGTTGGCGGGCGATAAAAAGCTGGCTTTTGAATGGCTTAACCTGGCATTAAAAAACGGCTGGACGAACGTGAGGCACCTGAAATCTGATACCGATCTTAATTCACTGCACGGCAGCAAAAAATGGGACAAGCTGGTGGCGGCCATGCAAAAGGAGGTGGATAAAGTCGAAGCCAATTATGACAAACCTTTGCAGGAAGAGTTGCTGGCTATATACGAGGACGACCAGGGCATACGGCGGGTGTTTATCGAAGCCCAAAAACAGTACGACCCTAAAAGTCCACAGATGGATAGCCTGATCCGGATCATGCTGTATAAAGACAGCATCAATTTGATTAAAGTAAAGGCCATATTGGACAAACACGGCTGGGTCGGCCCTGAAAAAGTGGGCGGACAAGCGAATATGACTTTATTTTTGGTAATTCAACACGCCGATCTGCCCACCCAACAGCAGTACCTGCCAATGATGCGCGAAGCGGTAAAAAATAACAAAGCCTCGGGCAGCAACCTGGCGCTATTGGAAGACCGGGTTGCTTTGCGGGAAGGCAGAAAACAAATGTACGGCAGCCAGATCGGCAGAGATCGCGAGACCGGCAAGTTTTACATTTCCCCCCTGGAAGACCCTGACAACGTCGACAAACGCCGCGCGGAAGTCGGCCTGGGCCCGCTTGCAGATTATGTAAAACGCTGGGATATCGTGTGGGATGTAGAGGCTTACAAAAAGCAACTGCCGGAGATTGAGGAGATGGAGAAAAGGAATAATAAGTAATCATCTATGTTTCCTAATCCCCATCCAACATCCAGCATCAAAAATCCAACATCAAAACTACTGCACCCTCAACACCCCGCGCATATTCTGATAATGCCCCGGGAACGTACACACATACATATAATCGCCGGGTTGGCTGGGCGCTTTGAAATAGATCGTTTCAGCTGAGCCGGGTTGAATGAGTTTGGTATGGTGCAGCACCTTGGCCGAATTGGGCACGTATTGCATTTCGGGGCCTTTGAGGCCCAGGGCGATAGCTGCTTTGCCTATTTCGTCGGCGGCGCCGGGGTTTACAAAGACTACATTGTGGGGCATATCGTCGTTGTTGGTAAAGGTTAGCTTGACTTTGCTGCCGGCTTTTACGGTGAGCATGCTCTGGTCGTATTTGAGTCCGGGCAGGGTACTCAGGGTAATGCTTTTGTCCACCTTGTCCCAGCCCGCAGGCATCTTGGTGACGCGTTTGGCGCTGGCTGGAGCGGCGGGTTTGGGCGTAGTGGGTTTGGGTGTGGCGTGGCCGGCGTGGGTAGCGGGGCTAGCGGGGCTAGCGGTCCGACCGTTTGCAGCGGTCGGACCGCCGGTAACGGTCGGACCGCTAACTGGGTAGCCGCCGGTAACGGTCGGACCGCTAACCGGGACCGGGTCGCCGCTAACCGGGATTGCATTCATGGTATAGTAGCCGGCGTTGTGCAGCAGTGGCAGGTTGCCGTTGTAGGAGCGCACGCCGTCGGCTTTAATTTCGTGGATGTATTTAGCCCGCAGCTTGTCAACAGCCAGGCGTACGCTGAGGCCGTCGTCGGCAACAACGATGGCTTTGATGGGGCAGTTTTGCTGGTTGACCACCGGGCTGCCGTATACCGGGTGGTATTTGTAGGTAAAGCTGGTAATTTCGTAGGAGGCGGGGTTGGCGGCGGTGGCTTTGTCGACGGGCTGGGTGAAGACGATTTCGAATCCGTCGATTTTAGCCCTGATCTCCTTCATTTCGAAGGGGGTTTTGCCGCTCCACACCAGGCGTTGCAGTCCGTAGGGGTCTTTGCCGGTGGAGCCCCAGCCGCGGTTGGTTTGGCCCACGAACAGGCTGCCCTCGTGGCCCCAGGCCATGCGCAGTACGCCCGACTGGAAGCCTTCGCGGAAATGGAAGGCGGCGCCCTGGTATTGGTCGTTGACTTTTTCCAGGAATACGCGTACGATTTTGCTCTGGCCCTGATCGCCGATGAACAACTGCCCTTCGTAGGGGCCGAAGGCGCCGCCGCTGCGGTCGGTGACGATTTCGGAGGTAGAGATGCCCAGGATGCCGTGCGGTAGCCAGACGGCGGGCAGCTTGACGCCGGGCACTTCTGCGGCTACTTCAAACAGCGGTTTGGGCGTTTCATTGTCGATGTTTTCGGGTTTGACAGGGTCTTTGCCTGGCGGCGTAAACCGTGGGTCTGCCCGCTTGTAGATGTCTTCGGTGCGCACTTTTACCGGCGACTCGGGGCGGTCAGCCCAGCGCAATCCGGCGGGGTGGCCGGTAAAGTCGCCTTTCTGCACGTGTACAATGCCGCCGGAGCCCATCCAGTCGCCCTGGTTGTCGCCGTAGAATAGTTCGCCGTCGACAAGGCCGATGCCACAGGGCGAGCGCATGCCGGTAGCGAAGGGCTCCATTTGCCCGTCGGGGCTGATGCGCAGGGTCCAGCCCCGCCAGGGCACGCGGCTTTCACCGCGCCACCACTCGGCATCGCCGAAGGCGACGTTGCAGGTGACAAACATGCTGCCGTCGGGGGCAATGATGGGGCCGAAGGAGTATTCGTGGTAGTGGCCCGACAGGGGCCAGGCGTAGATGGTTTCGTAGCGGTCGGCTTTGCCGTCGCCGTCTTTGTCGGTGAGTTTGGTCAATTCACCGCGCTGGGCCAGGTACAGGGCGCCGTCTTTGTAGGCCAGTCCCAGTATTTCGTGCAAACCCGAGGCGAACCGCCGGAAATGGGGGTATTGCCCGTTGCGCATATAGGGGTTGTCGACGATCCATACTTCGCCGCGGCGCGTAGAGGCGGCAATGCTGCCGTTGGGCAGGGTGGCGAGGCCGCCGACTTCCAGCACGAGCCCTTCGGGCAGGGGCAGGGTGACGATTTTGTAGTAGTCGTCTTCGGTGGGCAGTAATTTGCCGCCGGATTGCCCCAGGGCCGGCTCAAGACTCCACAATAGTGCCGGCAGTATATATAGCAAGTATCTGAACATGCGATTAGCTGTTTTTCTTTTTACCAAATAAGCTGATAGTTGATAGCATTGCCTTGTGTCAAAGGCATGAGCAATTCCTGTCCCATTGCGCCATTTCGCAATACCGGCTGAACAGCGCCGGCGATTTCGATGAAATAACTGCCGTCGACAAGATAGCGGTTGGCACTGAGGGCCTTGATATCCCTGGCGTTGGCGATGCGAAGGTACAGGTTGCCCTGTCCGGCGCCCGAGCAGGCGATGCTGCGTTCGAGTTTACCGCCGGTAGTGGGGGCAATTTTATCGCTGATAGTCCAGCCGTAAGCATCGTAGTTATAACTTGGAATACCTTTGGGGTCGAGGTCGTAGCCGCGCGGCCGGAAGGGGGACAGTTCCTTGTCGAATGAAGGCCAGGGGCTGTCTGCGGCAGCCAGTGCGGCCAATTGGGGTTCACCGGTGAGGGCCACCACGCTGCCGTTGGGCTGGGAGCTGCCGTCGCCGCGGTCGTCCCACATGGGCGTGGCATTGAGGAAGCCGCCGCGCCATACTTGCAGCAGTACGCCGGTGGAGAGGTCGTAGGAATAGGCCATTTTCTCGGGAAAACCCACCGAAATGGCGTGGGTAATGCGCCTGGACGCCGAGTCGGGGTGTTGGCGGTAGTCGATAAAGCAGCGCATCAGCACAGGGTTGTTCTCGTAGTCGAGAAAAATCTGCCGGGCCATTTGTCCCAGGGGTACCGAGCTTTCTGTGTGCAGTGCCTGGCGGCGAATACCGGGGCCTTCAACGTATAGGCCGAGCCCGTTGGGCCACCAGGATTCTTTTTTAGTATAAATAATTTCAATCTTATGTTCGCCGGCATTCAGGTTGACCGTGCCGTTGCGGAACCACCAGCCTTTGGTCGTAACTGGTTTGCCGTCGATGAGCAGGGCGCCCGTGCCGTAGGCTTGCAGGTCGAAGGTATAGTCGCCGGCTGCTTCAATGGGCAATTTGCCGGTAAAGCGCAGCGTAAACTGGGCGTTGTCGTCGATCACTTCGTGGGTGAGGGCGGGGGTATTGCCGGTCGCTTTGGGTTTGAGCGTGCTGAGGTCTGGGGCGTAATCGGTGTTGGTGGCAAAATGCTCCCATTTGAGGGCTTTCAGTTGCAGTGGCGGATTATCCATGAGCCGGTAGCGGATATTGCGAAAGGCCACGGGGCCGTGGTCGCCCTGAATGCGCAGAGGGCCGCGGGCGGCTTCGGCGAGGCCGCCGCCGCGGGTAGGGCCGGTGAGTTCGAGGTTTTCGTGGATTGTCACGCCGTTGAGGGCCAGGCGCAGCAGGCGGGCGTTGGCTGTTTTGCGGCCGTATTGGTCGAAGCGGGGCGCTGAAAACGAGATTTCCATTTTCTGCCACAATCCCGGTGCGCGGCTCACATTAACGCGGGGGGCGTAACCTTCGTAGCCCTGTTGTTTTTCTTCGATCCAGCGCTCATAAACGCCGCCGCAATCGCCGAAAGTTACCTTGTCTTTTCCCCAACTGTCGAGCAATTGGATTTCGTATTTGCCCTGCAGGTAGACGCCCGAATTGGAGCCTTTGGCCATCATAAATTCAAGCTCCAGGTCGATATCGCCGTGTTCGAGTTGGGTATAGATATCGGCGCCGCCGCTGACGGGCAGGTTGGCCAGGATGCCGGCGCCCGGAGAAGTGCGCAGGTCGTGGTTTTTATCGGGGTCAGCGCTTGCGCTGCCGGCTATGGTCCAACTGGAGGGCGGGGTGCGAAAAGCGCTGAAGTCGTTGAGCGGGATGAACGTGCCGGATTGGGCGACAGCGGCGAGTGCAGACCAGCCGCTAATACCCGCCAGCCATATCCAACGCCGGATAGAGTGGATATTTTGCATAGTTGAGGAGGTGTGTTTGAAAGCGGGTTAAAAGTAGATATTTTGGAGAAAAAAGGGCGTAATTTTTTCACCTCTGAGTTAACGGAGTGTCGCGGAAATTTTTAATTTGATGGATGCATAATTAGTTTCCGCAGGCTTTCGCGCCAATGCGGTATCTGCAATCCGAAGGTCGTTTTTATTTTACTTTTATTCAGCACACTATAGGGGGGGCGTTGGGCCGGGGTAGGGTAGTCGGCGCTTTCGATAGGGATAACCCGGCAGTTGATGCCGCTGAATTCAAAAACGGCCAGCGCAAAATCGTACCAACTGGCCACGCCTTCGTTGCTATAGTGAAAAATGCCTTCGAGTGCTGAAGCCGGCAGTGTTCCACCGGCCACCCGGCTCAATATATCGAGCACTGCCGCAGCCAGATCGGGGGCAAAGGTAGGCGTACCCACCTGGTCGAATACGACGCGCAATTCGCTTCGTTCGCGGCCCAGTCGCAGCATGGTATTCACAAAATTGTGTCCTTCGGCGGCGTAAACCCACGAAGTGCGAATAATCATGGTAGCCGGATGTAACTGTATAGCCAATTGCTCGCCTTCGAGTTTGGTGCGGGCATAAACGCCTTGGGGGGAAGTAGGATCGGTCTCCCGCAGGGGCGTATTTTGCGGGCCGTGGTATACGTAGTCGGTAGAGAAGTGGATCAGCGGTATATTGTTTTTTGCGCAGGCTTTAGCCAAAAAACCTACGGCGTCGACATTGACCAGGCGGCAGGTTGACTGCTCGGTTTCGGCCTTGTCGACGGCGGTATAGGCGGCGGTATTGACGCAGTAATCGATATTGTGTTCGTCGAAGAAGCGGCTGACCTGCTTTTCGTCGGTAATATCGAGCAAGCTGCGGTCGGCGGCGATAAGGGCTATGTCGCCGTATTTGGGTGCCAGCGACTGAAAAGCGCGGCCTAATTGTCCGTGGGCGCCTGTGACCAAAACCTGTCTTTTCATGATTATCTTCCCAACTGATTTCCGGCAAAGGTAAATTTTTCTACTTTTATACACGATTTGTTGTTGCAGGGGAGATTAATATTGGCTAAACAGTGAATACATCAAAATAATTAACCCAATAAACGTGAGCTATGAGGTGGGTATTTGTCTTCTTTTTCGCCATGAGCGCCTTGTTTTCTGCTTATTCCCAGTTGGGGCAATACTGCATTGAAGGTCGTTTTTCGGAGACGCCGTATTTTGAAGAAACCGATATACTGGTCGACTCCAATGTAATATACGGCGCCGCGCCGCGCTGGCCGTCGCAGGTTGTTGATACCTTGCGCATGGACGTATACTATCCCTCCCTTTCTGCTGATGAGTTGGCGAAGCGGCCGTTTATCATGATGATTCACGGCGGCGCTTTTTTAGCCGGCAACCGGCAGGATATGCGCAATACTTGCCGCGCATTTGCCCAAAGGGGGTTCGTAGCGGCTACCATGACGTACCGCCTGGGTTGGGATTGCGACCCCAATGCCGGCTTGCTCATTTGTTTGCTTTGCGGCAACCAGGCCAACAAGCTGCCCATAGCCGTTTACCGGGCCGTGCAGGACGCCCGGGCGGCGCTGCGTTTTGTGGCGGCCAACGCCCAGCAATACGGTGTTGATACTTCGGCCTTTTTTATCGGCGGCGGCAGCGCAGGGGCCGTGACGGCATTACACACCACCTTTTTCACCCAGGAAGAAGCCGACGCCATTTGTCCCAATTGCGTAACGCAAATCGGTCCGCTCGACGGTGGCGTCAACACCATTCAGGCCAATTACCATATCAGAGGCGTGCTCAACAACTGTGGTGCGGCCGTGTCGCTTGATGTACTTAACAAGGACGTGCCAATAGTAAATTTTCACGATGATCTGGATTGCGTGGTGCCTTCTCAATACGGCCATGTGCTGGGTTGCCTGAATTGTCAGGCGTTTATCAACGCTCACGGGTCGCAGCCGATTCACCAGCATTTGCAAGGCAGAGAAACTTGCTCGGAGCTCAATCTCAAATTGCTGAGCCTGGGCCATTGCTCTTTCCCGGAGTCTACCGTTGTTAACCGCAGCGCCTGCTTTTTCAAACGCCTGATGTGCGGCGAATGTGCCTCGGCGACAAATAACAACGAGTGGGCGGTGTCGCCCTGCAGCGACCTGGCAACCAGTATATCATCTCCTTCGAGGGGAGAACTCGATTTCCGCTGTTTTCCTAATCCGACAAGCGGCAGACTCAACATTGAACTGCCTCAACCGGCAGCGGGCAAGGTATCTATCAGCGTCTATAATAACCTCGGCGCCCGCCTTTTGCACACAATGGAATCGCCTTCCGAGCGTTATGAATTGGATTTGCACGCGCTGACGCCCGGGATGTATTGGGTGATAGTTACAACTGGAGACAGGATGGGAGGGAGGAAGGTTTTTTTGATGTCGGATTTTTGATGTTGGATGAAATCATCAAAATTTGAAAACAACTATTCATGATTGCAACCTTAATATACGCCATTGTATTGAGTATAGCTGCGCCTGGGGGGATTGGAGAATCGGTCGTAACCTGGGTGGGGCCGGATGCGCATGACTTTGGCGATATTATCAGAAACAAACCGGTATCGCACGAATTTACCTTCAAAAACGTAAGTAAGGGGGCCATCACCATTGACAACGTGCGCACCTCCTGCGGGTGTACTACCTCTGATTGGCCCGAGTTGTCGGTGCAGCCCGATTCGCTGGGAAGCCTTGTTATTACCTACGACGCGCACGACGAAGGTTACTTTCGCAAAACCATCAAAGTATACTTCAGCGGGCAGCGGCGGGCCGAGTGGTTATTCATAGAAGGCAATGTGGTAACGGATTAAATGGAAAACAGCGCCGTCATTCCGCTTCCAGGATACTTTTCAGATCGGCGGGCGAATAATTGATCGACTTCAGCGTCTTGTGGTCGTCGCTGCGGTATACCAAATAGTGTTCGCCTTCCTGGCGGATATAGCTGTCGATGCCTTTGGTTTCCTTGTAAAATAAAGCGGTTGCCTCTGCTTCTGCCAGCGACTGGCAGGTCTTGCTCATGTTGGAACGCTGCACTTCGTCGAAGAGTGCGCGGAACTTGGCGCCCAGGCCAAACTCAAGTACTGCGCCTGACAATACGTACTGGATATCGCACAAGGCGTCGGCCACCTCCACTATATCGCCGTCGGCTATAGCCTGGCGCAATTCTTCGAGTTCTTCGGCGATTAGGGCCACGCGCAGGCGGCAGCGGTCTTCGGAGGGAATAGCCGGTTCTGAAAGAATGGGATGCTTGAAAGTGCGGTGGAATTCCGCCACCTGGTTGAGTGCGTCGAGTTGGTCCATCATGTTTTTTGAAAATTGAGCGGTAAATATACTTCAATTTAAGAATGCGGTCTGATCGCGAAAAAAAATGCAACTCAAATAATGGGCGTTCATCGCAATGTAACCTATATTTAGGCACAAAGTATTGACCATGCAGGCTTTTACTCCCGAGCAGGAAGCCCGACTGCGCATCAACCGGCGGGTATTTTTCTCAAAATTAAGCGTAGGCATCGGCGCGGTGGCGCTGGGCTCGTTGCTCACGCCCGGCTTATTCCGGGGAAAAGGCTCTGAGGAAGGTTTGCTGCAGGCCGGCATCCCCCATTTTCCGGCCAGGGCCAAACGCATCATCTACCTGTTTCAGTCGGGGGCGCCTTCGCAATTGGAGAGCTTCGACTACAAACCCGAGTTGCGGCGCAGGATGGGCGAAGATTTGCCGGCGTCAATACGCATGGGACAGCGGCTGACGGGCATGACCGCCAACCAGGACAAATTCCCGCTCGTGGGCTCGCTGGTCGATTTCAAGCAATACGGACAATCGGGCGCCTGGGTGAGCGATTATTTTCCATATACCGGGCAAATTGTCGACGAGTTGTGTATCGTCAAAAGCATGTACACCGAGGCTATCAATCACGATCCGGCCATCACTTTTTTCCAGACCGGCCACCAGCAGTCGGGGCGGCCCAGCATGGGATCGTGGCTGAGCTACGGACTGGGCAGTGAAAACCAAAACCTGCCGGCCTTCGTAGTGCTCACCTCGCGAGGCAAGGGCAACAGCCAGGGGCTTTACGCCAAATTGTGGTCGAGCGGTTTTCTCGACTCCAGGCACCAGGGCGTGCTACTGCGCTCGGGCAAAGACCCCGTATTGTACCTCAACGACCCCGACGGACTCGACCGCGAACACCGCCGGGAGTGGCTCGACCACCTCAACGCCCTCAATGAAATGCACTACGAACAAAGCGGCGACGAAGAAATACAATCGCGCGTAGCCCAATACGAAATGGCCTACCGCATGCAAATGTCGGTGCCGGAAGTCGTGGATTTGAGCAGCGAACCCGAACACATCGTGAAGTTGTACGGCCCCGAGTGTATGGCGCCCGGCACTTATGCCGCCAACTGCCTGCTGGCGCGCCGGCTGGCGGAGCGCGGCGTGCGGTTTATACAGTTGTACCACCAGGGCTGGGACCAGCACGGCAACCTGCCCGCCGAGATGTCGCTGCAGGCCAAAGACGTCGACCAGGCTTCGGCAGCCCTCATCCTGGATCTCAAACAACGCGGCATGCTCGATGATACGCTTGTGATCTGGGGCGGCGAATTCGGGCGCACGAGTTACTGCCAGGGCCCCTTCCAACCCGATAACTACGGACGCGACCACCATCCGCGCTGCTTTAGCATCTGGATGGCCGGCGGCGGCGTGAAAACGGGCCAGGTCTACGGCGATACCGACGACTTCGGCTACAATATTACCCGCGACCCGGTGCATATTCACGATTTCCACGCTACCTTGTTGCACCTCATGGGCCTCGACCACGAGCAACTGGTGTATAAATACCAGGGCCGGCGATTCCGGCTTACCGATGTGGCCGGGAAGGTGGCGCCGGGGTTGCTGGGGTAGCGGGGCCGGCTGGGTTAGCGGTCGGCCCGTTACCCGGGTCAGATCGGGGTAAACGGTCCGACCGCTAACTGGGTTATACTATGATTGACAAAGCCATAAACTACGCTGTTATTGCACTTACCGTGCTGCTGGCCTTTTGCCTGGCAACGGAAGGTTATTTGCAACTGCCAACGCTATTGCAGTGGGCGGGCCGTTTTCATTTGTTGATATTGCATTTTCCCATTGTATTGGTTTTGATGTTGGCCGGGTTAGCCTGGTTTCGCCCCGAGGCCGTCAGCGCGGAGTGGGTTGGCGGAATGGCGATTATTGCATTGCTTACCGCCCTGAGCGGATTGTTTTTGTCATTGCAGGATACCGATGGCGGCGTTTTATTGGCGCGCCACAAGTGGGCCGGCGCCACAACGGCTTTTTTATGCGTTGGGTTGTATGCAGGATGGGGGTATTTTTATAAACAAAAATTGTTCAAACGAATATATGTAATTGCACTAGCGTCAAGCCTGATACTTGCCGGTCATTGGGGCGGTGTGCTTACGCACGGTTCGTCTTTTTTGGCCTATCCTCGCGTTGAAAACAGCATAGCGGACTTGCCCGACGATCCGTTAATTTTCGAACACCTCGTGCAGCCGATTTTGCACAAGCGCTGCGTATCGTGTCATAGCGAAGCGAAAAAGAAAGGGGAACTGCTGCTGACCAGTTTTGAAGCTTTGCGCAAAGGCGGAAAAAACGGGGCGCTTTTTGATAAAAACGACTGGCATAAAAGCTTATTCATCAAACGACTGGAATTGCCTTTGGCGCACAAAGAACACATGCCGCCGCAGGGCAAGCCACAGCTTAACGAGCAGGAATTATCCATATTGCGATGGTGGGTAGCCAAAGGCGCGTCAGACAGCCTTGCGCTGCGCCATTTGCCGCCGGGGGATAGCCTGGGAGAACTGGTAAAATCCGTCATTCAGTCGGGGCAATCCAGGCGATGGTCGCATTTGCCCAAAATCAAAGACAACACCATTGCCGAACTGGGTAGTTACTTTTGCACCATACAGCGGCTTTCGGCGAATGCCGATGCGCTTTCGGTGCAATTATACGCGCATCCCGATTTTTCGGCGAAAGACCTGGAGCGTCTATTGCCGCTGGCAAAAAATACAGTAGCGCTCGACCTCAGCAACCTGCCCATCGACGACGAGTTTATGCGTTTGGTAGCCCGCTTCAAAGTGCTGGAACGCCTGGAAATCGACCGCACACCGGTCACCGATGCCGGCTTGGCCCGGTTGAAAGATATAGAGGGGTTGCGGGTATTAAAAGCGTACCAGACCCGGTTGACTGATCAATCCCTGCCGCTATTGCGGCGCTGGAAAAAGCTGGAGCGCGTATACCTCTGGGAAACCGGCATTCCGGCGGAGGCTTTGGCGCAGTTTCAACAACAAACTCCCCGGTTGTACGTCGATGCCGGCGTAGACACCGCCATACACTTCAATGCCGTGTTGTCGAAACCCGAAATACTGGAGCCGCGGGCTTTTTTCGACGCACCATTCCCTCTTAAATTATTTCACCGCATTCGGGGTATCGACATCCGGTACACCCTCGACGGCAGCGACCCGACGGACAGATCGGCCCTGCTGGGCAGTGACAGTACGATCCTGGTTGACAAGCCGATGAAAGTCAAATACATCGCCATGAAAGCAGGCTGGGAGAGCAGTCCGGCAGACTCCATCGAGCTCTGGCGCGTCGGTCTGCCGCCGCCTGTAACAAAGCTCATACACCCGCCCAACGACAGTTACAAGGGTAGGGGAGTGGCGGGTTTATTCGACCACAAAAAAGCGAAGCTGGAATTTCGGGATTCGCTATGGCTGGGATTTCGCGAGCAGCCGTTGGTATTGGAGGCCTCCTGGCCGGCGCCGGTAGTTTATTCGCAAGTCACCCTCAGTGTATTGCTCAATACGGACTCCTACATCTTTCCGCCGGCAGTCATTGAAGTCTGGGGCGGGGCGTCGGCGGGCAGCCTGCGGCGAATAGGTTTGATGCGACCTGGCATGCCCGGCCGGTCGATGTTGCCGATGCACAAGTTTTACACTTGCAACGTGGCGCCGGTTCCTATTCGTCATATGCGACTCATTGCCAAACCCGTCGCCAAATTGCCGGCCTGGCACCCGGGCAAGGGAGACAGGGGCTGGGTATTTGTGGATGAAATTTTGTTAGATATGTAAAATATAAATTATTTCAAAAAAATGTTGAAATTCTATTAGCCTGCACTATATTTGCCAGGTAAAAGAATGATCGCCCTTCCCCCTCTGCATTCATTCTAACCTACACACATCTTTAGGAGAGGCATTTCACACCCATTGGTCACCTGATAGACAATGCTATTTCATTGTTTTTATCGCTTGATACAAGACATCGGGAAACCGCGATGTCTCAGGTTGTTTGTGTGCATATTTGACAAATAAACGATAACTAACCAATTTATTATCATGGGCAAAGCGCTACATCAGATGCTTAAAGTAACTGCTGCCGTATTTGCGTTAGTATTTTCCTCGTGGGGGATACAGGCGCAGAGCAGCGGTATTTACGAAAGTTACCTCATCCTCGACCTGGGGAGCGGTAATGCTTTCTACGATTTACAAGCAACGACCGGCAACCCGGATTTTACCGGAAGCCTGGGATCTTTCGTCCAATGCACTGGAACGCTTACGCTAAAAGGCGCGCAGAACAAGACTTTCAAGTGCCCCACCTGCAATATTACCAATGGCACCTTGTTTTACAGGGTTTATCCGCAGGGCGGCACGCCGGGGGCATTTACCTCGCTCGACCTGCCCTTTGCATCGGATGATCCCGGTGCGTTATGCGGTGGCGGACAAAACCAGACATGGCAAACTAACGCCGCAACCGTCAACCTGCTGAGCGGAAGAGCGGCAGGTGTTTATGTTTTGGAAGTCTATACGGCAGCCAACTATAATGGCTGCGGCTCCGGCACCAACTTTGCCAACAACGGCGGCGCCAATTACAGCGCTACCTTCACCGTGACCGGCGGGGCTACCTGCCCGGTGTTTGTGACGGCTAGCGGGGGGACGGCGTTTGCGACGTATACCAATCTCAAGGGCGCTTTTGATGCCGTGAATGCGGGGACGCATACGGGGACGATCGCCATCACCATCGGCGCTAATACTACAGAAACAGCTACGGCTGCGCTGAACGCCAGTGGATCGGGATCGGCCAATTACACAAGTGTATTGGTTAAGCCCGGCGCTTCGCCAGTTACTGTCAGCGGAAGTATTGTAGGCGCTATTGTCAGATTGAATGGTGCAGATAATGTAACCATAGATGGGCGCATAAGCGGTTCGGGCAGGAATCTTACGATTCAAAATACAAATACTTCTACAGCTACAGCAGCTATTTGGCTTTCCAGCAATGGAGTCGGTGCAGGAGCTGCCAATAATACGATTCGCAATTTAGAGATAGCGTGTGGTGCTACCCAAAATACCAGCACGAGTACAACTTTCGGTATAATTATGTGTGGTACAAGCATTAGTACCACCAGCAACGGGGATGATAATGATAATAATACTTTTACGGAAAACAGAATAATCCGGTGTCGTTATGGCATTACTACCCGAGGTGTGACAACAAACAACAACCAGAATATTACAGTTACCAACAACATCGTCGGTCCTGACTCCTTTGGCGCTGATGAAATCGGAAAGGTTGGCATTTTCATGCAGGCCGATAATATGTCAACGGTCAGCGGTAATACAGTGCAGTTTGT
>DAINSQ010000012.1:0-4047 GCA_036741235.1 Saprospiraceae bacterium | reverse complement strand
TTTAACTCCATCTTTCTTTCCGGCGATGTTGATCCAAATCCCAGCGCTTCATCTGCCAGTAATTTTGGCAGCGGTATAAGAATTGCCAATACAAGTGGAACAACACATGCAAATTTGACACTGATGAACAATAATGTGTCAGTTGATCTAACAAGCAGTAGTAACAGTCTCGTTCGATTTTACGCCATCAGTGGACCCGCCGCTTCGTATAATTTCGGCTCAGGGGGCGAAAATTATAACAATTATTATATCAATCCTTCCAATACGCAGGTACGGACTGGGGGTATTGGAACGACTTCAGGTGTAGCACTGACTACCTCATATACAACTTTGGCCAACTGGCAGACAGCATATACAACACCGCAGGATGCGAATTCCCAGCAGGTACTGCCACCATTTGTGTCCGGAGCTGATCTGCACCTTGTAGCGGGATCCAATACTACACTGGAATCAGGGGGCATTGCAATTGCCGGCGTCACCACCGACATCGACGGCGATACCCGCCCAAACGGTTTCGCTCCGGATATTGGCGCCGACGAATTTAGCGGTATCAACCCGAATATCTGTTCAGGTACGCCGACCGCCGGTACTATTTCTTCTTCTCCTGCTTCTATTTGCGCAAGCGGTTCGACAATCCTTACATTGAATGGTGCCTCAAGCGGCGTAGGCATCAGCTACCAATGGAAAGAAGCGATGGCTCCCGGTGGGCCTTATAATAACGTAGGCACAAACGCTACTACTTATACGACAGGCACGATCAATTCACCTCGATATTACGTAGTTGATGTAACTTGCGCTACCGGCCCCAACACCTCAACCACGGCTGAATTCACCCTGGCTGTAAACCCGCTGCCAACGGTCATGGTTTCACCCCCCTCCGGCCTCATCTGCAACCCCGGCGGCTCGGCGGTGGCATTGACGGCCTCCGGCGCCAATACCTATAGCTGGTCGCCGGCTACCGGTCTGGACGCAACCACAGGGGCAATTGTCAACGCCAACCCTGCGGCTACCACCACTTACACCGTGACAGGAACAGATGCCAACGGGTGTCAAAATACGGCCACAGTGACCGTGACTGTTGGCGACAAACCTGTTATTCAGGCTATTACAGCAACTCCTTCAACCATTTGCAGCGGACAAAACAGCCAGTTGAATACCAATGCAGGGATTTTTACTTCTACATCTAATGGCGGCGCCGTTACTATCAATTCATTAGGTAACGCCACGCCCTATCCTGCTACCATCAATGTGAGTGGCTTGCCTACATCCGGAGTCAGGGTCAAGCAGGTTTTGATCAATGGCTTAAGCCATACCTTCCCAAGTGACATCGACATGTTGCTGCAGTCGCCTACTGCTACCAATGTAGTACTGATAAGCGATCAAGGTGGCTCTGGTAGTATTTCTAATGTCAATTTAGTATTACAAGACGGTTCGTCGGCAATAGGGACAACTATTGTATCCGGCACTTTCCGCCCGACGGTGGATTCCGGCAGTGATAGCTACCCGACGCCGGGCCCCGGAACAGTTACACCGCCAAGTATTCCTACCTTGTCGAGCTTCACCGGCAACTTTAACGGCACATGGAATCTATTTATAGTAGACGATGCAAGCGGTGACGCTGGTTCAATAACAAGCTGGAGCATCGTATTTGAATACGGCGCTGCTGTGACAAGCTATTCCTGGTCGCCCGCTACATTCCTCAATGATGCTACCATTGCCAATCCTTTGGCAAGCAACGTTACCACAACAACCTCTTACACGGTTACCTCTACTGCTGCATCGGGTTGTTCTTCAACGGCTGACGTTACCGTAAACGTCAACCCGCTGCCTACGGCTACCGTCTCCGGCGGCGGTACCGTATGCTCTACGGATCCGCTGCCCAACGTGAGCTTTGCGCTCACCGGCACGGGGCCCTGGGATTTGACCTATAATGACGGCACGAATAACGTACCGGTTACTGGCATTAATTCCACTCCTTATGTCATTACCAATGCGCCGGCGGGAACTTATACGGTGGTCAGTGTCAGCGATGCCAACTGTAGTGGTACCGGCAGCGGCAGTGCTATGGTGGCAGTGACGCCTGCCACTACCTGGTACCAGGACAGCGACGGCGACAGCTACGGCAACCCTGCTGTAAGCCAATCAGCCTGTACCCAACCCTCGGGTTATGTGGCTAATAATACGGACTGCGACGACACCGAGGCCGCTAAATTCCCCGGCAACCCGGAAATCTGCGACGGCCTCGACAACAACTGCGACGGAAACACAGATGAAGGCCTTACCTATGTAAATTATTACCTCGACGGCGACGACGACGGCTACGGCGATGAAAACGCTACGCCAATTAGCGCCTGCGCTCCTCCCGGTCCGATTTATGTAACCAACAACAACGACTGCAACGACTCTGACAATATGATCAATCCGCTCGCAACAGAAGTCTGCGACGGTATTGATAACGATTGCGACGGCTTTACAGATGAAGGCGTACAAACCACCTATTACCTCGATGCCGATGCCGACGGTTATTATACCGGCAGCCCGGTTATGGCTTGTACTTCTCCTGGTGCAGGTTATGTAACCACCGTAACCGGTGGAGGTGATTGCGATGACAGTAACGACGATATCAACCCCGGCGAAGCGGAAATTTGCGATGGTATTGATAACAATTGCAATTTAGCAGCCGACGAGGGCCTTACTTTCGTTACTTATTATCTAGACAACGACGGTGACGGCTATGGCGTAGAACCCGGTGTGTCGCTTTGCGCCAATCCCGGCCCCGGCTTTGTTACGCAAGGTGACGATTGCGACGATAGCGACCCCAATACCTATGCCGGATATACGTTGGTAACAAGCGGTTCCTACGCCCCAATTTCAGGAACTGGAACTTTATTGTCGTTACCTGATGATGGGGTTAGTGGCGCCTTACCTATAGGATTCACCTTTGAGTTTTTTGAACAGAACTATACCAGTTTTATTATATCTTCCAATGGGTTTATTACTTTTGAATCGGTTTCATCGTCAGGCTGCTGTTCCGGTCAAAGCATACCAAATCCCACAGCTCCTAACAATTTGATTGCAGCAGCTTGGGACGACTTGTATCCTGCCGGAAACGGCAGCATCAGCTATTTCACTACGGGTACGGCTCCCAACAGAATCCTGGCGGTCAATTTCACTAATATTCCACTTTGCTGCGGGACAAATCCCGCGGTTACTTCCCAGATACTGTTGTATGAAGGCAGCAACAGAATTGAAATTCATACTGCTTTCGCAAATGGCATAACCCCGGGTACAATGGGCATTGAAAATGCGTCGGGTACCCGCGCCAGGGCAGTACCCGGCAGGAATCGTAGCTCATGGACCATTTCCAATGACTTTGTGGCCTTCGTCCCATGTGGCGCTGTCGTAAATACGTATTATCGCGACATGGACGGCGACGGTTTTGGAAATCCGCTGGTTACTGCCACCGGGCTTACGCCGCCTCCAGGTTATGTTGCTGACAATACCGATTGCAACGACAACAACGCTTTGGAAAAACCGGGCCAGGTATGGTACAAAGACACCGACAACGACGGTTATGCCCAAACCGGTGCTGCTACCATCACCCAGTGTCTGCGCCCCAGCGGCTACAAGGCAGCATCCGAGCTCACCTCGACCACGGGCGATTGCAACGACAACAACAACGCCATCAACCCGGCCGCTACGGAAGTGTGCGACGGCATCGACAACAACTGCAACGGCTCTACCGATGAAGGCGTATTAACCACGTACTACTTTGACTTCGACGGCGACGGCTTCGGCAACCCGTCAAATACGACGCAAGCTTGCAGCCAACCTGTGGGTTACGTGACCAATAACCAGGATTGCAACGACAACAACGCCCTGGAAAAACCGGGCCAGGTATGGTACAAAGACAGCGACAACGACGGCTACGCCGAAACGGGCGCTACGACGATCACCCAGTGTCTGCGCCCCGGCGGCTACAAAGCGGCAGTCGAGCTCACCTCGACCACGGGCGATTGCAACGACAACAACAACGCCATCAACCCG
>DAINSQ010000011.1:0-50434 GCA_036741235.1 Saprospiraceae bacterium | reverse complement strand
TGATCGTGCTGCCGCAAGTAACCGTTTGGGCGCCCGCGCAGGCGTCGTTGGGCAGCGGGGCCGTGGTAAAGGTAGTGCTTACATAGTTGCTCGAAGCGCCGCCGCCGCAAGTGCTGGTGCGTACGCAGAACGTGTAGGTCGTATTCGGGATCAAGCCTGTCAGGTTAACGCTGGTAGCAGCGGTGTTAACCGAACCGGTACCGCACACATGACCGGCTGTGCCGAACGAATAATCGTAGCTGATAGCGCCGCCGGCAGCAGCCCAGCTCAAAGTAGCGCTGGTGGAAGATACATTGGAAGCCGAAGGCGTACCCGGAGCGTTGCAAGGCGGTAATGGGGCATATACGCAAAGGCTGAATGTGCCGTTGTTGTCATTGGAATATTCCCAGAAACGAACAAAAATCGTAGAGCCCGGAGTAAGCCCCGAACGATCAATGAAAGGCATCAAACCATTGGCACTGTCATCGTCGTCGCACTCAATAAGCGTCAGAGCGCCGCAGTTGCCGGAATAAATGGCCATACCCCCGTCAGTTAATACGCCGGTATTGGAATCAAATATCAATCGACCGCCGGCAGGGACCACTACACTAAACCAAACATCACCGCCCGAATAGCTGGCGCAACCCGGCGCAGGAGGTCCTACCGAACCGGTAGCGCCGGCATTGGTGTATTGCGTATAAGAACACGAAGAACCCACCGTAAGCGGAATGGCGCCTGCGCACTCGTCGTTGGCCGGCGGCGGCGGCGGTACGCTCAGGCAGATGGAGAAGTTGGAAGTTACGCCCGAACCGTAGGTGTAGGCGCGCAACAGGTAAGTTTGACCGCCGACAAGCCCGGTAATAGTGCCTGTTTCGGGGTCATAACACCCGATGGATGTGCCGGGGCAACTGCCGCTGAAGATCTGCAATGCTCTATCAGAGTTACCAGAAATACTGGTGTTGGAATAGTTAACTGATGTATAACCCACAGGAACGGTAAAACTATACCAGACATCGTCGTCCTCCGTACCAAAGCAGGTAGCATCGGCAGAACCTGTTGCGAAAGCTGTATTCACCGTCACACTGGAGCAGGAGCCATTGGTTGGAATGGCCGGAAAGGCGATGGCGCCGGCGCAGTTGTCGTTGGCCGGCGGCGGCGGCGCCACATCCAGGCTGAAAGTACCCGGACAGGGGCTGGGGGGTGAGGGGAAAGTGTCGAACCAGATGAAGTAAGTCACCCCGGCAGTCAGCGATACAGTCAAAGATTTGCTTGTATCCAGGTTACCAATGCTACCAACGCAAGTGCCTCCTGAGGTAGGGCAACCTGCATAAACAAAAATAGCCGTCCACGACTGCCCGGCAATACTGATGACGTAATTGCCCGTGGTAGTAGGCGTAAAGGTGTACAACGCCTCGTTACCGCCTTTGTAGCTGTTCGAAGCAGCGCCACAGACTGTTGGCACAGTAGTTGAGCTCAAATCGTTGCCGGCGCCGCAAACCAATGCCTGGTTGGTGACGGGTATCGAAGCAATGTTTATGGCATTGGGACACGTAGTGGCCCATAGCGGCGAGCTCGTCACCGCTAATAACAGCGTCATCCCTGCCAGTTTTGTTAGTGTTAAAAGTGCTTTCATTGCGCAATTGCATTTTAAGATGATGATGAAGTATAGTCGTTGAAAAAAATACAGTAGCATTCGGCCCTGGAGAGCCGTCACATTTGTCGCCTTTCTCAAAACTTACAGGGGGGAGTAAATGGCACTGGGCTACGTAATCAAACGTGTAAATCTAAAAATATTACACTTTATTGCCAAGCATACTGAACGAATGTTTTTTTGAAAAGTTACAGCTGAGCTACTAATCGAAAAAAAAAAATTACCTGGCGTCAGGCATGCTCAAATCGCTCAATAATTTCAACGGCGGCATTGTAGGTGGGAAGCATATCCGCGCCTTGATCTTTGGCGGCAAACAGGGCCATTTCGCAGGTTTGGGAAATCTGCTGAAAGGCCGCAATCATGTCTGCTGCAAAACCTGTTTCTTCCATGCGGCGGCGAGCTGCGGCTTTCGACCATGCGGAGGGAGAAATGCCCAGTTTATAACCCAGATAAGTTGCCAGCCCCTTTTCAATTTCATCATAAAATAAGCGGCTTTCGCCGGCATCGAGGTGGGATTTGGCTTTGGCAAGGCGTTCTACGGCTATTTTGCGCGCCCGCTGGAGCTTGTCTTGTTCCAAATGAATGCCTTCCAGTCGCCGACGACGACGCCTGAACAACCACGATGAACCTACAGCCAAAATGGGTAGCGCAAAACCCAGCCCAAACCGCCAATCGTATAAAGGCAATGAACGGCCCGCTCCTACTCTGCCCAGCGATTTCAGCGGCAGGATTTCGGCGCTTTTTTCTTCGACAGGCGCTGCGGGGGCTTTGTTCAATTGTCCCTGCCGGACTTTTACCGAAACAGGATCGGCGCTGACGACGGCGTATTTTGCCGAATCGGTATCAAAATACACAAAAGCGGGAGTAAAGGCGTATTCGCCGGCCTGGCGGGGAACAAGTAAATATTCAAATACTTTTCTGCCTATCAGGCGCCCGCTTTCTTCATATGTGCGTTCCTCCAATACTTTAGGCGGGTATACTTCAAAAGCGTCGGGAAAATCAACCGGCGGCGCCTGCAGGCGCTTCAGGTCGCCGTCGCCGTCAATGGCGATGGTCACCGAAAGGGCGTCGTCGGTGGTCAGGTCGGTGAGATTGACTCCGAATACAGCCTCGTATTTGCCCACCGCCCCGCTGAAATCAGCAGGCGCGGGCAGCGGCAGCGGTTTTACTTCAACTACTGCAGGCGGCGTAGCGGCGGGAACCCGCTTGACAGGCCGGGGCATAAACATCGACAATCCGCCAGGATCGCCGGCCACGATGTTGAGTTGTACTTCGTACGGAGCGATTTCCAGCCCACCCGAACGCTGAGGATACAAAGCCATGCGCTTGAGCGTTTTTGTGTTGTATTGCCGCCCGTTTTTTATTTCCCGCTGCCAGGGCGCGTCAAAACGCCTGATTTCTTCAACATAAAAACCATCGTATTTCGACTCGCCGATGGGGTTGAAACTGCTGACATCGCTTTCTGCGTATAGCTTATAGTTTAAGGTGACCTGCTGTCCTATCCAGGCTGATTTCGGCGTTACTTCGGCCTCAAGGTAATATGGCTCCCCCGCCCCGCCGCCGACCTGCCTGCTATCGAGCACTTCGATTGCCAGCGGTTCGGTATACAGCGTTTTGCCGTTGGCCTGTATGCCGGCCGGGCCTATGGTCAGTTTGCCCAGTCGCCGGGGTTTTAAGGTGTAACCATAACCCGAACTCGTCATCAGCTTTCCATTGATGAAGGTAGTTGTGGCCGAACGATTGGGGCCGGATACGACCGTGAAATCTTTGAAAGCCGGCGGCTGAAAATTTCGGCCCTCCGCATCTTCGAGCGTAAAGGTGACCTCCACGAAGCTGTTGAGCAAAATCTGCCGCGCATCGGCGCTTGCCGTAAAAACGGGCCTGCCCTGTGCGCCGGCTGCCATAGGATAACACAATAAGGCCGCTATCCAAAAGCAGACGCGGAGATACTCAATTAATATAGCAGGTCTTGTGTTGGTCACAGTTTGTATACTTTGCGTTTTTTTCCGGGCGAGGCCTTTTCCCGCTCAGGTTTTTGTTGCTCCGGGGCAGGCTCGGAAAAAAACGGCGACTCCTTCAGCCATTCGTCCGGCCAAGCGCCCCTGGAACGCGTCGACCCCGGCGCCTGCCTGATGCCTTCCGGGTTGGGCACTACCATGACCTCCAGGGGCAGGGTTTCCAATACTTTGCCATCAACGCGGATGGCTGCGGGCAGAATGTAGTAATTGCCAATGTCCCGGGGTTCAAGATAATAGGAATAGGATAAGCTTTGCGTTACCTTGCCGTTCACCATGCTGAAGCTGGAGGCTGTATTGGGGCCGCTAACTACGTCAAAGTCGGTGAAGGCCGGCGGTTCAAATTGCTCGCCCTGCGCATTTTCAAGGGTAAATTTCACCTCAAAATAATTACCTAACAAAATGGAATCGGTGCTCACCGTTACCGTAAAACGCGCTTCCGATTGTGCAACGGCAAGACAGTTGCAACAAACAGCGACCATTACCAGCAATAGTATCTTCTTCATCGGTTCCGTTGTTTTGTTTGTTTGCAAAAATAACGCTGAATCCTTTGCAAATGTTGGCGGACGAAGTTACGGTATTTTTTAATTTAATAAAAAAAGGTAAGTATTTAGGAGGGCTTAGCAGTAAGTAGAATAATCTAAACACTATCGCTAAACTGTTACGAAAAAAGGAGCCGCCTCAAACCGAAGCAGCCCCCTTCCGTGGATATCATGTGTAAAATGTCAATGCCTGGAAATCACAAATGTCGACGACTGCACTTCACTGCCGTTATCAGCTTGCAGGTAGTAGGCGCCTTGCGGCAAATGGCCCAGGTGCAGGGTCTCGGTGAAGATTCCCTCCAGTACCCCCGCCGTGTGTTGCTCCACCAACTGCCCCAGGGAGTTGTAAATACGGAGGAGCACCGGCCCTTCCCAGCCTTCAAAAGCGATATTCAGCGCGTCGCTTGTGGGGTTGGGATACAACTGAATAGAACCCGCCGATTCGGCGGTCAACAACTGTTGTTGGCCTTCGCCATCACCGAGGTTGCCGTTGCAGCCATTTGCGCCTTCGTAAATTTTGATATAGCGGAAATAGGAATTGCCCTGATAATTGCCGCTGTCGTTGTCGGCGGCAAAAACCAGTCTGTTGAAAACGCCGGTAAAAAATTGCCCGACGGGAATGGTGTATTTCACCCATATACTGCCGCCGGGGTAATTGTCGTAGTTCAAAATACCCCAGTTTTGCGTGCCGTGTAGTTTAAAGGTGGTATTAAACGACAACAAATCGTCATTGTCAAAACCGATGCCGTGAATTTCGCCCTCCAGCGTAGAGCCGAATTCAAACTCCATAATGGTATTGGGCGTCACGTTGTAGCTCAACGCTATGGTTTTCCAGGCGTTGTTTTGCACTTTTAGCACCACGCCGCCGTTGAGCAACTGGTAGGTACCGAAGTCGTTGCCCGTGCCGAAGGGATTGATCGCATAGTCGTTGAAATTGACGGTTACGCAGGTGTTGTCATCGCCGCCGCCGTCGTATGGCAGGCAGAAATTTTTCATTTCTTCGAATCCAAAACTGCCGCCGCTGGCGAGCAGGTTGTCTTCCTGGTCTTTGAGCGAATAGCTGCCCTGTCCGTAGTTGCAGCAGATGCCGTCGCCGTAGCTGTCCATCATAATGAAGTCGTAACAGCCCTGGGGCAGGCAGAACGTATCGCGCACGGTAGTGCCGGCCAGTCCTTTGGCGTAAGGCCCTCCTCTGAACAACACGGTTGTATCGCCGGCCACCTTGATTTTCCAGGATGTTTCTGTGCCGAAATCGTCGAGTGTCAGCGTCAGGAATACTTTGAGGTCGTCGCAGTCATCGTCGCTGCCGCCGCCTCCTCCGCCGCCGGTACCGCCGCCGCCGCCCGTGCTGCAAGGTTGCGTACAGGTGGCATTGGCAATGCGATTGCGGATGACGTTGCCGGGCTGGGGCCCAAAACCTTTGCTGAGGTTGATGCCCGTACTGGTGATATGGCAATACGACATGATGGTACCGCCGCCGCTGGGTATCGGCCCTACCGCGCAGGATCCCTCGGAGAATCCCGCACAGCCGTCAATGGCCGTATTATTGCCGTTCCACACGCAGGCGTGCGTGTGGTTGGAACCCAGCAAGTGGCCCAATTCGTGGGTCACTACCAACACCGTAAAAGAATACACAGGCACATTGGCATAAGTGGCGCCGATGCTGGCGAAACTCAGTCGCGCCAGATTATACGGATGGCAAAGCCCCGCCAATACGGCGATACCGCCGCTGGCCTTGTAGGAAAGCAACTGGCCCAGGTCGCCGTTAAAGCTGGTGCGGTAGTTCTGAAACTGGGTGAGCATGCCTGCGCTCGAAGTGCTGTTGTATGGGCTGGCCGTATTCCAGGCAAAAATTTGAGAGATCACTACGCTAACGTTTTCGTTGGCGTAAAGCGTGGCTACCTGGTTGAAAATGCCGGTCACGTAGTTGGTTGCGCCGGTTACGCCGCCCTTATTAACCACGATATCATTGTCGACCTCAAAATAAATGCGCACGCAATCGCCGGCGCTGCGGGGGTCTACTGTGCCGTGTAATTCCTCGGGGGCGTAACCCGTGTCGGCGTCAGCCGTGCCGCAGTAAAAACCCAACTGGGCAAACAAGCCATCGTCTTTATACACGATGTAGGACGCCTCGCCGTCTTTGTCGGTTTTTTCCATTTTGCCCAACACCAGATTGCCGATAGCCGGAGCGCTGAGCATGCCCATCACTTCGTTGTCAAAAAAACTGACGGCAGCGATAGAGTTGGGATCTCCATTGATAATACCCCGGTAGTGCACGCCGCGCTCAACTTTTACCGGCGCATTCGTAGCGCTTTCAATTACCGAAAAATCGCCGCTGAACGGATCAACCCTGACTAATTCGAGTTCCAGCATGGCGCCGGCGGGTTGGGGCACTTGCATGGCAAGTTGCGCGGGCGCCGTAGCTACCAGCGCCTGTAGTTGCTCCTGGTCTACGCGGGCAATACGCGCGTCGCCGATAACAGGGTCGGCATTGCGCTCTGCCGTCCAGGCCGAAAAAACCTGAATGCGCTCGAAATCTACATCTTGCCCTTGTTTGTGTTGGGAAACTAATTCCGCCGGGCGCAGCAACCGGCTCTCGGTCTGGGCCTGGCATACGGCAATAGCCATAACCGCCCAGAGGGTGGTAAGTGTTTTTTTCATGTACTTAAATCGGTTTTCAGTTTAAAAAAAGACTCACTTTGTTCGGTTATTCGGCGATTTGATTATTTGAGTTTATTTCGCATAACCCAATAACCGGATAACCATTTTTCTGCCTGCTTCCCTTTCCTGAAAAATGACGGTGGGGGAGATTACCATTTCATCAGGAACAAAATACAGGCGAGGCCGCAGCGATTGCGCTGCAACCAAATAAATATCTTCGTTTGGTTACTTTGGGCTTCGTTTGTCTTAAAAACGCAAGATAGGGGCAAATAGTGCAAAATATTTTTGCGTTTTCGGCCTCTTTTATGATACGGTCTGTATATGTGCAAAAAAGGGGGGTATTTCAACAGGAAAAGGACTGTTAAGAAAAATGAGCCGGCGTCAGCTATTGGCAAAATATACAGTTGATCTCGCTGAACGTGAATAATATTTGCAAATTTGCATTTCGCAAAAAGAAATGGCTTTATGAAAAAAATGTGGTTGTTCGCAATAGTATTGATAGCCGGTTGGAACTGGCGTTTGCCCGCAGGCGATTTCTGGAAGGAAAAAGTCGACGAGGCTTTATTGCGCCGCGTTGAATCCGCGCAGCTAGCAGATTTTATCGTCATGCTGAATAGCCAGGCCGACTTGCCGGCTATGTCGGCGCAGCGCACCAAAAATCAAAAAGGCCAATATGTTTATCAACAACTCAGCGAGCACGCCCGACGCACGCAAGCGCCGCTGCTGCAACTGCTGCAACAACGCCGCGCGCCGCACCGCTCTTTTTTTATTGTTAACGCTATTTATGCAAAAGGCGACCTGGCCCTGATTCGCGAACTGGCCGAGCGCCCCGAGGTAAAAGCCATCATCGACAACTCGCCGGTGCGCGTCACGGAATCCGTCGACGAACCCTCGGCGGTACTCGAAAGCCGCGACCTCATTGAATGGGGCCTCGAACGCATCAACGCCGACGATGTATGGGCGCTGGGTTTCACCGGCCAGGGCGCCGTTGTCGCCGGCGCCGACACGGGCTACGAATGGGGACACCCCGCTATCAAAAATAAATACCGCGGCTGGGACGGCGCCGCCGCCGACCACAATTACAACTGGCACGACGCCATCCACGAGCTCAGCCCCCTCAACCAGGATTCAACCCAAAACCCCGCCAATAATCCCTGCGGGCTAAGCTCGATGATACCCTGCGACGACAACAACCACGGCACCCATACAATGGGTACTATGGTAGGCGACGACGGCCAGGGCAACCAGATCGGCGTGGCGCCCGGCGCCCGCTGGGTAGCCTGCCGCAATATGGAACGCGGCTGGGGAAGCCCCGCCACGTATATCGAGTGCTTCGAGTTTTTCCTGGCCCCTACCGATCTCAACAATGCCAACCCCGATCCTTCCAGGTCGCCCCACGTGATCAACAACTCCTGGGGATGCCCCCCGGTGGAAGGCTGCAACCCTTCCAATTTCAGCCTGATGGAAACGGTTGTCAACAACCTCAAAGCATCGGGCATTGTGGTAGTGGTCTCGGCCGGCAATAGCGGCAGCGGCTGCGAGTCGGTGAACAACCCGGCGGCCATGTTCGAAAATTCGTTTTCCGTGGGCGCTACCCGCGCCACCGATACCATCGCCAACTTCAGCAGCCGCGGACCGGTAACCGTTGACGGCTCCGGCAGGCTCAAACCCAACGTATCGGCGCCCGGCGTGGGCGTGCGCTCTGCAATCCGCGGCGGCCAATACGCCTCTTTTAACGGCACCAGCATGGCCGGGCCCCACGTGGCCGGCGTTGTGGCGCTGATCATCTCGGCCAACCCCGAACTGGCAGGCCAGGTGGAAACTATTGAGACGATTATCGAAGAAACCGCCGTACCCATGCAGGCCGTGCAGGATTGCGGCAATACCTCCGGGCTCAATGTGCCCAACCAGTCTTACGGCTATGGCCGCATCGACGCCCTGGCCGCCGTGCAACGCGCCCTGGAACTCGCCACCGACGTGTCGCAACCAGTTAACAACACCGGCGCCCGCGTATTCCCCAACCCATTTAAAAGCGAATTAACGCTGGAATGGAATGAGGCGCCCCAGGGGCCGGTCCGGTTTGAACTCTACGACACTGCCCGCCGGCAGCTGAAAAGCTTTGAGTGGACCGGCAATGGCCAATTGCGCCATTCCGTCGCTTTGTCAGACCTGCCCAAAGGCGTTTATTTCTACCGCCTGAGCAGCGACAACCGGGTGCAGAGCGGGAAGGTGGTGAGGGAGTGATGTTTTGGATGTTTGATTTTTGATGTTGAATGTTGGACTGCGGGTGGGTAGTGCAAATGTAAGCGGGGATTTGAAAAAAAATATCGGATAATTTTTCACTTTATGTAAAAATTATCCGATATTTATCTCGTTATGTTGCGAAAAAAGTACCACGAGTTATACGAGCATTTGCTTAGCCGGGAAATGACCGTGCTGATTGGCGCAAGGCAAACCGGCAAATCCACCATACTGAAACAACTGGCTGACGCGCTCACCGCTTCGGGCGAGGTTATGGTCATGATTAATCTCGAACGCAAAGACATCTTGATCGACCTCGACCAAAACCCTGAAAACATATTTAAGTATCTGCCCAGTCTGAGCGAGGGGCGTATGTTTGCGCTGATTGACGAAATTCAATATCTGTCTGATCCCACCAATTTCCTCAAACTGCTCTACGACGAACATGCCGAGCAGCTAAAAATTGTGGCAACGGGCAGCAGCGCCTTTTATATTGACCGCCAATTTAAAGACTCGCTTGCCGGCAGAAAAAAAATATTCGAGTTACAAACACTTGATTTCGAAGAGTTTTTAACGTTTCGTGGAGAAGAATCGGACTTACGGGAGCTTCTGCGATTACGCTCCGGCGAAATCGAAAAGTCTACCGCCGAAGCCCGGCTGTGGGCCGCCCTCGAAAACTATCTGACTTACGGCGGTTACCCGGCAGTAGTACTCGAAAACAGCCCCAAGCACAAAATAGAGCGCCTGCAAGATTTGAAAGATTCTTTCGTAAAACGCGATATGCTGGAATCGGGCATTTCAGACGAAACCAGATTTTATCGCGTAATGATGCTATTAGCTGCACAAGTGGGGAACTTGCTTAATATCAATGAGTTGGCAAATACGCTACAGCTTCCACGAGCTACTATCGACCAATTCCTATATGTGCTGCAGAAGTGCTTTCACATTAGCTTGGTCCGTCCGTTTTTTCAGAATCTGCGCAAAGAATTAGTCAAAATGCCCAAGCCTTATTTTCGCGACTTGGGGCTTCGCAATGCGCTGGTCAATTATTTTGCGCCACTGGAACAGCGCATGGATAAAGGTGCATTGCTCGAGAATTACGTTTATCGTCGGTTGACAGAACAGTATGCACAAGACCAAATCAAGTTTTGGCGAACAGCCGACGGCAATGAGGTGGATTTTGTGGTGGAAGAAACGGCTTTTGGGGGCAAAGCTATAGAGACGAAATTCAGCCCTGCAGAAGCAAATCCCAATAAGTACCGAAAATTCACAGAGGCGTACCCAGATTTTCCGTTGGAATTCAGGAGTTGGGGAGATGGGGGGCTGTTGTTGTGAAAGAGGATGTTTATCAATATTTTTGAACTTGTTGCAGTAATGTATATCTATTCGTTTATTACATCCAAGTATCCTATTCAGCAATATAATAAGGAGAAAAATGCCCTTCCACCTCCAATTCCCCTCATCCGAAATCCCCGTTCTTGCCGAAAAATTCGACTATCCAGGCGACGAGAAGATATTAAATGATCTGAACGCGGATATCGACAAGCGCCGGTACCTGACGTTGGATGAGCTAAAAATCGTATGTCGTTGGAAAACGCCGAGGAGCCAATCCCTGGTGAATAAAAATAAAGAAGCCGATGTGGAAGCCATCACAAAAGTTTGCTTTTCGACAGACAACGAGTTGTTGCGAATTGGTTCGCTGTTGTTGCTGGAAGGAGTGCAGTACCCGACGGCATCGGTGATTTTGCATTTTTTTCATGCAGATCATTATCCTGTCCTGGATTTTCGGGCATTAGAAGCCTTGGGCGTCAAGCAGCCGAAGCATTATGACTTTAATTTTTGGTGGGCGTATGTTCTCGCTACTCGAAAAATAGCTAAAGAAAATGGAGTTTCTATGCGAACATTAGATAAAGCGCTTTGGCAATGGAGTAAAAATCAGGCGAAGTAAACTCCATGCTACTGACCGAATTGCAACATCCCCAAACTTCCCTACCTTTGCCCCAAAATTACTCGCATGCCCGCTTTCATCACACCCCGTACGCGCGCACAGGAATCCAGCGCAGCCATTCAACGCCTGTACATCGCCATGCGCCACCTTTTTATCCGCGGCGGCTATAAACCCCTGGGGATATCCGGCGAAGCGATGATAGAAGCCCTGATGGTGTTGCGCCCCGAAATCTACGGCTCCATCTCCGACCCGGAGCGCGTAGAGCTCGAGGGCCTGCTTTATGTATTCCAGCGATTGCCAAAAGGCATCGAGCAGTGCCGCTATATCAAACTGATCTCCCGCGAAGGGCTCGAAAAAAGCGGCTTTACCCCCATCATTCCGCCCAAACGCCGCCGAAATTGCTACCATGTAGACCAGGAGGAGATGTTTATTGAGATGACCCGCGGGCGAAGCGATATTTATGACATTCTCACCCACCTCACGTTTATGTTTGTGGAAGCCGAAAAAATCAGGCGCAACAGCGACGACTACCGCGACCACAAACGCCGCGAGTGGCAACTGCTGGAGGAGATCGTGCGCAAAGAGGAAAACGAAGAGCCTTTTAACATTGAAGTGGCCTATACTTATCTCAGCACCCTGCTGGGGCGCACCTACGAAGAAACTGCCATCGCCTGCCAGCGCTTTGAGGCCGACCCGCATGTGAATAGCCTATTCCGCATTACGTACTGGCTGGGCCGCCTTTCGATTGAAGAAGAACAAGGCGACGGCGACCGCGAGATTACTTTTTCTTCCGCCCTGCGCGAACGCATCGGCCACCACTACTATGGCGAACTCTGGGCCTACCACATCAAACGAACCCTACAGCAAAACGGCTGGCTCGACCGCCCTCTGCATATCATCAGCGCCAACCCCCACAGCGTGATGAACAGTTTTTTCGCCTATCCCGCACTGAAAAAGCAATTTAACGAGCAGGTCGCCATTGAAGAAATGGCTCGCGAACTCAGTATGGAAGAACACGGCGCCTGGCGCCAGAAAGTGGAAACCTACGCCCTGCAAAACGGCATGGTGCAACTCGAAGATACCAGCGGCACCAACATAACGGTGCAATTGTTCGATACCGCCGCCATGCCCTTCAGCCGAATGTCGCCCGAACTGAAATGGGACAAGGCCTTCCTCGAAAGCGAAAAACCGGTCATCGTCATGATGGATTACGCCTTCGGCGAGCAAGCCTACGAAACCATGGATGAGTTGCTCAAACCCTTTGAAGAGGAGGGAAAAACGATAATGTTGAATGTGGCTTCAATTTCTGTGATGGGCAAAGCCGGCATCCTCGAAGGCGATAAAGGCGACATTATGGTGCCTACCGCCCATATATTTGAAGGCACCGCCGATAATTATCCTTTCCAGAACGACTTTCACGCCGCCGATTTTGAAGGCCGCGGACTGGCCGTCTGCGAAGGCCCCATGATTACGGTGCTGGGCACTTCGCTCCAAAACAAGGACGTGCTGGAGTATTTCCTCCATTCATCGTGGAAAGCTATTGGGCTCGAAATGGAGGGCGCCCACTACCAAAAAGCTATCCAGGCCGCATCTAAAATCCGTAATAATATTTCAGAAAACGTGGTGCTTCGATACGCCTATTACGCCTCTGATAACCCCCTGCTCACCGGCCATACCCTGGCTTCCGGAAGCCTCGGCCTCGACGGCGTAAAACCCACTTATCTCATTACGCTCAAAATCCTGGAAAAAATTCTGAGTCCTGGAAATTAGCCGGTTGCGCGTTATCGGTTGCGCACAACCAGCAACTACCCAATTTTAGGTATGCTGTTTTTACCAAAAAACAACTACCGCTTCGTCAAGATTGGGTAATTTTTTCTTTTGGTGATATTAATCGCTTACCGTAAGTGCAAAACTTGCTATTTTCGCAGCATACAAGTTCTAATTAGATTAAATCAAAATAAGCGACGTGGTAGCAACAAGCAAGGAAGGAAAGCGGTTGGCAGATTACACGCCGGGGAACAGCGGCCAGATTGCCTATTATGCCGGCAATGAAGTAGGCGCCAAACTGATGGCTATGGGCGTATTGCCTGGCAGCAAGGTAGAAGTGTTGCGATATTCCCCCTGGGGAGAAGGGCTATACGTGAAGGTTGACAACCAGCTTATCGCTTTGCGCAAAGAAGAGGCGGCATGCATCGTGATGAAATAATGTCAATAAAAAAAGTTGCTTTAATTGGCAACCCCAACAGCGGAAAATCATCCGTATTTAATCAACTCACCGGCATGCGCCAAAAGGTGGGAAATTTTCCCGGGGTTACCGTCGATAAAAAAACGGGGCTCGTTGCGCTTGGCGACCAGCTCTCCATTCAAATCATCGATTTCCCAGGTACTTATAGTTTTTATCCGCATTCCGACGACGAGCGCATTGTAGTTCAAACACTGACGCACCCGGGAGACGACAATTACCCCGATGCGATAATATACGTGGCCGACATGACCAAGCTGGACAAGCACATGTTGTTGTATACGCAACTCATGGACCTGGGCTTGCCTCTCATTTTAGCCCTTAACATGTCGGATATCGCGGAAAAAGAAAACGTAAAAGTTGACCTGGGCCGCTTGCAAACACAACTCGGCGGCCCTGTAGTAGCGATAAGCGGGCGAACGGGAGCCGGCATTGACCAGCTCAAGCAATTGCTGGCCGAATGGGCAACGCTGGGCGCTCCTTCTTTGTCAAATAATCCCTTTTACCGCCTGTCTCCTGCAGAGGCTGTCATCGCCCGACAGGTACAACAGCGCTTGCCTTCGCTCAACAACTACCAGGCCCTGCTAGCCGCCCACCACTACAGATGGCTGCCCCACCTCTCTGATGCCCAACGCGCCGAGTTAGCGGAAATTGAGCGGGAGCAACACTTTCAGAGCCTCAATAGCCAGGTTGAAGAAACGATGGATCGCTACGACCGATTCACGCCGATGTTGCGCCAATCCATCTTGAGCGTAAAGGAAAACGTGGGCGCTCTTACCACCCGGCTCGACGCTATCCTGACGCATCGCCTGGCGGGTTTGTTGATCTTTTTCGGGCTTATGATGCTTGTTTTTCAGGCTATCTATGCCTGGGCGGCCTATCCGATGGACGCTATCGAAGCGCTTTTTGCATATGCCGGCGATTTGGTGCGCCAGTGGTTGCCGGAAGGTTGGCTAAGCGGTTTGATTATTGACGGCCTGCTGGCCGGCCTGGGCGGCATTGTAGTTTTTGTGCCGCAAATTGCCATCCTGTTTTTTCTCATTACCCTGCTCGAAGAGGTGGGCTACATGGCCCGCGCGGCGTTTTTGTTCGACAGGATCATGCAGGTGTTCGGCCTCAATGGGCGCAGCGTGGTGGCTATGATTTCCGGGGGCGCCTGCGCCATCCCCGCCGTGATGAGTACGCGCACCATCGGAAACTGGAAAGAACGCCTGATTACTATACTGGTCACGCCGTTTATCAGCTGCTCGGCGCGAATCCCCGTGTATACGGTATTAATCGGCTTTGTAGTACCGGAAGCGTATATCTGGGGCGTATTTAACCTTCAGGGGCTCGCTTTTATGGGGCTTTACCTGCTCGGCATTGTAGCGGCTCTGGTAGCTGCGCTTGTTTTCAAATGGATATTGCGGTCGCGCGAGCGCAGTTTTTTGCTGCTCGAGCTACCGGAATACCGGGCGCCGCTGATGCGCAACGTATGGCTGACGGTGTGGGAAAAGTCGAAGACTTTTGTCGTTGAAGCCGGCAAGGTGATCATTGTTATTTCTATTGTACTATGGGCGCTGGCCAGTTTCGGCCCTCCCGGCAGTATGGCTGCCGCTGAAAAAGCGGCGCTGGAACAGTCTGCCCAATATGGTTTTGACGAGCTCCACCGCGACAACCTGGTCGCCTCCAAACGCCTGGAAGCTTCTTTTGCAGGACAGTTGGGGCGTATTATCGAACCCGCCATACAGCCTCTGGGTTTTGACTGGAAAATCGGTATTGCGCTGATCACTTCATTTGCTGCCCGCGAAGTATTCGTAGGCACCATGGCCACCATATACAGCCTTGGCGGCGTTGATGATGAAACGACGGTGCGCGACCGGCTCGCCAAAGAAAAAGACCCGGTGACTGGCGAACCCGTTTATAACCCGGCGACCTCTGCTTCGCTACTCATCTTTTACGTATTTGCCATGATGTGCATGAGTACGCTGGCAGTAGTAAAACGCGAAACAAAAAGCTGGAAATGGCCGCTGGTGCAATTCCTGTTTATGACCGGCCTTGCTTATTTGTCGAGTTTGCTGGTTTATCACTGGATGGCGTAGCTATCTTCAGTACCCATACGTGGTTGCCGCTTTTTTTTAACGCTTCTGGCAGCGTAATTTCCAATCCCCGATCGGTTTGACGCCATTTCAGCGATTTGCCGGCGCCCAGCAGCGTTACGCGTTGTTTTTCATTCATCGAAATTTTAGTCAATAGAAGCGGTTGTTCCGGATAGTCGAATAAAAATACGTACCGCGTATTGCCGTCTTTAGATTGGGTAAACCGGATCTTGTCGCCCTCGCCAAAAACGGCGTACATGCGGGTATTGTAAATGGCCTCGCTATTGTCTTTCATCCATTGGCCGATTTCGTGGAGGCGTACATAAGCCGTATCGTGGTATTCACCCTCCGGCGACGGACCGATGTTGAGCAGGTAATTGCCGCCTTTGCTCACTATGTCTACCAGTTTTTCGATCAATTCATTGGTCGGTTTGTACACATCATTGGGCACATAACTCCAACTCGAGGCCATGGTCATACAGGTTTCCCACGGGTATGGCAGCCCTGTTTCCGGGATGTGTTGCTCGGGCGTGAGGTAGTTTTGTTGCTCGCCCGGCACCGCCCTGTCTACTACGATCAGGTGCGGTTGTTTGCTTCGCACCTCGCGAACCAGCCGGGGCATGTCGATGTCCTGACTCTGAATATTTCTGGAAAAACGAACGCCCTCATAGCGTTCTTTGAGCCCTTCATTAACTTGCTCTTCCGTCAGTTTTCGCACCCAGCCGCCGTCGAGCCACAGGATATCGATTTTGCCGTAATCGCTCGCCAATTCATTGATCTGGTTGTGGGTAAATTCCGTGAACTTTGCCCATTGTTCCGGGTATTTTTCGATAGAATAGTTGCAGTGGCGGTCGGCGGGCGGAAATTTTTTCCACCAATAATAATCGCAATGCCAATCAGGTTTTGAAAAATAAGCGCCCACCCACATACCTGCTTCGCGGAAGGCGTCAAACAGTTCTTTGGCAATATTGCTGCGGGGATGAGACGAAAAAGGGCATGCGGGGTCGGTGATTTTGTAATCGGTGTATTTGGAGTCAAACATACAAAAGCCGTCGTGGTGCTTGGTGGTAAAAACCATGTACTTCATGCCGGCGCCCCTGGCTGCCGCAGCCCATTTTTCGGGGTTGAATTGAACGGGGTTAAAGGTGGTTTTGAGGTTTTCGTAGGCCTTGAGGTAGTCGTAGTAATTGTCGGCTACGCCGGGTTTGCGGGCGCCGGTAGCCCACGAGAGGTCTTCGGGGTTGATACTCCAGCTTTCTACAATACCCCACTGGCTGTATGGGCCCCAGTGCATGAGTAAACCAAACTTGAGGTCTTTCCATTCCTCCAGCCGGCGCTGAATAGCCGTATCGGGATCGGGAAAGTATTCCTGGTGAGACTGGGCCGGGGCTACCTGCCCGCAAAGCAGTATAAGCAAAAAAACTATTGTTCTCATGGCATACGCATTATTTACACCCCCAAAATAAGGCGGTTTGCGAGAACATCGGAGAAAAACAGAATACTTCATCATGTACCGTTTGTCACAAAAAATCTGCGTATGTAGTAACGATCCCCTTACTCACACCCCCGGCCCCTGAATGGGAGTCTTCCCGCAATGGGGAAAAACCAGGTTGTGGGTGGGGTTCCCCTTTAGGGGTTAGGGGTGTGGGTTCGCAATTCGCGAATAACACGGTCAACCTAAATAGATACCGTATGTATTAAAAAAGCAACCCGGCGAGCATGGGGATATTCGCCGGGTTGTCCAATTGATGAAAGCGACTTTTAAGGCGCTATGGCGGAACCGTTTACATCGCCTGTTTTAATGGCAACATAATTGCGGGTAAAATCCGCCGCCAGGATAAAACCGGGATTGTCAGCCTGAAGTACGGGAAATACTTGCGACAGGTCGGGGAATGCCAGATCGGCGCGCACAAAACGCCAATGAGGAATATCAAGCGACTGGGTGATGCCCAGGACCAACCTTCTGATCAGTACTATATCAAATGTAGTAGCGGTATTGCTCCCATTTACGTCAGATGCAATTATCTGATAAGGCGTGCTTAAAGACTGAATACCGAGGATGTGCCGGGCTATTAACACCCCGTCAAATGTAGTGACGCCGTTGAGCGGCTCATTGTCGGCACTGCTGAGGGCCAGGGAATACGCAACTCCCGTGGGTATGCCGGCAAACAGGTATGCCCCGTTATTGTCGGTCTGTACCGCCGCTACCTGGTTGCCTTGGTCATCTAAGAGCACGACGTCTACACCTGAAAATGGATCGCCGGACACCAGATTGACCTGGCCGGAAATATTGGCGGTTGGCGATTGTGCCATAGCTGCCGTCAAGGACAATAGTAGTATTGAAATAGCCGTAAGGATTCGCAACTGTTTCATATGGAATAATATTTTTTTTATTAAAAAACCGGATGTCAATGTTTTACAACTGACTTTCGAACCACGCCTTTATCCGTAATTACAGCCAGACGATATAGGCCGGCAGGCAAACGGCCTAATGCCAACACTGAGGCAGGTTGATTCCAGCGCTCGATTACCTGACCTGAACTGTTGTATAAAATGACTTGCTGAACTTCGGTCCCGTTGGCTTGTATCCACAACTTGTCGCTCGTAGGTGAAGGAAATACCTTGATTTGTTGATCCAACTCCGGTTGGTAGGCGGAAGTAACCGTTCCAATTACCGAGGTCGTCGTTGCCGGAACCAATAAGATTTCCTCTTCCGAGGCATTAATCAGTTGTACGTTTTCAATACTGAACGACATCTCGTAGTTATCCTGGCGCATAAAGATCACATCTTCGATAGTGAGGTGTAACTGTCCGACGGGGCCATTACCTGAAGTATTGAGGCCGTCAATACGACTAATGGCGATGTCAATGCGGTGATTGCCGTTGTCTTCGCGGGCAACCGCTATGAGGTCGCCTCCCGGTTGGCGGAGCCATGATTCGGCGAAAGTGGCGTATACGCTGCCGGCTACCACGGCGTCGGGGTCGTAAATGATAGAAAAAGCAAGGCCGTAAACATCGAGGGCAGGGTTGTCAATGTCACCCAACATGATCTGCAAGGTAGCCGGCTGGCCGAGCGCCAGGGTATCGGGTTTTACATAGATCGTTGTGCCAAGCGTATTTGCTACAGCCGGCAGTTGCTTGTCCTGTTCAGCCAGTAATCCTGCCGTGGGCTGGAGTCCCCAGTTCTGCGCCAGTGCCAGGGTATCGGAAGCATCAATGACGCCATTGCCGTCGGTGTCGATAAACGCGTAATTGATGAGCGAATTGGGCGTTGCTTGTTGCCAGCCCGGCGCGCCTTGTGCGGCCCATGACAAATTAGCATTGGGGCGTTGCGGACCGGCGGCGCCATAGGCCAACCCGATGGGCAACAGGTCGAAATGGTTGACCAGCGCGTTGTCGTTAGCGTTGCCGGGCCACACGATGAGGTCGGCCACAGTAATACTGCCGGCAAGGCCTACAAAAGGTACGAACTCGTCATTGGTATTATAGGCTTCAAACGGTGTGGGCAATTGGCTGAAAGCGAAAGGCGAGGTCCCCGGAGTATTGCCCGCGTCAAAACAAACGCGGAACAGACCTGCGCCTACCGGCAGTGTCTCGCCGCTGAGATCGGGGTCGAACCAGGCAAAGGAAAGCCTGCCTTCATCGGCCTGCGTAAGCCCGAAATTGTTGATACTGATACCCGGCAAATCAAGCAGTTCTATCCCGGTAAAGTGCGCCAGACTGGTATCCCACACCATGGAAAATTGCAGGCTTAGGATATCGTTGAAAATCAAGGCACTAACGGGCACGCATATATTATCGCCGGCAGCAACGAGTTTGTCGCCGGCTTGCAAGGTGACAGATTCGCCCATTGGACTTTCATCTACGATCAATACCTGGCTGCTATAACCAAACGGTACGGCATTATCGCCGGGGCCGATAAATTCAAAAGGCGTCGGCATGTTATTAAAAATCACCTCCGAGGTATCGCCGGCAGCGTCACTCCGGGCGCGCAGGCACAGGCGGAATAACGCCCCGCCGTTGGGCAGCGTATAGTCCAAATCGGCCGTATTCAGCAGCGAATACCAGTAGAAGCCGAGTTTGCCCTGGCTGAGCCAGAAGGGATTATCGCCAAAATTGGAGGCGCTTACGCTGGGCAAATCAGCGCTCTCGACGTGGTCAAAGTCAAAGGCCGTGGGGTCCCACTCAACGGAAAACTGAGCGGAAACCATATCCTCAAAATTGTCGGCAACAATGTCAAGACATACAATGCCCTCGGGGGGTATTACATTGACCGGCGTTTCGAAACGCAGGTTGAGGTCGGTACCGCCAGGATTGCCACAATCGGGGTCGGCCAACTCGGGGATATACGCGTTGCCCAAGGCATCAACAATCGTCACGCCGTAGGTTTGATTGCCAGGGCCGGTGATTGTGCTTACAAAATCGCCTGTGGTCATTTCGCCGGTACTCCACATAAAGGTGTACGGCGGCACGCCGCCATCCCAAACGGCGACAGATACATTGGCCGTCCAGGTATTATTTTCAAACAAACACTCATAGGAATAAGCCGTCAGCATTTGCGTATTGCCGCATAGCGGAATAATCTGGTCGTCAACGAACTGACAGCCGGTTTGGTCGGTGACGGTTACGCCGAAAACGCCGGGCAACGCCACCACCGTACTGGCAAACAAATCAGAGGTATCGGTTTCGCCGTTGCTCCACTGGAAGATATACGGCGGTTGCCCGCCGCCCCATACCAGGCTGGAAATTTCAACCTGTGTTGAGTCGGCAAATACATTGCACAGATAGGTGATACCAACGATTAACTCCTCTGCGCTCAATTCAAAAGTTTGCGTGGCGGCACAACCCTGCCCGCTAGTAATAGTCACAGAATAGGTACCGGGAGGGAGCCCGCCTATATCTTCCGTTGTTTCGAGCGTATTCCAGGCAAAAGTATAGGGCGCCAACTCAGGCGGCAATTGCAGGTCGATGCTGCCGGTGCTCCCATTGCAGCCGGGCTGCACAACAACAGCATCTACCGTAAAATTGCCGCCATCGGGCACGCTGAACAGCGCCTGGACTTCGCTGCCCGAAACATCGGTGACGGTGAGGCTGTATGTCCCGGGCAATACAAATAACAGATCTTCCGAGGAGGCGCTGTATCCGTTGGGGCCGCTCCAGGTATACAAAAACGGCGGGGCGCCGCCTTGAACGTCGATTGCAATGGCGGGAGTATCGCCTCCGCATGGCCCTCCCTCCACACAACCGGCCTCAATAACCAGCGGCGCCGACGGCGCAGCAATTGCCACGCTACTACCCAGGAGCCCGTAGCGATCGATATCCTGTAAATTGCCGTTAATCAACTCGACAGGAACGGGGGCGCCGCCAAAGTGAAGACCGGCGTATTGCCCGGCGCTGCCAATGACGTTAAAGCAAATTTGGTACAACGTAACATCTTCGGGCAGGCTCACACCCTGTACCTGGGGGTCAAACCAGGCAAAAGTGAGCTGCCCCGCATCGAGTTGATCGTCGACAAGGCCGAAGTTGGCCGTCGATACGCCAGGCAAATCGCCGGGTTCAATACTCGCCCATTCCAGCAACCCAGTATCCCAAAGGTGGGTGTACTGTGCCGACATGATATTGTCAAATGAGCGGGCTTTCACCGGAATACACACCTGCGCACCGGCTGTAGTTTGTACAGGCGGCGTGTAAAGCGTAAAACATGACGGGCTCGTTTGAGCTTGTAATAACGACCAACAGACCGCAAAACAAAGCAAAACAATCAGTAGTAATTTTCGATTCTTCATAGGATATAACTTATCGGTGGTAAATGCTGATTTTTCATGTTACAAATGTATGCTCACCGACAGGCCCCGGAAAGTACAATATTTTGAATTTATAGCATTTTTTTATTGATGCAATATCTCTAAATAGCTAATAATAAGGTACTTTTATGGTCTATTTATAGAAAAAATGAAAAATGCCAAACTCATTATTCTACTAAAAAAATTGACAACGCGGGAGCGAAGCAAATTGGGGGAATTGGTTTTTTCTCCTTTTTTTAACAAAAATGAAAAAACGCAGCGCCTGTACAACTGGTTACAGCCCTTTGCCCCAGCGTATGATAACGACCGGCTGGACAAAATGCTCGCCTTTCAGTATGTTTTTGGAAAGGCTTCGCCATATGACGAGCTGGCTATCAATAATGTTATATCCGATCTATTACGCCTGGCCTACGACTTCCTGGCCTGGCAGCAATACCGGCTGCGGCCTCAACTGCGTCAAGACTTACTGCTCTCGGAATTGCTGGAGCGAGAAATGCTGGAACAAGTGGACCGCAATGTTGCGCGCTTTCAGCAGTTACAGCAAAAATCCAACCTGCGCAACGCCGATTATTACTATTCCGACTATCAGCTTTACGACAAGCTGGACCGCTACGCCATCGGCCAAACGCGCAAATACGACGAAAGCCTGCAAAAGAAAAACGACGCGCTTGACCTCTTCTACATCATCGAAAAGCTCCGAACGGCCTGCGATATGGTGAGCCGCAATACGGTGGTCAACGCCGGCTACCAGTGCCATTTCCTGGAAGACATCCTGGGCTACTGTCGCCAAAACCGCCTGCATTTGCAATCCATTCCGGCAGTTCAGGTTTACCTCCACACCCTCCAATTGCTCCAGGAACACCAGGATGAGCCATACCGCCAGTGGAAAGACATGCTCGACGCTGCCGCCCATTTGTTTCCAGCCGACGAATTGCGCACCTTATATAATTACGGGTTGAATTATTGCGTAAAAAAGATCAACTCGGGGCAAACCGGTTATTACCGCGATATACTGGACCTATACCGCGTTTTGCTCGAGCAAAAAATTATTTTCAAAAACGGCTATCTCACCCAATGGTCATTTATCAATATTGCCACGGCAGGCATCCGGCTCAAAGAATTTGGCTGGACTGCCGCATTTATCGAAAAATACCAACACGACTTATGGCCTGAAGACCGCCACAACGTCTACCATTTCAGCCTGGCATCCCTTTATTTTGAAAAAAAAGAATTCCAACACGCTTTGAAAATGCTGCAAGCAGTAGCGTTTAACGATGCTTACTACCACTTGTCGGCCAAGATCATCCAACTCAAAAGCTACTTCGAGCTACAGGAAACCGAGCCTTTTTTCTCGCTGCTGGAGGCCACGCGCTTGTATTTATCGCGCAACCTGCAACTATCCGACTACCAGAAAAACTCCAACGTCAATTTTTTCAAAATTGCCGCCAAGTTGTACCAGTTCAACATACAGGCTTCGACACTGACGCAGGTTGTCAAAGAACAGCGCAGGGCAGAGCTATCCTCGCTTATTGCCGGCACTTCGCCCTTGGCCAACAAAGACTGGCTGGTTCAGCGATTGGAGCGATTGTGACATTCGTCTGTGTAAAACCGGTTTACTTCCCAAAAATTGGTTATTTCATTTTGCTTTCGCCAATATTGAGGCCTCAATAACCTGATCGCATGTTCAAACTCATTCGCACCTCGGCATCTATGGCGTTTCGCACACTGGGCGCCAATCCGCTGCATACGCTTTTGTCTACACTAGGCATCGTCATCGGCGTTGGCGCGCTGGTAGCCATCCTGGCCCTGGGCGACGGCATGGAAAAATACGGACGCGAACAGATAGCGGGCACCACCGACCTGCAGGCGATGGAGATTGTCCCCAAAACCAGGGATAAAATCGACGGCGTGTGGATAGCCCGCGAAAAAGCGACCTGGCTGTCGCCGGCTCAAGCCGACACATTGGCCCGCCAATTGGCGCCCGATATAAAAGCTTACGGCCTATACACTATTGTCAGCGGCATGGTCAAATTGGCCGGCGATACGGTTCAAAGCCCGGCGCTGATCAGCGGCGCTACCAATTTTGACCTGAAAAAGCCTTTGAAGGTAGCCCACGGCAGGTTGTTCCGCCCCGAAGAGATCCGCCGTGGCGACTCGACAGCCGTGATTTCCAATTCGTTGGCCGAAAAACTGGCCCGGGGCGGGCAGTCGTCGTCGTTGCTAGGCAAACATTTGCTTTTTCGCCGGCAATCACTGACCATCGTAGGTATCCTCCCTGCCGGCGAAGCCATGGAATCGCCCAGGGTATTGACGCCCTTGCAGCGCATCGACGAAGATTTACTAAAAGAGCACCCCCCTACCCTCGCCCTGGTAACCGGCAAAGTGGAGCGCGTACCCGAGGTTAAAGCCGCCGCCGAGCGCTGGCTCGACGCCAACATATCCGGCGGCAAAGCCGCCTTCGACGTATTTACCAATGAATTCCGGGTTGAGCAAGTGAGAAAAGGTATTCGCGTGTTTAAAGTCGTGATGGGCCTCATCACAGGCATCGCCATCGTTGTGGGCGGCATCGGCGTGATGAATGTATTGCTTATGTCGGTCACCGAGCGTACCCGCGAAATAGGCATCCGCAAAGCCATCGGCGCCCGGCGCAGCGATATCGGGATGCAATTCCTGGCCGAGGCGCTGGCTATCTCCGTCTCAGGCAGCTTGATTGGTTTTGGCCTGGGTATGCTTACCATAAAAATCGCCATTCCGATTGTTCGCATGGCAACCCAGGTGCAGTTTCATGCCGCTTTTAACCCCCAATCGCTGCTCATTGTGATACTGGCGGCTATTATTATCGGGATTGTTTTCGGTTCGTACCCGGCGTGGAAGGCAGCCAGGCTAACCCCGGTAGATGCAATCAGGAGAGAAGGTTGACGCCGTTTGCAATTGTCATAACATTATCATTTTCGACTATTCAAAATATTGTTCTGATAGACTTTAAAAAAAGGTATTGAAAAAAATCTTATATTGACCATGTAGCGTTCAGATACATCCGCTCGCAGCGGGTTGAATTTTCATGGTTATGAGCAAGATACCAACCGTTGACACAGACATGCTGATTATTGGCGGGGGCCCCGCCGGATTAGCTACCGCGATTCACCTTTCCGATCTCCTCCAAGCCAACCGCACCAATTCAGATCAAGCGCCGCCGGCAAAAATAATGTTGCTGGAAAAGGGCGCCGCCATTGGCAACCACATCCTGTCGGGCGCCGTAGTCAATCCTTCGGCGCTGCGCGAGTTATTGCCTGACGTGGCGGAGCGGGATATGCCTTTTGAATCTCCGGTGACGAAAGAAAACGTATTTTATTTTACGCGCAACCATCACTTTACCTCGCCGGTAAGCCTGCCTTATTTTGACAACAAAGGCAATTATGTGGCTTCGCTGGGCAAAATTACGCGTTGGCTGGCCGACATTGCCGAAAAAAAAGGCGTGCAAATATTCCCGGGCTTCAGCGCTGCCGAGTTGTGGTACGAAGACGGCAAAGTGGCGGGGGTGCTTACCGGCGCTTCGGGCATCGACAAACACGGCGAGCCCATGCCCAACTACCAGCCGCCTACGCGGGTGCGCGCGCGCCTGACCATTCTGGCCGAAGGTACGCGCGGAAGCCTCGCCAAAATGCTGATACAGCGCTTTCAACTCGACAAAGGCCGCAATCCGCAGATCTATTCGCTGGGCGTCAAGGAAGTATGGGAAATCCCTGAAGGTCGCATCGAAGCCGGCTACGTAGCGCACAGCATGGGCTACCCGCTGTCGCTCGACCAGTTCGGCGGCGCTTTTATCTACGGCATGAGCAGTACCGTGGTTGCGTTGGGACTGGCAGTAGGCCTCGACTATGCCGACCCCGGATTCGACCCGCACCACGCTTTTCAAATGTATAAAAAACACCCCTTTGTGGCCAATCTAATAGCGGGAGGCAAGATGATCCGTTACGGCGCCAAAACGATTCCGGAAGGCGGCTTTTTCGCCATACCGCAGTTGTACCACGACAACGTGATGATCGTGGGCGACTCTGCCGGGCTCGTGGCCATGCCCAGCCTGAAAGGCATCCACCTGGCGATATATTCCGGCATGTTGGCCGCAAAAACAGCTTTTGAGGCCTTACAGCAAAACGATTTTTCGCAACAACAACTGCAGCGCTACGAAAAGCTATTCCGACAAAGTCCGATCCACAAAACCCTCTACCCCGTTAGGAATTTCAGGCAGGGATTCAAGTCCAACCTCATCGCCGGCATGATGCATTTCGGCACGCAGTTAATCACCGGCGGGCGCGGTTTTTCCCTCAGCGGAAAAATGGAAATGCCCGAAGATTACAAGCATTACCACCTGCTCGACCACCTCAACGGGTCGTCATTTCAATCGAAATTCAAGGGGCAAATGGTTTTTGACAAAAAAACCACCTTTGATAAAGAAACCAACCTATTCTATTCAGGTACCAAACACGACGAAGAACAACCCTCCCATATCGTAGTGCCCGACCTGCAAACCTGCCAGGAGTGCATCGACAAATACAACGCGCCCTGCCAGGGTTTTTGCCCGGCCAACGTGTTTGAAATTGTCACCGACATAAAGACAAACGCCAAAAGCCTGGTGTTGCACCCCTCCAATTGTTTGCACTGCAAGACCTGCGACATTAAAGATCCCTTCCACAACGTAACCTGGACCGTTCCTTACGGCGGCGATGGTCCGGAATATGTAAACATGTAGACTGCTATGGCACTCAAAATCATTAGTCTGATGAAACAAGTGCCCCTGCCATCCGAGATGCGCATGGGCGCCGACGGTTTGATGGACCGCACGCGGGCCAAGTCGATGATTAACGTAGACTGTACTTTCGGCCTTGAGCAGGGCCTGGAGATCAAGGCCAAAGTGCCCGATGCCGAGTTGATCGTGGTATCTATGGGGCCGGGGAGTTTCGAACAATCGCTTCGCAAGGCGCTGTCGCTGGGTTACGACCGCGCAGTATTGCTGTCTGATAAACGACTGGGCGGTTCCGATACTTTCGCCACCGGTTTGGCGATATCTACTTTGCTGAAAGAAAAATTACTGCCCAAGAACAACGACGAGCCCTATATCATTTTCGCCGGCAGGCAGACCAGCGACGGCGATACGGCGCACGTGCCCTCGCAGGTAGGCGAAAACCTGGGTATTCCGCAGGCAACTTTTGTCGAGGAAGTTAACTACCAGGGCAACCACCTGGAAGTGGCGCGTATGATCGAAGGCGGCCACCAGCGGCTGCGAGTGCCCGTACCCTGTATCGTTTCGGTAGCGCCAACCGCCATTCACGCCCGGCGGGCGTCGCTTAGCGATGCCATACGGGCGCGCGAAGCGCAAATAGAGACCTACACGCTCGACGACATCGGCCTGGCGCCGGCGGAGGTGGGCCTGGGCGGCTCCCCTACCCTGGTTTCCAAAGTCGTCAACATCAAACGCAGTCGCCCGCCGGTCACCATGCTCCGGGCTGCAACGCCGGAAGCGTTGATAGAACAGCTGGCGCCAATATTTAACGACGGCCATACGGCGGCTGCCGCTACTGATATCGGCGATACAGGCGAAGAAGAAGAGGAAGAACCCGAAAGCCCCGAGCAATTGGCCAAATATGCCGCGTATCCGCGAGTCGATTTCCGGAACGGCGCCAAAGGCATTCTCACCTGGGTAGAAATGAACGGCGACCATGTAGCGCCTTCGTCATTTGAAATTCTCAACCCGGCGCGCCGCCTGGCCGACGAACTACAGACGACGGTGACAGCTGTGCTAATCGGAGACGAAGTTACGCCCTTTGCCGGACAGGTCATCGCCCACGGCGCCGACGAGGTGATCGTTGTCAACGACTCCCGGCTGAAAGAATACTCGACACTGCCTTTTACGGCGGTACTCTCGCAGGTGATTAAAGCTCGAAACCCTGAAATCGCCCTTTTCGGAGCCACCACCTCGGGTCGCGAGCTGGCCCCCCGGCTGGGTAGCCGCGTCAGAGCGGGGGTGACTGCAGACTGCACTATCCTGAAAATCGGCGAATACGTCAACAAAAAACAAAAAGCCGTCCTGTACCCTTGTCTGGAAGCCATCAGGCCCACCTACGGCGAGAGCAAGCTGGCCACGATTATCGGCTTCTGGTGCCCGCAGATGGCCACGGCCCGCCCCGGAACCTTTGAAGCCTTGCCCGCCGACAACAGCAGACAGGGGAAAATTACCGAATTCAAAGCCGAACTCACGCCCAAAGACTTCATCGTAGACCTACTTGACACCCAGCGCAACGAAACCGGCAGTCAGAGCCTGTTCAGCGCTGACGTCATCGTTTGCGGAGGCAGACCCTGCGGCGAGATTGATGATTTCAAACTCATCAAAGCGTTCGCCGATGCGCTCAAAGCCAGAGGATTCAAAGCCGACTGGGGCGCCAGCCGGCAGGCCGTCGACCGAGGCTTCGCGCCGTACAGCCGCCAAATCGGCCAGTCGGGTAAAACCGTGCGGCCCAAGGTGTATATCGCCGTGGCGATCTCCGGGGCTATACAGCACACCAGCGGCATGAAAGAGTCGGGCAAAGTACTGGCCATCGACAGCGATCCCGATTCGAATATGTTTAATTCGGCTGATTTCGGCATCGTAGGCGATTACCAAACGCTGCTGCCGCTGTTAATTGAAAAGGTGGATCATTTTGTAGGTGACAGGGTGACAGGGTGACAGGGTGACAGGGTGACAAGGTGACAGGGTGACAAGGTGACAAGGTGACAAAAATCTCACCCGCTTACGCGCTCTCCCTCTCCAAGTGCCGGTTGCACCTTCACCCGTAAAAGGGCCAGGATGCCCACCACAAAAAACACGCCGAGCAGCAACACGCTCATGCGCATGCTGCCGGTGAGTTGCTCGATAAAGCCGAAGCTGAACGTACCGATAATAATCGCCGTTTTTTCGAGCACATCGTAAAAGCTGAAATAGGATGTGGTATCGGCCGTATTTTCGGGTATTAGCTTGGAGTAGGTAGAGCGCGACAGCGATTGTATGCCGCCCATCACCATACCTACGGAAGCGGCGATGACGTAAAACTGAATATCGGTGTGCACAAAATAGGCGAAAAAGCAGATAGCCGTCCAGATCAATAGCATAATAATCAGCGAAATTTTATTGCCTTTCCAGGCTGAAATCCTGGCAAACAAATAAGCGCCGCCGATAGCCACTATCTGGAGCAGCAAAATAACGCCGATAAGTTGCCCGGTATCGAATTGCAATTCTTTTTCAGCGAAGGTAGCGGCCAGATACAGCACCGTTTGGACGCCGGCGCTGTAGCAAAAAAACGAAAACAGGAAAGACTTGATATTCGCCTGGCGGCGCACGGAACGCCATACCTTGCGCAGTTCTTCCATTCCTTTAGTAACAAGATTGGGGTGCGCCTCCCCCTTGTCGTCGTCGGGAAGGCGGCGGAAGGGTATCGTTGCAAACCCCATCCACCAAAGGCCTACCATCACAAAGGCCAGACGAACGGGCACGCTGCCTTCTTCCGGCAGGCCAAACCAGGTTGGGTTGCTGATCACCAGCAGATTGATCAACAACAATAATACACTGCCAAAATAACCAAATGCAAAACCTTTGGCGCTCACCTTGTCGTACCGGTCTTCGCTGACAATAACCGGCAAATACGAATTATAAAAAACAAGTCCGCCGGCAAAGCCGATCACACTTACAATAAAAGCGATGGTGCCCAATGCCAATTGTCCCATCCCTTTAAAAAAATAAAGCGAAATACAGGCTAGCGCGCCCATAGTCGTAAAAAACTTCAGGAATGTTTTTCGTTTTCCGCCGTAATCGGCGATACCCGAAAGCAGGGGCGACAACAGCGTAATGACCAGGTATGCCGCCGAAATGGCATAAGCATACAAAGAGCTATTAGACATATAGATGCCCAGCACCTTCACCTCGTCGTCGGTTACCTGTGTAAAATACGCCGGAAAAATGGCCACCGCGATGACCAGGGCAAAAGCCGAGTTGGCCCAGTCGAATAAAGCCCAGGCATTGATGGTGCGGCGGTCGTTGAGTGTTACTTGCATGGTTGCGGGTTGTAGGTTTCGATTACAGAGAACTGCCAAGATAGTCATTTCAATGACAAGAAATCTTAAATTTGCCCCAAAGGAAATTTGAACTGCATTTATCATGAACATCGGCATCCTTTCGCGAGGACCGCAGCTATACTCTACGCAACAACTCTGGAAGGCGGGGCAAATGCGCGGGCATCGTATGTTGATATATGATCCTGCTTTTTGCCAACTCAGGCTGGACGACAGCCCCACCGTGATATACGAAGGCGATTCACTTCATGCGCTTCACGCTGTCATACCGCGTATCGGTTCCTCAATTACGGAACAAGGCGCCGCAGTTATTCAGCAATTTGAGGTAATGGGCGTTTATACTACGACATCTAGTGAAGCGCTGTTGCAATCGCGCGATAAGCTGCGCTGCCTCCAACAGTTAAACCGGGCAGGCATTCCCACTCCACGTACCGTACTGGTTAATCACCTCGATCAATTGCCCGATCTGCTCGGAGCTATCGGCGGTATGCCGGTTGTCATCAAACTCCTGCAAAGCACCCACGGGGTCGGGGTTATACTGGCAGAAACCTATCACCAGGCAATCAGTACCATCGAGGCTATGCTGCGGCTGGGTACGCGGGTGATCGTGCAGGAATTTATACGCGAGTCGGCAGGCGAAGACGTGCGCGCTTTCGTCGTAGCCGGCGAAGTAGTCGCCGCCATGTGCCGGCGCGCCGCCGACGGCGATTTTCGCTCCAACCTGCACCGCGGCGCTACGGCGGCGCCAACCCGGCTTGGCGATGCGGAAGAAGAACTCGTCAGGCGGGCCGTCAGGGCCCTTCGTATTGATGTGGCCGGCGTCGACTTGCTGCGGTCGCGCCGCGGGCCGCTGATCATTGAAGTCAATGCTTCTCCCGGTCTGGAGGGCATCGAAACCATTACCGGCGTCGATGTATCCGGCAAAATCATTCAGCATATTGAAAGACGCATGCGTACTCCCCGCCCGCTACGACGCGCCAGGAAAGAAAAATAGATTCTACTCCTTTTCTGCGATTCGCAGGATAAATCCGCTGCCGTAAACGTTTTCGATGTGAATGGCAGGGTCGCCGCTCAGGTATTTGCGCAAACGCGAAATAAACACATCCATGCTCCTGCGGGTGAAATAATCGCTTTGGTTCCAAAGCAGCTTCAGTACTTGTTGCCGGGACAATAGCCGCCCACGGTGTTCGTATAACAGCCGCAGCAATTGCGCTTCTCTTTCGGTTAGTATTTGCTCCTGATCGCCCAAAATGAGTTTTTGGTTCGGGATATCAAAGCGGTAAGCGCCCAAAGGCAGCCAGGCCGGGGCCTGTTGCTCAAGCGGTCTGCTGCGGCGCAATACGGCATGGATGCGCGCTGTGAGCTCTTCTTCGTCAATGGGCTTTACAAGGTAGTCGTCGGCCCCCAGCTGAAATCCTCTGAGCTTGTCAACTTTCATCGAGCGCGCCGTCAGGAATAACAGCGGCATACCGGGCTCCAGCCTGCGTATTTCAGCGGCCAGCGTAAAGCCGTCCATCTCCGGCATCATCACGTCGAGGATGCACAGGTCAAAAGGGTGTTTTTTGAACAGGGCCAACCCCTGCATGCCGTCGGCAGCCGCTACTACCTGAAAACCTTTCATCTCAAGGTAGGCGCTAAGGGCGTAACTCAGTGTTTTGTCGTCTTCGACGAGGAGTAGCTTGGGCATGAAGTGGAGGGTTTATGAGGGTTTATGAGGGTTTATGCGACTGAAAGGAGTCCCGTACTGACCAAAGGGAAGTCGGGAAGGGGTTATGAGGGGGGATGAGGGGGGATGAGGGGGGATTTCTCACTTGTGGGGACTGTGAAAACAAATGCGCTACCGCGGGGGGTGATGTTATGCATTTCCACTTTGCCGCCGTGGGCTTTGGCTATTTGCCGGACGTAGCTTAGTCCCAGTCCAAAGCCTTTGACACGGGGGGTATCGCCTTGCGGTACGCGGTAGAACTTGTCGAATACGCGGGTTTGATATTGGGGTGGGATACCGGGGCCTTCGTCGCGCACTTCAAAGCGGATATACCCACTTTGGCTATTGGCGCTCAATGCAACCTGCGGCGAGGGGCCGCCATATTTAATTGCGTTATCCAGCAAATTGGCCAGGGCGTTGCGGAGGTGAACCTTATCGGCCTCCACAAGCGGCAGGGCTGCCTGCCAGTCGCAATGCAACTCGCCACCGGCGGCTTTGGCCGTTTCGGAATAGGTGTGGGCCAAGGCTTCGAGCAAAGCGGTCGTATCAACTGGCTCAATCTGGAGTTGGTAGCTGCCGTGCTCCAGCGAGGCCAATTCCAGTACTTTTTCGACATGGCTTTGCAACTTGGCGGTTTCCTGATCCGTCAGGTCGAGTAATGCTGCCGACTTTGGGGCGTCATTGTCGGCGGTCGATTTTCGCAGCAGCCCGGTCAGGAGTTTTATGGAAAACAACGGCGTTTTCAGCTCATGCGTCAGGTTATTGATGAAATCGTTTTTTACTTCATCAAGGAAGCGCAATTTGCGCAATTGCGCCAGCAAAAAAATCATAACGCCGGCCAGCAACAACAAAAAGCCGATAGAAAAGGAGATTTGCAGGCCCATCTGCCGCAGCAAATATTGAAACGACCGGTGGATATTGACCTGTAACGTCAATTCGCAATGGCATTCTTGCAGCCAGCTTCCTTGAAAAACGACTTTGTATTGCTCGTAGCGGTTGGCGTGGGGGTTAAAATCCGGACTTTTCAAAAAAGGAACGGCAGCAAAAGGCGCAAATACGCCGAAGGAATACTCCGCACTAACAGCATTGCGACGCATAGCGCTTTTCAAAATCCGATCCAGCGAATCGCGGGCCATGCCGGGCAGCTGGTATTCCGGCAAAGCCAGGGCGCTCCCCTGTTTGCGGTACAGGTCGATGATTTGCCTGCGCAACAAGCTATGTAATTCCAATTCCTGCCCGACGTCTTGGAGAACGGCATCGAGCTGCCTGTCGAGTTGTCGTTTTTCGAGTACCAATCCGGCGCTCAGCAAGCGATATTGAATCCATACCAAACCCGCCAGTGACATGCTCACTGCAATAATGACGGCGATATTAATACGGGCGCTCATACTGCAAAATACGCAGGGGAGCAGGCTTTTTTGCTTGTTATTGACCGGTTTAACTTTCTATTGACGTTTGTTGGCTTTTGCTTACAAGGCCGATAGGTTTATTTTATTCAATTTCAGGTATTTACCTCCCAGATGATCAAAATCGCTATCGGTTGTTAATAATTCCAGATTTAGCACTGATGCTGTAGCGGCAATCCAAAGATCGTTTTTCCCCATATTCCTGGAAGAAAAAAATGGTTTCTCCTCCTAATTTGCCCTGGCTGTAGGCGTCAATTTCAGCATATCTTTCTATTATATCTTCAACATTAATATCTGCTATCAGAAATCCTTTGACGATATTATCCAATGCCATCCGTTTTTTTTCTCCCCAATTGTTCCTTTTCGATATTGACCTTATTTCTCCAAGGGATACGACGGAAACGACCAGATTATTGGAGCCCGAAAGCAGATTAAGAGCAGCTTCCAGTTTTTGTGTTACAACCGTATTTCTTAAATAGGTAATAACAATATTAGTATCAAGCAAATAATTCATTATTAATCAATCATCGACAACAATTTCTCCAAAGGTTCTTCGATATGTAATTCGTCCGTTTTGCGAAAAAACTCACTTTTATTCAGGGGCTTATACTGTTGTTTTTCGATCAAACCTTCCAATGAAATCGATTTTTGCAATGGTTTGATAGCGGTCAATAAAGGTAGATTACCCCTATGCAGGAGTAACTTTATTTGCCCCTCCAATTCTATCAGATCATCCTCGTTTTCTATGTTGATGATGGCCTGAATGAGTTGATATTTCCTGAGTGCTATGCTTTTCGTCATGCTAATATGCTATTTGAACCATAACCCAATGTAACGCTTTTTCTCAACATTAGCAACTACAGCCATTTTAACAGCGTATCATGCCGGTATTATGAATAAAACAAATTCGGGCTACAACGAGTTCCGACTACAAAACTTTAACCGGTTTAACTTTCTATTGACGTTTGTTGGCTTTTGATTGGCAACCGGAGATGTGGGAGCAAGATACCTTGCCGGTATATTTTGCTAATAAACACCAATCCATTATGCGTATTTACCTCTTTGCGGTTGCCTTGATATTTGCGACAAGCCAATACAGCGCCGCCCAGGAACTCCACTTCAATGGCCGTACCTCCGTAACGGCCGACTCCATCGTTTTTTTTACAGATGGCAAAGCCATTATTTACGCGCCAAAATCAAGAGAAGCCGCACCACATGAAATTGGACTAACCATCAGCGGTTTTTTCGATTATGGTTTTTTGTACAAAAAACACCTGCGCGAACAGCGCTACCTGACCCTGCGCACGCTGGCTTTCCTGGCTACCGCCAGCGACGAGGGCGGCGAGCGCATTCGCCTGACGGTAGCCGGCGGCTTTGAAAAACGACGGCCTCTAGCCGAAAAACTCTGGCTGGTACATGGCCCTCAGCTTTACTTGCGCCTGGAATACAACAACGATGTTGCCATCCAACTGTCAGCCGGCGTCGGGCCGGGGTATTTACTGGGCGCTCAATATCACTTGACGGAACTTTTTTATCTGCAGTTCCAAGTGTCGGCCTCCGTGCAGGCCAACTACGCTTATATAGGCCCCCATTCCCGCCTGCCGGCCAGGGATTATTGGAGCGTCAGCGCAGGGTTGAGCAACGCCAATGCGGGGCTAAGCCTGGTATACAGGATTTTTTGACAGGCAGTCTGCAAAAACGGCTCGAGCCACTGTCGGTTTTATGCCCCATAATCTTTCAAATAGCATAGCTTTTTTCATTTAAATTCCTTATATTTGTAAAGGAGCCGGTAGCGCCATAAAGTTGGAAAAGCGCCGGCGCCACACCGCAGCCCGGCCATCTGGGAACGGCCTCTGTGGCAGGCGCGGCGTAGGGCATTTAAAAACAGAAGTCATGATCGTTGACGAAAGAGAAATCCTGATTTATTATAATCCGGATTCCAACTCCGACCTTAAAACAGTGGCTTTCGCTCAGAGCATCACGCCCTTTGTAAAAAGCTATACCTACGAGCAGGCTCCGCTCGGCAACCTGCGATGGGAGCAGATATTGCAGCATATCGGCATGCCGGTAAAGGAAATGCTGGACAAATCCAGCCCCTATTATCAGGAAAATATCAGGGGGCATGAGTTTGACGACGAAGGCTGGATCAAAATTTTGCGGCACAACCCGGAACTGATCAAAGCGCCGATAGCCATCCGCGGCGACAAAGTCATCTTGTGTTGTTCGCCCAAGGATATCTACAAATTGACTGAAGTAGAAGAAGTTGCAAAAGAAGAATAAACTTTTTGCCCCATTTTGGGGCGGTTTGTTGCGGCCTTTCGTACTTTTGGACGGGCGCAGGATTGTATTGCGACCTGAAGTAAAAATTTTGATCGAAATAGCATTTTGTTCACGTTTAATCCAAGCTTATGTCATTTGAAGTTGAAGGAAAGCTCGTCAAAAAGTACGATATAGAAGCCAAAACCAGCTCTTTTCAAGCGCGCGAATTTGTTATTGAAATTGAAAGCGGCGGATATCCCCAGTTTGTGAAATTTCAATTGGTGCAAGATCGCTGCGTTCTCATCGACGCTTATGAAGAAGGCGATCAGGTAAAGGTGCATTTCGACTTGCGCGGGAGGGAGTGGCAAGGCAAATATTTTACTAACCTCAATGCCTGGCGTATAGAAAAAGGAACTGCGGCAGCCCCTGCGGCAAGCGGCGGCGGCGATGCTTCGTTCCCCAGCGCCGGCGACGAACCGGCAGTGCCCGCGAGCGCCGACGATGATTTGCCCTTTTAAGTCGCTGCCCGATGATTATCACACATGTAAAGGTTTGGAAGGAGGATCTCGACCTTGCCAAACCGTATACTATTGCTTATAAAACCATCAGCGCAGTGGAAAACGTATTTCTGCTGCTGGAGACGAATAACGGATTGCGGGGGATCGGCGTAGCCGCCCCCGCTGTTTTTGTGACGGGCGAGGATGTTCCCGACAGCTTCCTGGCGCTTCAAACCCATGCGGAAGCGCTGCTGCTGGGCAAAGATGTGCGCGATTACCAAACGCTGTTGCGCAAGAGCCTGGCGGCAATGCCTGCCCAGCCCGCTGCACGCGCCGCTGTTGATATTGCGCTTTACGATCTCGTCTCCCAATACCTGGGGCTTCCCCTGGCGCGATACCTGGGGCAAGTATACGAAGGTCTGCCTACTTCAATTACCATTGGCATCAAAAGCGCCGCAGAAACGGTTGCCGAAGGCAGGCAATACGTGGCCGACGGGTTCCGGGTAATCAAGCTCAAAACCGGGCGGCCCGATGTGGAGGAGGATATCTCCGTTTTTCGGCAACTGCGGGAGGCGGTGGGGCCCCATGTCGTTATTCGCATAGATGCCAATCAGGGCTATACGCCGGCTTCTTTGTCTGCTTTTGCCGAAGCTTGCGAACCAATAGGCGTTGAGTTTTATGAGCAACCGCTACCCCACGGCCGCTCGGCGCTTATGCTGGATATTCCCGAAACGCTGCGCCGCCGTTGCGCCGCCGACGAAGACTTGATCGGCCCCGCCGACGCGCTCCGCTTGTCGCATGCGCCTCAGCCTTTCGGCATTTTTAATATTAAACTGATGAAATGCGGAGGCGTGAGCCAAGCCTTGGATATCGCCCGAATTGCCCAACTAGGCGGCATCAGCCTGATGTGGGGCTGCAACGACGAGAGTGTTGTTAGTATTACCGCGGCGCTTCACGCCGCCCTCGCCTGCCCGGCCACCCGCTACCTCGACCTCGACGGAAGTTTCGACCTGGCCAGAGATGCCGTGTTTGGAGGCTTTATACTCCGCGATGGCTGCCTTTACCCCTCCGACAAACCCGGACTCGGCGTAGACCTGCTCGCCGGCTATATGGCTTGAACCGCCCCGGCTCCGATATATTTGAAGCGAAATTGCAGTTACCCATAGCAAAAACGCTAAAAAGGTAACTTTCTGAACTACAGGCAGCGCCGTTATGAAGTTGGTCGTGGTATAAATATAGTTGTTGAGGCCTATTAATATCAGGCAAAATATTCCAGCCGTGATCATTTTGTACGACCGCTCCTGAAATAGCCCCCTGAAAGTACCGATTATGGCTATGGCGCCTAATAGGACTGAGGTATAGATCACCAGGTCGTGATAACCTGTAAAAATGAACAATGCCAGGCACATCGAAGCAATACCGGTATAGCGAATCGCCATCCCCCAACGCGGTATGTTGTTGAAATAAAAAGGCAATTGGTACCAGAAAATGGAAAGTGCAAGGCAAAGTAACGCCATGGCCGTCCTCGCTACCGGTTTTGATGCGCTTAACTGCCCGTTTTTGGCGTATGAACTCATCAGATCGCACCAGTAGTTATCTACCCAACTGTAGCCAATCGATGCGCTGTCGGCGTTGGAGCCGCCGGGATATAAAGCGGTGGCAACGAAATACAATATTATGTAAAAGATAATGCCAATTACAGGCAACAGCATCCATATTCGCCGGGGTTGGCTTTTTACCTTGCCGGGCGCCGGCATTTCATCCGTTTTGGCGATATTTAACAGCCGGCCCTTCATACGCAATTGGTTATCAACCCGATAATATACGGGTTTTTATGATAAAAATCAAGCCCGCCGTTGCGACGGCAGGCTTGAAATTGCGGGGCAACGCAAAATGGTTAATTGATCGCTACGTTAAATACTACTTCCGCATCCGTCTCGCCGGTAGAGCAAGGCGAAGCGGCAGCCTTGTCGGGGTTGTGTTTGAGCGCAACAGTCAGCTTACCGGTTCCGGCAGTAGTAGTCGTGTACCGGCTTTCCAACCCAAGCGGCTTTCCATTGGTGTCAGTGTCCTGTATGACGGGTAACGGAATACCGCCTTCAACGCTAAAGCACACCAGGTGTTCAGCGCTTTCTTGGCCTATTTCTACTGTGATATCTTCAACATCACTGGCGTTTGACTCGTCAAGAAATTTGAGGCGCAGGGTATAAACCGTATTGGCTGCCAATGCAATATTATCGACTACCGGCGCATTGCCGCCAATGCCGTCCGTGTCTTTGAAAGTAAATGTGAGCGGACTACCCGTACTCGGCGTAAATTCCAATTGTACAGTAGTAATTAACTCCTGGGGATCGTGGTCGTGGTCATCATCGTCTTTATTACAACCAGTCGCCAGGAGTATGCCAAAAGCGAATAAAGGAAGCAGGTATTTGATTGTTAATAATTCGTTGATTTTCATGGTAGAATTTTTTGTAATTTTTAAAAAAAAATTGATACATGCCGCTCGCCAACCGATAAATATCGCCCCTCTCAACCTCTCGCCGCCGTCCCCAGCGGTACCTTGATGCGGAACGTGACATTGCGGCCCACCTCATGCGCATAATAGCGAAACCTGTTGAGGTATTCGCGATAGCGGGTATTCGTGAGATTAAAAACTGCCAGTCCGACATCAATAGGCTGCCTGCCCCAATACCAGCGCATGCCCGCTTCGAGATTGAATCGGGTATGACCGGGCGGAGGAGGCGCGTAGTCGAGCCCTTCCGGAGCGCGACTTTGGCGCGACACATTGACCATAGTCAGGTTGACAAATGGCGCTTCATCGCCTTCCCGCAGGGGCTTCAATCGATAGGTGACGCCGTGTTCAAAGCGGTCGGCGGGCATGAAGATCAGCGGCTGGTCACCAATATGGTCTCGGGCGCGCAAGAGCGATACCAGCGAGTTGACCGACCAGCGGTCGCTGAGCTCAAAGCCGGCATTCCAATCCAGGCCCATCAGCCGGGCATCGGTTTGCGTATATTGGAAGGCAGGGAATGGGCCGCGAATAGACAGAATATACTCGGCCTGGGGAATCAGGAAGATAAAATCGCTGATTCGGTTGTAGTAAACTGACAAAGTTGCCGTCAATTTTCCCTGGCGAATCCATTCCAGAGAGAGACTCGTATTGAGCGCGCGTTCGGGTTGTAAATCGGTATCGCCTTTTTCGTAAGAGGCGGCGCCATGATGCACGCCGTCGCTGTAAAGCTCATTGATGTTGGGTGCGCGCCAGGCCGAGGCGGTTTGAAAGCGCAATTGGGCCAGGCCCGCAATTTGGTAGATAAACCCCAGCGTACCGGAAGCGCTGCTGAAACTGAAGTCGGTTGGCAGGCTGTCGGATGCGGGCAACTCTACTTCCATCGCTTTTACATCGTAGCGAGCGCCGCCTTCAAATTGCCAGGGCGAGTCGGAGGCTTGCCAGCGGGCGATCCAGTAGGCGCCGCCGATTTGCGCAGTGTAATTGGGTATCAATCCGCCGCGATCGGTGGTATTGCGTTGCCCCATGTAGTTTATACCCAATTGATTGCGCAGGCGTTTAAACAACAACTTTTCCCAATCGAGGCCGGCGGTGTATGTAGTCAACTCAAACTCCATATCGGGATCGTCAAATCCGGTGGGCGCCGGGCCGTAAAGGCGGTGGGCGTCGAATTCCTGCCTGCGGTTGAACTGCCTGCTGAGTTGCAACGCCAACTTGCTTCCCTCATCGAAGCGGTAATCGGTGCGCCACTTCAACAATTCGTGCAGGATACGCTGCTGCGGCCTGCCCAATTCGTAGGTAAATTCGCCGTCCTGTAGCGGTCGGCCACGTTCAATCGCGTTTTCGATATCGGTAATATTGCCGATATGGGCGTCGCGGAAGATTCCCAGGCGCGAATAAAAATTGGCGTAGAACAACTCCGTATGCCAGCGATCGCGGTGTAAGCCGAGCGCCCAGGAAACATGGCGTTCGAGCACGCCGGTGTTGTTCAGGAAGTAATCGGGCGTACGCAGGTTGCCGCCGCGTTTGAGCGTACCCTGGAGTCGCCCGCTGAGTCCCCATTTGCCGCCGGTAGCCGCTTCCAGGAAGCCCGATGCTGCGCCTGTACGGCCGTTAGACAATCCGGACAAGGTTAGCGCCCCGCCGATACCCCGCTGCCGGGGTAATTCGCGGGGTTCTACCAGTATGACGCCGCCCAGCGCTTCAGGGCCGTAGCGCACGCTGGAAGCGCCTTTGATCACCGTAATTTTTTCCGCGAGATAGGGATCCACCTCCGGGGCATGTTCAACGCCCCATTGATGGCCTTCCAATTGTACGCCGTTATTGAGCACAAGAATGCGGTTGCTGTGGAGGCCCTGAATGACGGGTTTTGCAATCGTTGCGCCGGTATTGAGTACCGATACGCCGGGAATGCGGCGAGCAGCTTCGGCCATGTTCAGGCTTTGCAGCGCCTCCAGCTTGCCGCCTTTTACCTCGGCTACCGGCTGGATCGACCTCAGCGCGGGCGCCTTGGCCCTCACCAATACGTCGGCCAGCCCTATCGAATGCTCGTGCAGGCTGAAATCGAGCGAATCGGTATGGCTCTCCAGCACAATGCGGTGCTCCGCATGGTCGCACGACACGTGAGAGCACACCAGCGTATACGTGCCGGCGCACAAATCCCGGATTTCGTAGCGCCCCTGTTCGTCAGCCACTACGCCTACCGCGTTTTCTTTTATCAGCACCGTAGCAAACGGCATCGGCTCCCGCGTTTCTGCGTTGACGATTTTTCCGCTGATATGAAAACGGCATGTTTGCGCCGAAACAGACACGGAAGCAAGCCCCCATATAAGGGCAACGAGTAAGGAAATCCCTACCCGGATATATTGGATCATGTTGTGAATCGTCTTTTGTGTTAGACCGAACAAATACAGCGTTGGACTACACGCAGAAGGGAGGGCCGCGGAGCGGCGGGTTGAGGTGAACGGTATTGGAAGCTGCAGATGGGTAAAGATAATTGCTGGGCACATGTGCCGGAACAGTTCGCTTTACCTGCCACAAGGCCGAAGGCGCTATGTAAAAGCCAATACTGATTGCGCAGTAATCGCAATGGTGAAAGGCATAGTGGGCGTCGTGGAAGTGCGTTTCTCCCTCGCCAGGGTGACATTCCAGACGGGGGTCCATATGCGCAGCCCAGTGGTGCATTTCCCTCACTGCCTGCGGAAAGAGGAAGAGCAATAACATCAAAACTCCCCCTGCTGCGCGATATATCGATACGCCTTTCAAAATAAAATTGACATATTGGTTTAAACGCTTCTTATAAAAACGCAAACAGGCGCCTTATTGTTTGTCGTTCGGTTTTTTCTGGTTGAGGCGTTCCAACACCTGGGCGGTAATATCGAGGGACTCGTTTACCATCAGCACCCCGCTACCGGGGGCGTAATTGAGGATAAAATCGTAGCCTTTTTCCTGGCGAAGGGCGCTCAGAATATCTTTGACTTCCTTTTGCAATTCCTCCTGCATTTTGGTGGTTTCGTCCACCAGCGCTTTAGTCATACGATCCTGGTCTTGCATCAGTTTTTGCTGCTTCTCCGACAGCGTTTGTTCCAATTGTTGCACCTCTTTGGGCGTCATAAAACCCTGCTGCACTTTTTGCTGGGCCTCCATAAATTCCTTTTCCAGCGCTCTTCCGCGGGCTTTTAGTGAAGCGTCGGCGTCTTTTTCTTTCTTTTCCAGGGTGTCTTTGCGTTTTTTAAAGCCCTCGTATTTGTCGAGTAAGGTATCTGCGTTTACATAAACGATTTTAGCGCCTTCGGCAACGACTGTGTTTTCGGTAGTCGAAGTAGTAGCGGCAGGGCCGGCCGCAGTAGTCTTTGGCGCGCGAAAATGAGCGATCATCAGGTAGCCAACGGCCAGCAGCAATACAATATTGAGAATAAGCGATACTTGTTGTTTCATTGTCGTTATTTTAAAAAACAGATTGCAAAAATGGGGAAATTAGCTGAAAGCACTGCAATATTTACCGCATCTTGCGCGGGAATGTTTTTGAGCATAGGTCAAATGCTTTACACATTGATGTGAATTATAGCGTTCAAAACAATATAACTCAACACACCATTGTTTATTGCGAAAAAGGTAAATTATGCGAATAAGCCTGTTACTCCTGTTGTGCACCTCGCTTTACAGCGCCCTGATAACCGCCCAGAATGTATTGCCGATAGGTTATTGGCGCGCGCACCTGCCTTATCACATCGGTCAGTCGGTTACGCAAAGCGATAACGAAGTATTTTTCGCCACAGAACTTTCGCTGACCATTATTGACAAAGAAGAGCGCTCCGCCCGCTTTATGAGCGCGGTTGACGGATTGAGCAACACAGGCATTCAACTCGTTAAATACAACCGCAGCGGAGAAGTGCTCATTGTAGTGTATAACAACAGCGTCATCGATCTGGTAAGATCCGACGGTATCGTCACCCTCAATCAAATTCGAAACTTTACCACAATAATCGGCGAAAAGCGGATCAACGATATTTTTGTCGAAAACGATTCAATCGTTTACCTGGCCACCAGCTTTGGAGTGTCGAAACTCAATGTTAAAGCCGCCGAATTTGCCTTCACAACCTTCACAGGGCTCAATGTGAAAGGCGTGATTACCTGGAACGGCCACCTATACGCCTCAACGGAAGAAGGCCTCTATCGCGTGGCGCTCAATGCCGTCAACCCCGCCGATTTCAGCGGGTGGGAGTGGCTGGGCCAGTCAGCAGGTTTCCCGGTGGAATACAGCGGCGGCCCGATGGCCTTTTTTAACGGACAACTGTATGCCGGTATCAACGATACTTTATGCCGGCTCGACCCGGGCGGCCCCGTACGCCTGCATGCGGAGGCGGGCCAGCAGCTCTATTTCCTCTCTGCCGAAGGCCCGCACCTCCTCGCCGGGTTTCAGTTTTGCCCCTCTTCCAATTGTGTGGGCGGAAAAGTTGTATTCTTCGACAATGCCGGCAATATGGGCGCCGTAACGCCGGGTTGCGTAGGGGTGCCCAACTACGCATTGGAAGACCAAAACGGACGCATCTGGTTTGGCGACCGCTATCGCAACTACCGGCTTCTCAACAACTTACAGGAAACCACCTGCACCTACCTCGATTTTAACTCGCCTTTCTCAGAGCGCTGCTGGGAAATGGCCGTTGGCGACAACCAACTCTGGGTTGCCGCCGGCGCCCTCGACCAAACCCTCTCAGGCCGATTTATCACCGATGGTTTCTTTGCTTTTAAAGATGGGCAATGGGAAGTATACAACCGCGACACCCGCGTGGAAATGCGAGGCGAAAATCCCGATAATACAACTTCTGAAGGCCGCAGCGACGACCTGTTCGATATCATTACTGTCGCCATACATCCCGACAACGGCAAGGTTTACGCCGGATCCTTCCTCGAAGGCATTATGGAAGTTGACGGCGATAAATTAACGCTTTACAACGAAAACAACTCCACCCTCGAAATAGCTTCCACCGATCAATTGCCGCGCGTTAAAGTGGGCGGGCTCGCCTTTGACGCCGACGGCAACCTCTGGGTGAGCAATCACAGCGCCGCAGGCGGCAAATCAATCGCTATGTTCGGCAACGACGGCGTTTGGCGCAGCTTCAGCAAAGTATGCAACCAGGACGACCTCTACCAAATCGCGGTTGACGAAAGCAATAACAAGTGGGCGGTGATCGGCAATGAACAAGCCGGCGTTTTGGTGTTTAATGAAAATAACCTCGACGACGACAGCGATGACGAATGCCGCACCATGACCACCGGCAACAGCGCTCTTCCCACCAATACGGTCAACTGCGTTACTGCCGACCTCGAAGGCGATGTGTGGGTGGGCACCTCCGACGGCGTGGTGATCTTTGAATGCGGTTCGGGTGTTTTTAAGGACAATTGCCGCGGCACACGCCGTATCGTAAAAGGCGAAGACGGCTTTAATGCCTATTTGCTCGAATCCGAAAACGTGCTCGCCATTGCCGTCGACGGCGCAAATCGCAAGTGGGTTGGTACTTCCAACGGCGTTTACCTGCTTTCTCCCAGCGGAGAAGAACAAATCGCCAGGTTTACAACCGCCAATTCTCCTTTGTTTGACAACGTGATCTACGATATCGCCGTCAACCAACAAACAGGGGAAGTATTTTTAGGCACTGCCAAAGGAATCCTGTCATACCAGAGCGACGCCATAGCCGGCGGGCGCGTCCACAAAGCCGATATTGAAATTTACCCCAACCCTGTGCGCCCCGACTACGAGGGCCCCATTGCCATCAACGGACTGGCTCGCGACGCCAATGTAAAAATTACCGATCTGGGCGGCAGACTGGTATTCGAAACGCAGGCACTCGGCGGTCAGGCAGTGTGGGATGGCCGCGACTACAACGGGCGTCGCGCCAATTCAGGAGTTTATCTCGTTTTTGCAACTACGAACCCCCGCAACGCCGTGTTCGAGGCCAAGCCAAGTAAAGCTGTAGCTAAAATTGTTTTGCTGAATTAAGGCGCGCCATTGACGACATTGAGTTTACTGCGCGGCATTTTGTCGTTCCAGGGCGGCTTCGCGCAAGTGCTGGAGGAAGGGCGAGGCGAAAATAAAATGCTGCAGCGTTTGGTTGTCGCTGCGAAGCACCTCCGCTTTGTCGCCGCGCCAGGCGATTACCCCTTCGTGGATCAGGATGATATTATCGCCAATCTCCATCACCGAGTTCATATCGTGGGTGTTGATGATCGTCGTAATATTATTTTCCACAGTAATACTCCTGATCAGTTCGTCAATAACGATTGAGGTTTTGGGGTCCAAACCCGAATTGGGTTCATCGCAAAAGAGGTATTCGGGTTGCATCACGATGGCGCGGGCGATACCTACGCGTTTTTGCATACCGCCGCTGATTTCAGAAGGATATTTGGCATTAACGCCTGGCAGATTGACGCGCTCGAGACAGTAATTCACCCGGTTCAGCTTTTCCTTTTTGGTCATATTGGTAAACATATCGAGGGGAAAGCGGATATTTTCCTCCACCGACATCGAATCGAACAAGGCGGATGCCTGAAAAAGCATACCCACTTTCATGCGGATAGCGCGCTGTTGTTTTTTATCGAGACCAAAAAAATCGACATTATCATACCACACATGGCCGCTGGTAGGTTGGATCAATCCCACAAGCAGTTTTAGCAGCACAGTTTTACCCGCGCCGCTTCGCCCGATGATAAGGTTGGTTTTTCCTTTAAAAAATTCGGAAGAAATACCGCGAATCACTTCGTGGTCGTCAAATGTCTTGAACAAATTTTCCGCTCTTATCATGGTTTGGATGACTTGTCAGGTAAATAAAACGGCAATTACGTAATCTGACAGCAGGATCAGGATGTCGCTCAATACAACGGCATTGGTGCTCGCCCTGCCCAACTCGATACTGCCTGCCTTCACATAATAGCCCTGATAGGCGGGCACCGATGTAAGTATATAGGCAAATACCACCGATTTGATAAACATCAGCATGATATTGCGCTCTATAAAAAAAGAGCGTACGCCCTGTATAAATTCGGCATTAGAAAGCAAGCCGGTTGGAACCGACGCCACATAACCGCCGATGATGCTGATAAACGCGGCAAGGGCCACCAGCATGGGAATAACCACGATAGAGGCTACCACTTTAGGCATAACCAAATAGCCGGCGGTATTAACGCCCATGATCTCCATGGCGTCTATGTGCTCTTTTTGGCGCATACCGCCGATTTCAGCCGCTATATTGGAGCCGACTTTTCCCGCCAACACCAAACAGGTGATAGTGGGCGCCAGTTCGATGATCGTACTGTCGCGAACAATATAGCCGATATAATATTGCGGTACCAGGGTGCCGTCGAGCTGGTAGGAAAATTGAACAGCCGTAACAGCGCCGATAAAAATAGAGATCAGCCCCACAATAATGAGCGAGCCGATACCTATATCATTCATTTGGCGCATGGTTTCTTTGTAGTACATGTAGCCCTTTTCGGGGCGGGCAATACCTGTGCCCATCATGATAAGATAACGCCCGAAATGGTAAAGAAATCTGGAGAACAACATTCGTTCAGCTACTTGTTGAGGGGCAAAAATAGCGCAATTTGCGCATACGGTGTTTATCTTTGGGCGTTAAACCCATTACTTATTTGCGATGAATATTGTAATTACCGGCGCTACCAAAGGCATTGGCAATGCCATTGCAAAGGTTTTTGCCGACCGCGAATCCGGCAGGCTGGCAGTCGCCGCCCGCACTGACGCTGATTTACAGCGCATGTCCGATTACTTTTCAACCCATTTTCCCCAAATGGAATTGTTGACCTGTTGCGCCGATCTGTCTTCCGATTCCGGCGTTGATCGCTTTGCGCAAACGGTGCTGACCGCGTGGGATCACGTCGACGTATTGGTCAATAACGCCGGGACATACATTCACGGCAATATCCTGGATGAACCCGACGACGCGCTGGCCAATTTGCTGGCGCTCAACCTGATGGCGCCTTACCGGCTTACGCGGGCGCTTTTACCACTGATGCTGCGCCAGGGCCATGGGCATATTTTTAATATCGCATCAATAGCAGGCCGAAAAATACTGGCTGACAGCGCCGCTTATACTATTAGCAAACACGCTGTGATGGGTTTTTCCGGCGTATTGCGTGAATGGCTGCGCTCCAGGCATATAAAAGTAACAACGGTGATGCCCAGCCATACCTGGAGCGCTTCCTGGGAAGGATCATCCACGCCGCCCGAACGTATCCTGGCCGCCGAAGAAGTCGCCCTGGCTATTTACAATGCCTGGAAAACCGCCCCCAATACGGTGATCGAGGAGCTGGTCATCCGCCCGCAATTGGGCGATCTGTAATTTTCAGCCGACAAGACGGCATGACCGTCGGAGCCCGGTTCCGGTTATTAATCAAAACCAACCGCCTTGTTAATTATATAATTCTGGCCACCTCGAAATGCATTCCATCAAGACGAGTAAAATGGCCGCCCCAATAGAACCCGTGTTTATGGGCAATCTTCACCAATTCGCGAACCGATCCCTCTTGGCCGATCAACGCAGGCATGCGGCCCAGGCCGTTCCAGGGTACGTTGATATCGAAAGCCGTGCCGAATGCGTGATTGCTCAGCGTGGTCTGGCTACCGCGCACAAACCGGGCCACATACGCGCCGCCCCAGCTTTTCACCCGGCCCATTAATTGCTCTCTTTCCCATTCGGCGAATAAATCCTGCAATTGCTTGGCTGCCAGCTTGTGGAAGGTGATTTTGCCGCCGGAAGGAAAACCTGTAATACCCCTCATCTGCGGAATTTCAACACTCACCAGATTTTTCGTCGCCCAATCGTCGGTAATGATGATATCACTGCCATTGGGCGCCGCCCTGTAGCTGAATTTTCCGAAAAGCCGCTGCCGCTCGGCATTGCTGGCCAATGGCCTGAAATTAGGCTTGGCAGGGTACTGCTGGGCTTCTATGCTGTTGTAACCGGCAAAAAATGCCTTTAGGTATGTTTTTTCACCCACGATCCCATCGCCGGATAATCCATTTTTCTGCTGAAAATCTACAGTAGCCTGATGCGTTTTGGGGCCGAATTTTCCATCGGCTTTAATATAGGTGTACCCCAGCCCAACCAGGAAAAATTGCCAGCGGGAAACCTGCGAGCCTCTTGAGTTCAGTTTTATGATTTGCATAAGCTTATGGGTTTTGCCTTTTTATTAACGCCTGACAAGATATTTAATTATCCCGGGATTGCGTAAGGGATGTTTCTGATGTTTGATTTTTGATGCTTGTTTTTTGATTAGCCGCTTTCAAGACGAATAAACAATCATTACATAAAATGTAACTGATACAAAAAAATATACTCGCCAAATAGGGGTGGCCTACCTGTCATCGCATCATAAGCATGGAAAAGGGAAACAACGCGATGGAAGAACCTGTACACATCCAATGGATGGCCAAATACCTGGCCGGCGAAATGTCGGAGCAGGAAACTGCTGCGCTTATGGCCTGGGTAGCTGAACATGAAGATCATCGCAAGTTCTTTGATGAGACGATTCAATTGTGGCGTGCAACCGATGTGTCGCATTCGTTGTCCTTCCAAACGGATTCCGGCGCCGCCTGGCAAAAACTGGAGGCAAGGCTTGAGGAGCCCGCTTCGCGAGTCCCGACTGAAAACGGCAAGTTGCTGTCTATACCGCCCTGGTGGCTACGCGCCGCAGCAGCACTGCTGCTCTTGTTGAGCATAGGCTTTTTGTGGCGACAATTTGGGGCTTCTTCACCGCCTTTTGCCGTAGCTACGCAAGCCGGACAGAAAATGCAGTATCAACTGCCCGATGGCAGCCAGGTGTGGCTCAATGAAAATACCCGCCTGACGTATGCCGACTCGGCAGGATTGCGGTTCGTTACGCTCGAGGGAGAGGCCTTTTTTGACGTCAAGCGCATGGAAAACAAGCGCTTCGTCATCGCCAGCGGAGATGCCCGCACTACCGTTCTGGGCACCTCTTTTAATGTGCGCGCCTACCCTTCCGAAGACGAAGTGGAAGTCACCGTTAACTCGGGAAAAGTACAACTATCCAGCGCTGGGAATACCGCCGAAAAGGTGATCCTCGAACCCGGAGCGACGGGGTTACTGAATAAAGCCAGGGGCGTTTTACAGAAAAAAACCGTTTCAGCCGTCAATTCTTCAGCCTGGAAAAACCAACGCCTCGATTTTGACGGCGCGGCATTCAGCGAAGTGCTCGTAGCATTGGAGCGCTACTTCCACATACAAACCCGAGTTGACAACGAATATATCTTGCGCTGCCAATTCTACGGAAGCTACGATAAACCGCAACTCGACCAACTGCTTGAAGTGATCCGACTGTCAATGGAATTGGAGATTTCGCGCAGCGGAGATACGATAGTATTTAGCGGAGCGGGATGTGAGTAACCCCTCCTCCTACACCCGAATCCTGTAGTTATGAAAAAAAGTACCGGCATATTATTATTGCTGGGCTGGGCTTTGGCTGCCGGCGCCCAGCCGCTCCAGCAAAAGGTTTCGCTTAATTATAAAGATGAACCGCTGGGCAGCGTGCTGGAGGCCATCAGCGCCAACTATCGCGTCAACTTCAGCTATAGCAGCAATTTTGTACCTGTCAATCACAGGGTGACCGTGGTGGTGGTCAACCAGCCTTTGTCAACGGCGCTCGACCACATGCTGCGGGAAACAACGGTCGATTATGTGGAAGTAGGCCAACAGGTAGTACTGCGGGCCGACAGGCAAAAGAAAGCGCAACTCAGTCGTATCGAAACCTTGCCCGGTAAAGTACGGCAAACCAGCCCCATCTACCCCGAACGCAATACGCCGCCTGCAAATCGCCGGCAGCGGGAAATACGCGCGGTGCCCGAAATTGAAAAGCAGCGCCTGGCTACGCTGCCCGGTGGCCAAAGCCTGCTCCTTGTACATGAAGCTTCGCTGCGCTCGCTGGTACAACCCATCAGCCAACCCGAAGCCGCTGCCGATGAAACCAGCCGCCGCCTGGCCCAGATTTCGCTGCTGCCTTTCCTTCAACGCGAGGCTACCCGAAATGCAGTTAACACACTGTCATTTAATGTATTGTGGGGCAAAAACGGCGGGGTCGAAGGCCTTGAAGTCGGCGGACTCATCAACCACATCCAGTATGATGTCAAAGGCGTTCAGGTGGCAGGGTTGGGCAATATTGTCGGCAACGAGGTTTCCGGCACTCAATTCAGCGGGGTATTTAATATTAATCACGGCAGGTTGGTAGGCCTTCAAGCCGCCGGTATTTTCAACCAAAGCGGTGATATACAGGCAGTCCAGGGCGCCGGTATCTACAATATCGCCCAAGGCAATGCCAAAGGCGTTCAGGCTGCCGGTATTTTCAACCTGGCACAGGGTTATGTAGACGGCGTTCAGGCTGCCGGCGCATTCAACATAGCTGACGGTAAAGCCAAAACCCAGGCTGCCGGGCTGTTTAATATGGCCGGCGATGTAGAATGGGGCCAAATGGCGTTGCTGTTTAACAAAGCAAAAAAAGTTGACGGCTTCCAATTTGCGCTTGTTAATATCGCCGACACTATCAGCGGTATGCCTCTAGGGTTGCTCAATATTGTGAAAAAAGGTTATAACCGCGTGGAAATAGCGGGCTCGGAAATGATGTACGGCAACCTGGCCGCTAAAGTCGGCGCCCAACGCCTTTATAATATCTTCCACCTGGGGATTCGCTGGGACGACGACGGCGAAAACTCGTCACAATCACTGAGTTGGGCATTGGGCTACGGCCTGGGCCGCGCTTTCCGCGTCACCCCCCGTTCCCTTTTTAACCTCGAACTGGTTGCCATGCAGGTCAACGAACGGGAACTCTGGACCCGCGAACTCAACCTCTTAAACCAGGTGCGCGCCACATTCGATTGGCAACTCGGCAGAAAAACCAGTTGTTTCGCAGGCCCCGTCCTTAATATTATGACGTCAAAAAAAGTTGACGCCGAAAGCGGCGCCTACGGCTCCCGGTTAACTCCGCGCCCCTTTTACCAAAGCACCTCTGCCGCCGGCAACAACCTCAAAATGTGGGTGGGCATTCAGGCCGGCATAAGAATGTAATAATCCTGCAACCCAAAACAAAAAACTGAAAACAGCACCTATTCATCTGACAAAATCAAACCATTTACCATGAAAAAAGCGATCATCCTGCTGTTACTGGGTTTTTGGCTACAAGCACAAGCCCAACACGAAACGTTATTCAACAATGCCCGCGTGAAGGGCGGCTTTTTTGCGCCTATCGTCGAGATTGGCATCGATAATCAAATCAGTACCTCTGTCGGCGGCGGCGGCGGCCTGGTCATCGGCAGCGCTTTCGTTGGCGGCTACGGAATGGGCAGCGTAGATTTCAACAGGCTGTTTGAAGGCGAAGATGTCAAAGTTGCAGAATTAGGACACGGCGGCTTCTGGCTGGGCGGTACCTATCGCCCCCACAAGGTCATTCACCTCTACGGCAGTACGCGTATCGGCTGGGGCGGCCTCGATATCAAATTGGAAGACGATGTAGAAGATTTTGACCGCATCTTTGTCTTTACCCCCGAACTCGGCATCGAACTCAACGTTACCCGCTGGTTCCGTGTGGCAGGTACCGCCGGCTATCGCCTGGTTAACGGCGCTAACGAAAACCTCGGCTATACCAACGAAGACTTCAGCGGCTGGTTTACAGGCCTTACTTTCCGCATCGGCTGGTTTGGCTCACGACGCTGGTAAATTAATTTGCTGATTTGCTGATTTGCTGATTTGCTGATTTGCTGATTTGCTGATTTG
>DAINSQ010000010.1:1930-50756 GCA_036741235.1 Saprospiraceae bacterium | reverse complement strand
GCTGATGAGTTAATGTGCTGATGAGTTAATGTGCTGATGAGTTAATGTGCTGATGTGCTGATGTGCTGATGGGTTGATTGTTATAATTATTTAATTATCAGCAAATCAGCAAATCAGCACATCAGCACATCAGCAAATTAGCAAATCAGCAAATCAGCAAATTATCACCCCAGCTCCCCAATCTTTTCACGCAGCCAATTAATACTGGCCACATTTTTCGTCTGCTCAATCTCTTGTTTGAGTTGCTCAACGGCTTTTTTATCGCCGGGCATAACCTTGGTCAGTTTTTTGGTAAACTTGATCAGGTTAGCGTAATTCTTGCGGCGTTGAGCGGGGATATCCTTGTGGCGGTTGAGATAAGTGCGGAAACTTTCAAACAGCGAATACAGGGGTTCCAATTCGTCCATTTCGTAATAAGTTGCGAGCAGCATGGACTTGGAGCCGAGGTTATAGGTGAAATCTTCGTATTCTACTGTTTGCAGCAGGCTGATCACCTTTTCGTGTTTTTTCTGGTAGAAATAAATTTGCGCCAGCGAATACGTCACCGCGTTATCGCGCAGGTTCTCGGGCAATTTGGCGCTATGCGTATTGATGAAATCTTCGGCCCAGTTGTACTCGCCTAATTGCAGGGCGCATTGTACGATGTTTTTGAAATCCCAAGGAGACAAGCCTGCCTCAGTGAAAATTATCTCCTTGTCTATCAATTCTTTGTATAATTCGAAAAGTTCTTTTAGAAATTGTTGTACCCCTCTGTTAGTGCGCCGGATACAATAGTTCATGGCGTAGGTATAAATCACATAAGCTTCTTTTTGTGGGAAAACATGGCCGAAGCGGGTCAGCAATTCTTTCAGTTTGAAATAATACGCCTCGTTATCTGACTCTACCTGAGTGAGATAAATCTGGTAGTACACCGAGATAGCGGGGATGTCCTCAAAACCGAATTTCTGGATATGCTGGATAATCTCGTCGATAAATAACAATTGATACTCGTGCGAAACAACGTATTGCCGGCTTAATACCGAACAATAGAGGCGCAGCTTTTCAGCCAGATAGAAATAGTCGAGGTTGAGGATAATACTCTCTACATTCGACTTGTCGGTGCGCTTCATTTCCGACTGCGTGAGCTCGTAATAATTTTTTTCAATTTCGTATTGGTAGTAGTAAAAGCTCGAAGGGCGGAACTTTTGTTGCTCCGACAGGCGTTCCACTGTTTTTAGGGTACTGTTGTATAGCTTGTCCATCTTTTTTTTGCCCACGGCCTCCATCAGGTAAGTAGCCTGGTGCAGCGTGTTTTGTTCGTAGTGCTGCTGGGCCAGAAAACCCTCTACCAGCTTGAGCAGATCGGATAAATATTTGCGAAAGCGAACATCGTCGTATCGCTTGCCGATGTTGAGTTGCCGCCAGAGCTCCTCCTTGTCCAATTCGCTTTCCAACTTGTCATTGACATGGGCAATGATCAGTTCAAACAAGTCGATCAGCGTCTGGTCTTTGTTAAAATAGGGCGACAGGATATACTTCCGGAATCGGTTCTGTTCGTATTTGTCGAAATGTGATAAAATTGAGTATAGTTTACTATTTCGCATTCAGAAAAAGTTTTTACCTTAGCAGTTGAAATTAAGCAATGATTACAACCTAAAACTCACTCCAAAGATACAACGAAAACTTTTTTTTCACATTGTAGGCAAATAAGCCTTTATATAGTAGCCGCTTTTATAACAAAACGAAGGGAGAAGTGTTATTGTAAGCGGCTATGCGCTTTTCACAAACTTGAGAAAACAACACGGGGATGTAGCAAGTATACGTCCACCAACTTCATAGCAATGAAAAATCCACGAACCATGAATGTATCTTTACGAAGGTGTCTGTACATATTTAGCGTTTTTCTGACGCCGTTGCTGGGCAAAGGACAGGGCGTTGTCAACGTCCCGCTGGAAACTTATCTGAACGTACCCGCAACGCACGTATTTGTCTCCACACCAAACGCTCCTACGCTTGTTACTGCCCCTCAACACGGCACATACGCCCTGGTGCAGTCTCCTCCTTTTAATTATACGCTTACCTATACGCCTGATGTAGATTACATCGGCGATGACTTCATGCGCCTGTGGATTTGGAATACGCCCTCTAACTGGAGTTACCTCGATCTTTATTTTACCGTTCTTCCCGCCCAAGTTGACGCCGTTCGCGATTATGTGGTGACGAATGTGAATACGCCGGTGCAAATTTCCGTATTGGCCAATGACTTCAGTAGCAATGGGGTGTTGATTCTATCTGCTATTCCTGTGGTGAACAGCGGCTCGGCCTCTTTTGTCCCCGGTAACGCTTCGCTTACGTTTACCCCCGCACCCGGTTTCCACGGCCTGACCCACCTCAATTACGTGGTGTGCGACGGCGCAGGCACCTGTGACAACGGTACGGTGAGTATTACGGTGATGGATCCTGCTCCCGTAAGCACTACGGATACGATGCGCATCTTTACCAAGAAAAACCAGGAGCAAGTGGTGCTGATCCCGAGTATGTATACGCTGGTACAAGGACCCTCCCACGGCATATTTAACGCCTCGGGCGACGTTCCGCTGTATACGCCGGCAAATAACTACGTGGGACTGGATTTTCTGCGCTTTGAACACAACGGCATGACGACCGTCGTGGAGGTGAATGTGCTTAACCTTCAAAATAATACTTTTGCATTTGACGACTACGCCTATATCACCGCTTTTGAAGAGGCGGAGTTGAATATTCTCGAAAACGACAACTTCCAGGCTACTAGCTGCCTTACGGTTAACCAGCCCGAATATGGTTCTGTAACGCACACCGGCAACGGCAACGTGGTGTATACGCCGCCCGCCGGGTTCCAGGGAGTTGACAAGTTTACGTATATTGCTTGCCCGCCGATGAACCCCGGTAATGCTGAAATTGCCACAGTCTATGTTTTTGTGGGTAATTACCAGCCTTCTTCGGCTGTGTTTAATATGTCGACCCCCAAGCGCACACCGCTGGTGATCGGCTATGATGTGCCTATCCTGGATTTTAATTTTCAAATTGTCGATCAAGGCGATCTGGGACAGGTGATGGTGCTGCCCGGAGCTGTAGACACTACGATTTACGACCAGCCGCTTGTGGGCTATAACCTGGTGGTTTACGTTCCCAATGATAACGTGGACCAGGGCAATGACGAGTTCGAAGTTACTTATTGCACGACTAACCCCGAAGGCGACTGCATGTACCAGCAGTCGGTGAAGGTAGAACTTGAAATCCTGAATATCGGCGCCGGCGACGGCCCCATGTGCTTCGGCGATTGCGTATGGGCAGGCGATACGAATTTCGACGGCGTGGTGAATATGGAAGACCTCCTGCCGCTGGGCCTCTATATGGGCGAAATCGGAACGCCGCGCCAAAATGCTACGCTCTCTAACTGGTATGGCCAATACGCCGACAACTGGAATAATATTTTTGTCCAAAGCCCGGTAGACCTCAAACACCTCGACGCTGACGGCGATAGTATCGTTACAGCACTGGATACTACGGCGATCAGCCTGTTTTATGGCAGAACCCACTCGCTGACGCCTGTGCAACTGCCGTTTTACGATTATGAAATCCAACTCGCAGGCAATTTGTTCGCCAATCCCGGCGACCTGGTGGTGCTTGATATGATGCTCGGCACACCAACTACGCCCGCTAAAGATATCTACGGGTTTACTTTCCCGTTTACCTACAACTCGATGTTTTTTGTTCCCGAAAGTGTGGAAGCTGATTTCACCACGAATAGCTGGCTTGCCTATAATTCGCCGGTGCTGTACATGCAGAAAAACAACCAGCAAGGGCTGTTGTCTACCGGCTTTACGCGTACCAACGGCCTGTCGGCAAGCGGCCACGGCAGAATCGGCGAGCTGCGCTTTGTAGTGACCGACGACCTCGACGGCTTCCGCACGGATGACGATGTGATTGAAATTCCGATAGGCGGCGGTATGTCTACGGCAATGACCAGCGGCGGCCAATATTTCGGTATTACCATCGGCGAACAAATGCTTCGCATTCGCCTGAATACTAACGAACAGCCCCCGCTGTCGGATGATCAACTGAAAGTGTACCCGAATCCCACCCAGGATATCCTGAATGTCCACCTCAATGGCAATCGCGAATTCTCGCGCGTGGCAGTGTACGACATGATGGGCCGCCAGGTGTTTGCTCTCGATACACAATCGAACCGAACACAACTAGACGTTAGCAACCTGCTGGAAGGATTGTATATTGTTAGCGCTTATACTGCCGATGGCATCGTGAGCCAAAAGTTTAAAGTAAAACACTAATGTGGGGTAAATGAGCGGTTTAGGCTCGGCGTTATACTAATTTAACCTGCCCGGTCGTTATTTCCGCAAACCCTGCCAACTGAAAATACATTCATTGCTTTTTATCTTCGTGGAATTATAATCATTGCTAGTAGAGTCGCACAGATGCTGTGCGACTTTTTTTTTAGCTTATGCGTCCGTATTACCAACTTATCCTGTTTGTTGTTGTAGCCGTCCTGTCGGTGTGGTTTTCCCGCCATCACGTATTCTTCTGGGATACGGTGCAGTTGGGCGCCAAACACGCTTATTGGTATTACGACAACGGTTTAACACCGGCTTTACTGCCCGATGAGATAGACAGCGGCCATCCGCCTGTGTTTGGCTGGTATCTGGCGGCATGCTGGGCGCCGGCGGGCGGCCCCGGTTTGCCGGCGAGCCACCTGGCAATGCTCCCTTTTCTTTTGCTGTTGGTTTGGGCCCTGTATCGATTGGGCAATTATTGGCTGGGACCGGCTTTTGCTTATTACTTACTCTGGTTGGCTGCAGTTGATCCGACATTGGCTGCTCAAGGTATTCTTGTCAGTCCGGACGTCGTGCTCATCAGCGCTTTTTGTCTCGGCTTGGTGGGCATAGTGGAAAAGCGCAGCCGTTTATTGGCGTTCGGAGTTACTATGCTTGCGCTGATCAGCATGCGGGGAATGATGGTGGCTGTGGCGCTTTATTTGTTTGATGTATGGATGAACGAACGCAGCCTGGGCGCAAGGTGGTGGAGCCGGCAGAGCCTCTTTTCCCTTTTGCGGCGCAGCCTGCCCTTCCTGCCCGGCGCAGTGCTGGCCGGAGGGTTTATGCTGTGGCACTGGTGGGAAAAAGGCTGGATAGGTTATCATCCCGATTCGCCCTGGGCATCCGCTTTTGGCAGGGTAGGAGCGGCCGGCTTTTTGAAAAATGGAGCGCTACTGGCCTGGCGGCTCCTGGAATTCGGACGATTGGCGGTAATCTTCGTTTTGGGCCTTGGAGTTGTACTTTGGTTTAAACCGCACAATCGAAACATCCCTTTCGCCGACCAACGCAAATTGATGGATATTCTCGTATTGACTGCCTTAATCGCATTGGTGCTTGCTCCATCCTTTTTGTTATACAAAGCACTGCACGCGCAGCGCTACTTGCTGCCGCTTTACCTGGTATTATCTTTAGGCGCCCTGACCTTTGTTTTTCACGTGGTGCAGTCGGTACGCATACGCCACTTGCTGTTTACTGTGATGTTTGCAGCCCTGCTTACCGGCAATCGCTGGGTCTATCCCGAAGGTATCGCCATGGGCTGGGATTCAACCCTTGCTCATCTGCCTTATTACGGCTTGCGCGAAACCATGCTGAACTATATTCAAAAACAAGGTATCCAACCCGGGCAGGTGGGCACGGCTTTCCCGGAAATCGGCCCTTTTACCTACCGCGACCTGTCGGGGCAAATGGAGGGCTTTCGAGAAAAAAATCTTCAAACGCAGACTTATATATTGTATTCCAACGTGATGAACGACTTCACCGACGAAGAGCGCGCCGCGCTGCAATCAGATTGGGAAGCGATACATCGCCTGGAATCGAGAGGGGTAAAGTTTATTTTATACCAAAAAAACAACCCGCAACAATGAGAAAATTGAGCATGGAAGAGTTGGGACGCCTCAGCGTGAACGAATTTAAGCAAACAGAAAAAACGCCGGTAGCCCTTGTGCTCGATAATGTCCGTTCAGCCCTCAACGTAGGCTCCGCATTCCGCACCGCCGATGCTTTTGCACTCGAGCATATCTACCTGTGCGGTATTACCGCTACGCCGCCACATCGTGAAATACTCAAAACCGCCCTGGGGGCTACCGATACGGTGGATTGGTCGCATCACGATAATCTGCCCGAATTGGCGCAGACGCTCAAATCTCAAGGTTACCTGGTAATTGCTGTTGAACAGGTTGATCGGAGCATTCCCCTGTCAAATTTCCAGGTTGAACCCGGTCGACGCTACGCGCTAATCTTCGGCAACGAAGTAGAAGGCGTTAGCAGCGAGGTATTGCCCCATTGCGATGCCTGCCTGGAAATCCCGCAAGCCGGTACCAAACACTCGATTAATATAGCTGTGTGCGTAGGCATTGTTAGTTGGGAACTGTTCCGGCAATTTAATTTTATCTAAATTACTTTTTTTATTTAAAATATTACTCAGATAAAATATTCTTTCAAATAATAAATTTACAAAAATACCAACGACACTAAAGAAAAGCCCCGTTTTTAACTAACTTGTTCATCGACACGATGCCGGAAAATGCGTAAATAGAAAATAGGGGAGTACACAATGACTCAACAGGGATTTGAAGCAGATCAACTGCAAAGATACAACAACGCTCGACCCATCAACGCGCAGCGGAAGCTATGCCATGCGCCGCATCAGAATATGTTTTTTGGAAGAGACGGCCAGGTAACCGCTTGTTGCTACAACCGCACTCAAATACTGGGGCGCTACCCTGATCAATCGCCGTTGGATATGTGGACGGGCGACCTGGCCCGGCGATTGCAGGCGGGCATGACCGACACCAGTATGCCCGACGGTTGTAGCTCCTGCGCACAACAGCTGGAGGCCGGCAATATTTCGGGGCTGCACGCCAGGTTATACGACAAATACGCCGACGCGCCGCTGGAAAGTATTGTCAAAAAGTTCAAACAATTACAAACAGGCAACCGGAACCACAGAGATCTGGGGCAGAATATTAAGCTGGAATGGGAAACTTTGATTCGCAAGCTTAAAGAATGGATTTACGGCACGGGCAGGGGCATTCCCATTGGGCGGATAGCCAGGCAGGAATTCAAGCGGTATGTACGTTCATGCTGGGGCTCGAATTCGAAAAACAGCGAAACGGCCATTCATTATCCGCGTTGTCTGGAGTTTGAGCTTAGCAACACTTGCAATCTGGAGTGCGCCATGTGTTTTGGCGAATTTTCATCCGCTATCCGAAAAAACAGAGAGGGATTGCCGCCTTTGGAAGAGCGCTATGACGCTGCATTTATCCCGGCCATATCGAAATTTTTAGAAAACGCCTGGGAAACTAAATTTTACGGGGGCGAACCGTTCTTAATTCCTGTTTATTACGATTTGTGGGAGGTGTTGATCAGCCGAAACCCGCATGCGCCGGTCAATATTACCACCAACGGCACGGTTTTTAATAATAAGGTCAGACGTATTCTCGAAAAACTCAATGTGGTATTGATCGTATCCATAGATTCATTTGAAAAATCTACTTACGAGCAGATCAGGATTAATGCCAATTTCGAGCGGGTGATGGAGAATTTCGAGGCTTTTATCAAGATTATGCGCAGCAAGGGAAGGCCGTTATCGCTGGCTGTTTGCCCCATGACGCTCAACTGGCGGGAGATTCCCGATATCTTGCGCCGTTGCAATGATGGAGAATTCCCCTTGTATTTCAATACGCTCTGGTTTCCGCTGGAATTGTCGCTGCGTCATTTATCCAGCGCCGAACTTCAGGAAATTGTTGACTTTTACATGCAACAGGAACTTACGGACGGCGCCTTGGTGCAGCGCGAGAATAATGCCATGTTTTTGAATCTTATTCATCAGCTTGAACTTTGGAGGGATTTGGCGCTTGATCTTGAGTATAAGCACACCCAACGGACAAGTTTACAGGATAAGCTGAAGCAAAATGAGTTGTATCGCACATTGGGCCGCATACAGGAGCAGCGGAAAGCCGGTGTTTTTCCGGTAGACCAGTCCGGTTTGGATGTTTTGATAAAAAATGCTGAAAATGCAGAAACCTTTATACGACAGTACTTCGGCGTGTTACGCCAATCTATTGTTTTGCATAAAATAGCGGTCGACACAACGAGCGAGCAGCAATTGAGCCGGCGTATTGAGCGCGTAGTGGAATACCTGTTGGCGCATCACGAACCTGGCGAGCTTTTACAAAAAATCGCCGGCAATGACCACAGCTATACCACGACGCTGTTGGCGCAGCTTACATTTGAGCAAAACGAAGATATCAACCGGATATGGAAAACTGATACAAAGGGATAACACGTTTGCCCAACCTTGAGCGGTTAAGCAAACGTGTTACGTACGCAATTAGTTGACCAATATCTCCCTGGTGATAGATTGAGACCAGGCGCCATCATTGTCTTTTACCCTGACGTGAATGCGGTAAGTGCCGGGGCCCGGGAAAATATAGTCGATATTATCGCGGATAGACTCCGTCGTGTAAAAGCCTTCTAAGGTATACTCGTATTTCTCGATCGTACCGCCCCAACGCGCATCGCCGTCAACGCTGGCAGAAGCGTCAATTTTAACCTGATGAGGGGCGACTTCATTGGTTTGGCTGACTTGCAGCCCTGCTACCGGCAAAAGGTTATCAAGGGCGATCATCTCGATAAGCGCGGTTGAACTTTTGTCCTCCGGGTCGGTAACCGTGAGGAAAAACGAGAAAAAGCCGGGTTGGAATGCTTTGAAAGACAATTGGCCCGAGGAAGTCCCATTCAGATCAATGACAGCGTTGTTAAGTACGTTACCGTTGTAATACACCAGGGCATTATCGAGGCGCGACATACTCAGTTTACGAGCGGTTTGGTCGTCTGAAATGGAAAAATCGAGTGTGTATAAATCTTGTAAAGAGTATTTAAACGTATCGCGAAAGATATCCTTGCCATTGATACGCACCTGAGGCGCATCGCCGTCAAAGAGAAAATCGTTGCCTTTGTTGGGCTTGCAGCCGAGTCCCGCCAATATCAGGATCAGTGCGCCGAATAAAAAGCTTGTTTTGCTATTCATCATTATCAGTTTTTGATCATTTGCAAACTACCCCACGCATCGCCCTGGCGAACAACGAGGGAATACATTCCAGCAGGCAGCGACAACAAGCCTGTTTCAACGCGCAGTTGGTGGCGTCCAGCCTTTAGCGTTATGTTTTGTCCAAAAACGCGGCGTCCGGACAGATCTGTCAGCGATATTTCAAATTCGCCGTCCAACCTGTTTTCGATTACGATGGTGAAGTCGTTTTCAAACGGATTAGGGAAGGCGCCGGTAGTGAACAAAGGTTCTTCTGCAGTGGCTTTCGCTTTTTCGCGTTCTTCCACATCGGGATCAGAGCCAAAGTTAGACAATGCCGACACAATTACATAATCAGGGTACATTTGGGTATCTGAGCAGCCATCTTCATCAGTAACCGTCAGGCTTACGTCGAAGTTGCCGGGCAGGTTGTAGATGTAGTAAGGCTGTTGTGTCTGGCTCCAGCCGTTGTCGCCGAATTCCCAGTGGTAGGTATGATTGGGCAGCATCGTGGCCGGCGTAAATTGGACCATGGTGCCTTCTACAATGGGAACAGTATTGGGGTTGGAACTAAATTGTGCGTTGGGCGCCTGCACCTGAACGCCGGCAGTATATCGGGCTGAAATACAGCCATTTACATTTGCTTCGCAATAAAGCGTCTGATCGTTTTGCAGGTTGGGTATCAGGTATAACAAACCGGTATACAGGGGTTGACCTCCCGTTGGTTGGTTATACCATTGGAAGTCAGCATCAGGATAAGCGTTGCTATTGGCCAGTAAAAACGCCGTCTCGCCTTTACAAGCGGGAAGGTTGCCATTAACGACAACAGTAGGCGCCGGAATGGTGAGCCCCAGGTTGTCAATTTGGACAGACGAAGTAAAGACCTGGTTGTCGGCATCGGTAATGGTCACCTCGTAAGTGCCGGCTGCTAATCCGGTTGCCAGTGCTGTTGTAGCGCCGTTGCTCCAGTCGTACTGGTAGGGGGGTGTGCCGCCGCTAACCTGGGCCTGCGCTTCGCCCGTTTGGTCGGCGCTGCAAAGCACGTGTTGTACATCGAAAGAAGCCGACAGGCTGTTGGCCGTAATCACCTGAACGATATTGCTCAGCGTAGTGGTTTGAGAACATCCGCCTGCATCAGTTACGGTCAGGCTAACGCTGTATTGGCCTGCCTGGGAATAGCTATACACCGGATTGACCGACTGCGAGGTATTGCCGTCGCCAAAATTCCACTCGTAGCTGGAATAAGTACCTACGTTCGGCGTGAAGGTGACCGGGCTGCCGGCCTGAACAGCCTGCGTAGTTGACACGCTAAAGCTTGCGTCGAGTTGAATTACGCCCAGGCTTAGAGAAGTTTGCTGTGAAACGCAGCCGTTGGCGAAACTTTCCAGATAATAGCTTTCGGCATTCTGGAAGTCGGGAATAGACAATACGTTGCCTGTGTGGAGCAAATCGCCGCTTTGGTTATACCACAGGAAACTATCGACGGGAACCGTCGTACTCGCCTGGAGCGTCACGGGCGTCCCTGCGCATACCGATGACGGGCCTGCCCATATAATTCCGGGGGTGGCCGGAATAGGGTGTTGTGTTGTTACGGTTGTTTGCGCCGTTATGATCTAACCGCCTGAGTCGCTGAGTGGGAGCGAATACATACCCGGGCTCAGATTGCTAAGCGAGTTGGTTGTAGCGCCGTTGCTCCACTGATAAGTGTAGGGGGGAAGCCCGTTAAATACCAGCGCTTGTATACTGCCATTGCCTGCGCCTTCGCAAGTCTCCGGATCCATATCCAGGATAAGCGTCAATTGTGTAGAAGAGATCACGTTGATGTAATCAGGCTCTTGCACAGTAACCATACATCCCGCCGGGCTCGTAACCGTGAGGGTCACGTCAAACAAATCAGGATAAGTATAGGTATGCGAAGGCAACATATTCGTAGAAGACGTGCCGTCGCCGAACAACCACAGATATTGGTTACCGGCATTTTGCAGTACAGGCGTTAATTCAACCTGTTCATTTTCAAACAAAAACTGCGTAGAGGCCATAAAACCCTGGTTCGGATTGTCGACCATCAGGTTGAAAGGCGTCAGGGTTTCGGAAAGACAGCCGTTGTAATTGGTTTGGACGTAGTAGGTCTGGCTTGACTGTGGGCCGAACAGGTTATATACGGCGCCCACATTGATCAGGTTGCCGCCCTGCGGCGCATCGTACCAATTGTAGGTAGGAATACCCGACTGGTTGGTCATGGCAAACAAGCTTACGCTGCTGCCGGGGCACACCTGGTTGGCGCCGTTGAGGAATACTGCGGGAGCGGAGATAAAGTCCAGTCCGGTAGCGTTGATGATCTCCGCTTGTTGTACGATGGTTACGCCTTGCGCGTCGGTAACGGTTACGGAGTAAGAGCCAACGGGCAGACCGTTAATGCTGCTGCCGCTTTGTCCATTGCTCCAATCGAATGTAAACGGCGGAGTGCCGTTGACGATTTGCGCGGAAATGGCGCCCTGCGTGCTATTCGGGCAGGGATTGTCCGTTACGGTAAGCGCAACGGCCATTTGCAGGTTATTGATCACTTCTACATCCAGGCTACGCGTAACGACGCAGCCATTGGGGCCGGTAACTATCAGTTTAATAGTATACGTGCCGGGAATATTGTAAATATGGCTTGCATTGGCATTAGTAGAGCCAAGCCCGTCGCCGAAATCCCATTCGTAGGTATTGGAAGCTGATATTGTGTTGGGTGTCAATTGAACCGAACTACCCAATGGGATGATTGTTGCGGAAGCGCTGAAAAGCGCGCTGACCTGTTCTACGTCCAGGACTACTTCTGTGCGGCCTTGCGAGAAACAACCGTTATAGAATGCTTCAACATAGACGGTATCGTTTTGCAAAAGCCCGGGGATAGGGAAGGTGGGGCCTGCGAATACGAGGTTTCCGTTCACAGGCGCGTCATACCAGCGGTATTCCGGGTTAGCAATATTATTGGCGGCCACAGCGAGGAAGGGTTGGTCCGCACAGATGGACTGGCCGCCGTTTACCGTCACCGTCGGCAAGTCGATGGATGGTGTTTGACTACCTACGCCAATGTTTTCAATAATAGTAGCACCGAGTGCGTCTGTTATAGCAACGGGGTAAGTACCGGGAGCAAGTCCGTTGCGAATTGCGCTTGTTGCGCCGTCGCCCCATTGGATATCATAGGGCGGTTGGCCGCCTGTGATGGTTAGCGCAATGCTGCCGTCGCTGTCATTAGCGCAAGTGGCGTCGGTGCGCTGAATAGAGAGTGCAAGACCGGCGCCGTTTTCTGTAATTTTTATCCACAGGGTGCTGGAAGCCGTACAAGCGCCGGGAATTTCGACGCTTAGGCTAACCTCATAAAGACCCGGGGCATCAAAGGCATGCGACAATGTAGCGCCGGAGCCTGTGCCGCCATCGGCAAAATCCCAGCTAAAGGTTGCTTGCGGGTTGGTTTCCAACGCAGAGAAGACGATATCTGCACCCACCTGACCTACTACGGCAGAGGCGGTAAAACTGCCATTTACATCCGATACGTTGACGGCTACCGGCGTTCTTGCACTTGAAATACAACCGCCGACGCGCGTTTCTGCGAAATACAACAGATCGGATTGGATATTGCTCAAAGGCAGCGGATTGCCTACATAAATCAGGTTGCCGCCTACGAGTGCGTCGTACCAGTAATAAGAAGCATTGGGGTAAGCTGAGTTTGCTGCTATCCAGGCATCGCCGCCCAGGCAGATATTTTGGTTATTGTTAAATACTACTTGTGGAGCTGCCAGGTTGGGATATTGACTGACCACTTCAGCTGTACCTGTAGATGTTTGTCCCAGGGCATCGGTAACCGTCAGTTGATATTGGCCTGGAAGAAGCCCTACCAATTGGCTGCTTGTAGCGCCATTGCTCCACAGATAGTTGTATGGCGGAGTTCCGCCGAATACGCTGGCGCTAATGCTTCCGGAGGCATCGTCGGGGCAGATTACGTTTTGAGTGGTGTTGAGCAATAGTACCGGCGCCGGGTTGGGAACGGGGTAAACATTGATAAACAGCTTTCTTTCAGCAATGCAGCTATCCTGGTTAACTACGATCAGGGTTACCTCGTAAGTACCCTGGTGGTTGTAAGTATTCGTAGCCTGGGGCCCAATAGCCGTGCCGCCGTCGCCGAAAACCCAATTATAGGAATGGCCTGCCACTAATGTATCGACCTCAAACAGAATGCTGCCCCCTTCCGGGATAACCTGCGGGGTAGCGGTAAAGCCGGTAAACAGCGTAGCTGGTTTCACAATAACGGTTGTGCGTGTGCTTACAGCGCAGCCGTCGATGCGGGCTTCAACATAAAACGTATCTTGTACCTGCACATCGCTGAGATACAAAGTACCGCCGACATTAATCAATTGGCCTGCGCTGGATTCATTATACCAGTAGAAAGAGGCAGGACCCGATGGAGAGGCGGCTGCCAGCCAGATATCGTCGCCCTGGCAGATATCGTAGCCGCCGTTAATGGTAACCAATGGCGGCTGAACAGATGCAATCTGGCTGAATACCTGTGCTGAGGCGATGACCGATTCGCCTTCTGAATCGGTGACGGTAAGCGTATAAACACCGGGGCTAAGTCCGCTTACTGCCGAGCTGTTGCTGCCGTTGCTCCAGTTATAACTGTAAGGTGGCGTTCCGTTGATAGCAGAGGCTTGAATGCTTCCGTTTGATTGCAATGCGCATTGAGCCGGACTAACGTCAAAAATTACACTCAGCGCGGCATTACCGTTATCGGGTGGGTCGTTATTGACCGGTGTATAGACATATATAAACTGCTTGCGGGTATCGCTACAGCCGTTTGGCGCAGTCACGGTAAGTGAAAATTCGTATAGGCCGGGTAAATTGTATGAGAAGCTATAATTGGAAGAGTTGATAGTAGCAGTAGTGCCGTTGCCGAAATTCCAGAAATAAGTATATCCGGGAATTACCGTAATGCCAAAAATACTGAGCAGTTGTCCGGGGGCTACGCTGGTTGTAGAAGCCTGGAAATTGGCGTTGGGGGCGGTAACGGTTACCGTAACGCCCTGGCGGGTAGAGGTTAAACAGTTGGCATAGCGGGTTTCTACCCAGAACTGCTGGTTGTTCTGAACATCGTACAATACCAGCGGATTGCCCACGTAAAGGAGGTCGTTGCCGCCGGCGCTGCCGTACCAGTAAAATTCTACCCCCGATTGGTTGGAGTAGGCTGTGATCCACACATTGTCGCCTTTACAAACAGCCTGTGACCCATTAATTGAGAAACTCGGCGGGTTGAGCGTATAGACTAGCGGAGCAAGCGTAGTAGTAACCGTGGCACGTTGGCCGGTGGCATCTGTCACGGTCAGGGTATACTGACCGGCAGCCAGGTTGGTGATATTGGGCGTAAAGAAGCCGTTGCTCCATTGATAAGAGAAAGGAGGCGTGCCGTTGAGTACCTGACTGATGATCATGCCGGTATTTACGTTGGGGCAATCCGGCCGGGTAATGCTCAAAATGACATCCAATTCGCTTATAATGGTAATAATTCTTTCTTCGCTGACCTGGCAGCCCTGAGGAGAAGTTGCTGTGAGCCTTACGATATAGTGGCCCGGTTGAGCATAGCTGTAATTGACAGAAGTGCCTGCGCCGATATCGCCGTTGCCAAACTCCCATTGGTATTGATAACCTGCAACAGGAGAGTTCACCGAGAAGTTGATAGAAACGCCGGGTTGCGTTTCATAAAGCGACGCTTCGAAACGGGCGTCAAAATCGTTGGCGGGCACAATTACGGGAGTTCTGTTGGATATACAGGTACCCTGCCGGCTTTCCACGTAAAGCGAAAGACCTTGCTGGGCATCATCAACATACAGTTGACTGCCGATAAATACAAGCGTTCCGCCTGTCGGCGCGTCAAACCAGTAGTACTGCGCGCTGGGGTTTCCTGAAGCGGCAACTACCCAATAGCCATTGCCCGGGCATACTGGTTGGCCCAGGTTGGCCAAGACAAGTGGCGGAGTCAATCCACTGGTGCTGGCACTGATCACTACATCCACCACCCGCGAAACGCCATTGGCGTCAATAACGGTAAGGCTGTATGTGCCGGGTTGCAGGTTACTGACAACGTTGCTCATAGCGCCGTTACTCCATATATACTGATAAGGAGGAGTGCCATTGATTGCCTGGGCTGAAGCAGAGCCGCTGGCCGAGCCGTTGCAAAATGCGGGTACTACATCCAAAAGCACATCTATGCTGCCGTCGTTAACGGCAATAGGCTGGGAAAAAGTGGACGTACACCCCTGAGGCGTCGTTACGGTGAGCGTTGCCAGATAAATACCCTGGTTGGTGTATACGTGTTTGACATTGGGGCCTGTGCTCGTGCCGCCGTCGCCAAAAGTCCAGTTATAAGTATTTGCGGGCACAATGCTGTTGGGTACAAATACAACCGTATCCTGTATAGCAGGCGTATTGAGGTTAACTGTAAATGTCGCATCCGGTGACAGCAAAGCGTTGATACTTATTGATGTGGGTGCTGACAGGCAGTTGTTTACGTTTGTGATGGCATATATCTGTGTCGGACCAGCTATTTGAGGCAGCATTAACAAATCGCCCACAAAGATCAGGCTGTCAAATATATCGTACCACTCATAACCAGGAGTTAGTGTTTCAGAAGAAAAAGCAAACGCATATACTGTTGAGCCTGTACAGACCGTGGTCGATGGCACGGCAGTGAGTGTCGGCGGAGATATTGTTTTATTAAGATTGACGATTCTTACGCTATCCGCCTTGAAAAAACCATCGCTATCGGTAACCGTAAAATAATAATTGCCGAATCCAAGTCCAGTCACAACGGCGGTTGTGTCGCCGTTACTCCATTGATAAGTATAAGGGGGTTGGCCGCCGGACACGTTGAGACTTACAGAGCCGGTGGAGTCTGCGTCGCACAATACATCTGTTTTGGTGAGGCCGATTTCAAGCCGGACCGTTTTGATGGTATCCGGATTGGCCAGGCTACCCGTGGGGGCAGAGGGGTCGAAAGTATACGTTGTAATAGCCGGCAGAATTCTATCTGCATCGGCTGAATACACATAAAAGTTAATGGTTTCACCGGTGGTATTGGCGTACACCAACATGCTCACGATATAGCGGTCAATAGCGGGAACATAAGTGGCATGCGTAACGCCGCGGCAATCGGTATCGCCGACAAATGCGGCAACCATGTCGCCGGCATTGCGGGATTCAATTCCTTCTATTTCGATCACCGCTGTGATCACCATATTGTCGCTATACAACGCAGGAGTTACTGCCCAGGTAGTTGTATCCTGCGGGTTGGCGAAATTGTCGGCGAGGGCAGTTGTTAGCGCTGTCGACAATAGGAAGGCAATCAATAGTGCTATTTTAGGTCGCATCTCCAAAATCTTTAGTTGGTGTGCCAATGGCTGAAATGTTAGTAGTTTTGTTTGGTTGCCGGGCCCAGTTTATACCTCTTTTTCGGGTATATCCTGGGCCCGGTTGTTATTATGGGCGCGGTACTTTGATCAAGGGTATGATAATCCTTTCTTCGTCGTTGCCGACAGCGTTGAGCTGCAGGAAGTAAGTACCCGGGGCGATAGACAACTCGTTTTCGGTAAGCGGAATATCGGTTTTGCCGGCAGTCAGGTCCACTTTGCGGCGCCAATGCGTTTTGCCCTGGTTGTCCATCAGGCGCAAAATGTATTTCCCGTCTTTGGGCGCCTGAATGGTAACATTGAGCATATTGGCAAAAGGATTGGGATGCGCTTGCAGATCAAGGCTGGGCGTACCGGGTTCGGCAGAAGCGGTTGACAGTTCTACGTTGACCAAATTGGGTCGCAGCAGGCTATTCATACAGCCGTTGCTATCGCGTACTTCCAAAGTTACGGAGTAGATACCCGGCGCCTGGTAGGCATGTGCAGGGGCTTGTTGATCGCTTTGAGTGCCATCTCCAAAGTGCCAGCTGTACTCGGAATTAACGCCTATGGCCTGGAAGTGAATGGTATCGCCTGCCAGCACATTGGTCATGTCGGCTTCAAAACCTGCATCAGGCGCTTGAACGTCGATGAAGTAGGCTGCCTGCTCGGAGTAGCAGTTGTGATATGCCGTGCGTACATACACCGTCTGGTCGCTTTCCAGTTGCTGCAATGCCAGGTAGGGCGCTTCAGCCAGTATTTCACCGGCTTCGTCAAACCATACGTAAGACGCTTTGTTGAGTGCCGACATGGCCTGCAAGTTGACGTCGTCGTAGAGGCAGGTAATGCCGCTTTGGTTGACGTTGACAATTTCCGGTGTGGGCAGCAGATCAGCCAGTATTTCAATATGCACCGTATCTACAAACCAGTGACCTTCCGAGCCGGTTATGGTAACGGTGTAATCGCCTGCGCTCAAATCCGGCGCAGTATCGCCAGTTTCGCCGTTGCTCCAGGTATACTGGTAGGGCGGCTCCAGGCCGGTTACCGATAATACTTGTGCAGAGCCGAAGTTGTCTTCTTCACAAGCTACATGCCCCAACTGATAGCTGGCATGGAACTGCTTGTTGCGGAAAATATACGGCGATGCAAAATTGCCGATGATGCCGTTGCTCTGGAAGGTAAAGTTTTCGATATTAAAGTACAGGTGCTCGTCGCTGGCATCGTACAGCCTGATTTCTACTTGCTCGCCCGATGCATTGCCGTAGATAAACAAAGTAACAAAATACTTATCGAGCGCCTCTACATAATACAACGGAGATACGCCGCGGCATTCGCCGTTGACGAAGGCGGCTACTTTGTCGTTGGGATCAACAGACAGGTTGCCGTTGATTTCCAGCAGGCCGGTGACGATCATGTTGGTGGCAAAATTACCGGGTATGACCACCCAGCTTGCCGGATCGTTGGGATCGCAAGCGGCAGCAGTTACGGCTGCGATATCGCTTGAACCGTCTTCGTATTGTACCAACGGAATAGTAGAACCAGGATAGTTCAGTATGCCACTGTTATTGACCCTGATCTGGTAAGCAAAGTTGGGTCGCATCAATTCCATGCCCGAGCCGCCGCCGGTAATCCACATGCCGCCGAAATACTGGGCCTGCATGTTGGGCGACAGACCCGGATGTGTCGGATCCTGGGCTACCGTTTTGATAAAGTCGCCATTGGCGGCAGTACCTATGTTCAACACGGCGTTGATAGAGTCTTTCGTTTGTCGTGGATACCCCACCAGGTTCCAGCCTGCCGCCAACGGAATCACGGTATAAGTGGCGTTGGCGCCGGTAACACGCAGCGTATCGGCAGGACCGTTGAGATAAATCAGGTAGCCTTTTTCTACCGTTATATCACCAAGTCCGTTTACACTGATCCAGCCTGTATTAGCCAAATAACCTGCCGAGGTAGCGTCGGTTTTGATGACGTCGCCGTTGCGCGGGTCTTTGATGGAGCGCAGGATGCGGTTCACGTCCATGTCGTCTTCTTCGCTGTTGAGCGAGAACCAGGTCCAACTGCCGTCGCCGTTGAGCGGTATGTAGCGGGCCATGTGCAGGTCTTTATCGATCAACAGTTTTTCAGGATTGATGATCGTACCAATTATCGCATTCTGATTGAAGAAGATAGAGTCTACCGAAGTGGGGAATGCGTCGTATTCCTTGCCTTCGCTGGCATCCCAAACCCGGAAGGTGAGGTGCTCTCCATTGTCAGCTGCGTTGCCGTAGACAGCCATACTTGACAGGAACCTGTTGTTGGACGTTTTACCGATTCTGGCTACTCCTCGGAGCGAATTGCCGATCCAGGCGCTTACGATGTCCATGGTGTCTTGTGAGAATGTAAGCGGATCATCGGTGAACGAAAAATTGCTGTATACGGTCATTGTAGACGAATACTGGCTAGGATCAAATACCCAGTAGGGCGGTTTGGCCAGTACTTTCACATTGATCCGGATGGTATCCACGCCGCCGTTGAGTTCGAGCGAGCGCACCAGTACGGTTGCGGTAGTATCGCCCAATGGCAGGTTATTAGAGTTGATCTTGAAATTGATCGGCAGTCCGCCGGTGGCCGGCACAACGCCGGTAGCAGGTAATGCCATCAACCACGGATAGGCGTCTATGAATTCAGTTTCAAACTGCAAGGCGCCGACGCCCTGGTTGCTGAACAACGTAGTGCCCAGGGTATTGATGGTGCCCTGATATACTGTAATATTCAGTTCGTCGAGACCGACATAGATATCCCGGTAGATGACCTTGAATTCCCAGACGAAAGTATCCAGGAAATACTGGTTGCCGGTTTCATCAATAAGGTCGTAAACCGTTGCGCGCAGGATGTGGTCGTCGTGCACGGTAATATCGTCGGGTATGAATACCAGGGTATTATTGTCGTAGAAGCAGGCAACTGTACCCGGTACGGGCGTTTGCGTAGTGAGGTCGAATACCTCAAACGTCATTTCATTGACGCGGGCGCAGTTGATTTCCTTGTTTATACGGATGCTGATCTCGTCGCCGCGTTGCCAGATGCCGTCGGCAGGCTGGGTGATGGCAAATATACCGCCGGCGTTGCGCTGGATTTGGCCGCGAATAGCATTAGAGAATATCAGGCCTGTTGCTCCACACGAAGCTACTGCCCTGATTTCATATATGCCGTCAGGGTAGCGCTGATATAGCTCCGTAATATCCCAGACAAAGAAGAAACGCGGGAAATCGGTAGGCCCAAAGTTGGCTGCGTCATAGTTGGCCAGCGAATCGATGGTCACTACGTAGTTGGGATCCAACTCCGATGTAGGAATGCGATTCCAGCCCGAGCCACCGCCAATTGGACGGTATTCGAGGAAGATTTCTTCCAGCAATGGATTACTGCTGTCGTAATCTCTGAGTTCAATGATCAGATTTTCCCTGCTATTCGGATCAAACGGATTTCGGCGCGTGATCACCCAGTCGTCACCCGGCGAGGCGATAGTAATATCGCTGCACGGGTGGGCGAAGAAGGCGTTAATGGTTACCGTATCGCGGGTACCCAGCAAGAACAAATCGTTATCTGTACACGAAGGCCTTAGCAGAATATTGATATTTTCATATTCGTAGTAGGCCGGGTTGCGGGTCAGTGTCAACGGGAGTATCAGAGGTTGGTCAGGGTTGACAAACGTAATACCTACGCCGCCCTCCTGGTTGCTTGAGCCCATATATACGCCGTTCAGCTGCACTATACCGCCATTGGTATTGCTGGCGCCGTCGAGGTACACATAGAAGTCGCGTTGTTCGTTAAATGGGTTGCCGTTATTGAGTTGAATCCAGAATGTAGCCAGGTCGTCCGGATTCAGGTTGACAAGCGTTTGCTCGTCGAAAGTAGCCTGGGTTTCCAGATCGATCAATGAGATATCAAACTGATCGCGATAGATCGTGCCCGGCTCAGGCGGGCAGCTACTACGGCCGCCAAAGAGCTGGAAGTAGGGCGAATGGCCGGGGTCGCGGGCTTTCACTGCTGTTATGCTGAATTGATCGCCCGGGTCGTTGTCGCTGAGGGTATAGCTGGAGGTAACTGTGGTTTCTGTGGTCGTTTCCCTGTTCTGCCCCCATTCATACTCCAGTTTGATAGCCAACCCCGCTTTGTTTTCTGCCACGTTAATTTCAGTGATCAAACCAAAACCACCCGATGTTCTGGCTGCGAGATATACGCCAAGTTTCGCATCCAGATTGAAGTAGCCCCTCTGTTCAAAAGTACTTGTACGGGTTTTGGTTACCGTAGTGCTCTTGGAGATATCAACGCCGGCTGAGAAAGTAGTATTCTCAACTTCACCTGTGGCGCCGCTAAAGTCGGGGCTGATATAATTATTAATAACACTTTCCAGGTCAGCCGGTGAAACATCACTGAGGTTATCAACCACATTAAAGAAATCATCAGTAGCTTTTACGGCGCTTTCATATTTCTGCACCAGATCGCTGGTCCACAGTATATTGTCATTCAATACAAAACTGTCTTGCGTGACGTAAACCCCGATTTGAGAACAGAAACCGGAAGTGAGCTGCCTGATTTTTGCTTTGGCGGAATTCGAAATAGCGATAGGCACTTTTTGCCTGGAAGGCGTTTCCGTACAAAGCATATAGTGCGGTAGTGATTTCACGCTATGGTATCTCAGGATTTCTTCCCAGTTGAAAATTTCTGTACTCAACTGATCAAGTGCCTGCGCTTTTGTCAATACTTCATTATTAACAATAAGTGTTGCAGATCCCGCAGCAATAGAATCTTTCAGCGCTACTTTTTCTTTGATGAATTGTTTGATCTGACCAACGGTGTATAACCAATCGGTTTTAATTTTTTCAGGAGAAATTGAAAACTGGCGACTCTTATCCATTTTACAACTGTCGGCGTCGTACTCTAGCACTTCTCCAATTCCCAATTGCATGGCAATACCCAACCCAACCAGTACATCTGCATCCGGACCGACAAAGTCGGACGTATTGGAGGTTGATATATTGCGCTGGACGGTAGTAGTAATTTCATATGTGCTGTTGTCTGAAAAACCTCCGCCTGCAAGGATGTCGGTATTAGTCCAGAAGCCGACTGTAAAAATGGAGAATTTCAAATCAAGAGAAATACCTCCCAGCCCCTTAAAGTTAGACACGGTGGTCAGGCTCTTCTTAATCGTTGTTCCCTCTTCAATAGAACTGGTACTTCCATCGCCCATGGGATCGCGCAGGATGTAGAGCGGATATTGCACGCGGCCATTGTCGCGAGGGTCTACAATAACATCGCTGCCAGGCAATTGGGCTGCGCCGGTGACGATAATCGGGATAATGATTTCCCCGAGGAAGTCGCCTATAGCCGAGTAGTACTTGATGTCAACACCTTTGCGGAAGGGGGAGACCAGATTGGGAGAACCGGCGACAAAACTATGGGGTTGGAAGGCGCCGCGTTCTTCATCGTAATAGAGTGTATCTCGGTTATTTACCGCAGCAGAGTTATTGATAATCAGATAGCCTTCGTTAACGCTGCAAATATCAGTCCCGTGCAATTCTTCAACCGCAAACTGGAGAGAATACGCCTGCCCCTGTTGAATAATTGCAGGATTTGCCGGATCGTCGCACAAATAAGTGTCGATCCCGCCCTGCAGACTGATAGCGGGCGGTTTGTGATAGACCAAACGCTGCATGGTCGCTGAGTCCAGTTGTTCCTCTGTATAGTCCAACCTGAAATTATCCGCATGAATGGTTTTCAAATCAAGCGTGTTAGGCCGGTATCGCAGATAATCGACAATGAGAATATTTTGCACAATGGCAGGCGTTACATCCTTCATCGTGATGATGATGTCGTCAAGCGGAGGCAGTTTAGCCTTTACTTTAGCGGTAATGTCTGTAGTAAATATTTTTTGATAACACCCATCGCGCGTGCTGGCCTCTATTTCAAAATTGGCAGAAGCAGCAGGCCCTCCACAGACGGTAGTGACGAACATTTCAACCTCATAGGTCAATGTATCCGTGAAGTTGATAAAGGTATTTCGCGGGAATCCAGCAAAAGTGGTAAACACTGTAGGCGCATCTGCTACAAAAAGATGCTGGATCGTATCGATCTGATTATTGGTTTGACCAAAAGCAGGACTACCCTCGGTATGGAAAGAATTAATCTCCACCTTGATTTCCATCAGGCCGGGCTCGCTGGGTTTTACCACCAGACTGTAAAATCCATCTTCGTCGGTGTAGGCAGTAACTTCTGATGTCTGGCTGTTGTCAAAGGTTGAAATAGCCCGAACCTGAACACTGTCAATGCCGCAGCTTACATCCTTTAAACGGGCATAGCCGGATATGATATAGGCTGTACGATCAAAGAATAACAAATTGGATTTCACAGGATTTTCCGGAGAAATATCAACATTGATCGGGTTGGTTACAAAGTCGTGATCATCGTATGATGCCGTCAAGGTATAATTGACTACTTCCGTACCGAAATACACGCCACTTATGTAGAAATGTCCGTTATTATTGGTCAGGCCGGTATATTCATATTTTTCCCCATCTACGATGCTGCTGGCCGTAATAGTTACCCCCGGTACAGGCGCATTGCCTACCAATGTATAGACATCGCCTTCGAATACGCCTGCGCCACGGCGATAGCCGGCATCAGATTTACCCAGCGACTCTTCGTTGTCAACCAATACCTTTACCGTATAGATGTATTCTCTTCCAGGAACCCCGTCAACATCGTCAAAAAAGCTAATATTCGGATTAGTGGTAGCGATTTTTACCGTATCGCGATACACATTAAATCCGGAAATGTAGTCGCGGTTTCCTGTAAATTCCCACGATACCCGGGTCTTGTTGGGGAAGGAGCCGTCTGAAGCCTGAATATTCTGCATTTTCATATGCCAGGCCTCAATAAGGTTGGTACTGTAGAACCACACCGCGCCGCTCGTACCGTGGTAAGGTGCGCCGACCAAGATATCGTCGTTGGTCACATCCACCGAAAATCCGAAGTCGTCGTTGAAAATGCCCAATCCTTCGGGAATATTGACGTAATCTACATACTCAAAGGTATTACCGCTTCGCTTAAAGACGAAGGCAAGGCCCTGCGAGTTGTTGACGTTCCCCACTGCATGATCGGGCGCGCCTACAACGAGGTAATTTCCTTTCATGGCTACAGCTCGACCAAACCGGTCATTCATTGAATTATTGGGCAAAGGCGGTTCCGGTATCACTTGGGTTTGTTCCCAAACTCCATTGTTGTTGCGGAAAATATATACAACGCCGGCGCCTTTACCGTCGGCGCCGACAGCCAGGAATTCGTCGGTAATATCTACTGAAATACCAAAGTTGTCACCCTGTTGTTCGCCCTTTAATTCGGTAGTGCCCGTTGCCCCGCCGGCGCCATAGGAAACTACATCTCCATTGCGTTTGTACATGTGCACAAATCCCCTGGTATCGGTCACATCGGAGGCCCCGCCGGCAACGATATAAGAATCGGAGGCCGCCAATGACACATAGCCCATCGTATTACCGGATACGGCATCTACATCTGCTTGCGCCCAGTTCGAGCCGGTTCGTTTGAAAGTATATACATTCGTTTGTTGAACGGCATAGGCATAATTGCCGTTGATCGCTACCGCATTGCCCAGACGGCCAAAGTCGACGCCACCATTGAATGCATCGTAATCAATCGTACCGCCGGTTGAGAAATCCATCTCAATCAGATCGATTCGTCCTACGTCTGTTGTGCCAAAAGCGCCGGGCATACCTGCTGCTACCAAATTGCTGAATATGTCAACATCGTTGCCGAATTCTTCCATTGATGGAGCAGAATAGTAGGTAAATCTTTGCGTCCAGCTATCGTTTGCTTTTTGGAAAAACGAAACAGCGCCGGTTCCTCCTGGCGCAACGTGCAGCGGAGAACCTACGGTTGCGTTGTTTCCGTCGAGCGCTACCGACCAGCCAAAGGAGGCATTGGCAAAATTGGAACTGAAGCGGTTGAATGATTCGCGCTGGATGCCCGAATAACCGTTATTGGTGTTGCCGTCTGAGTAATAGCGTCCGCCGTAGGCATCATTAAATGAAGCTACGATGTACTGATAATTCGCGGTTGGATTATCGCCGATTTCGCTGAAGATATCGGCAAAAGTGCGTTTGCCGGGGGCTACTTCAAAAACGGCCAATTCCGTTGTGCCGTAGGCGTTGGGAACGCCGATTGATACCAGGTTTTGGATATTGGCGGCTGGAATGGTACTGCCGTCAATGCCCGCCGATGTCATCCGTATTACCACAAACCCGTCGATATTGGCGTCAAAGGGCAATGTCCAATCCATTTCAACCTGATTTTCATACGTTCCATCCGAGGCCGTAAAGGTCGTCGGTCTGGGCGGTCGGGGATAGGAACCTACCGTCAATGTAACGTCGTCAGAGCGGTATTCTACGTTGTCGCGAACGGAGACAGCCGCTATCCTGTATTGCACCATAACGCCCGGAAGCGCCAATTCATCGCGGAATGTGATCTTGTTATTTTCCAGTTGAGAATAATTCACGCTGAGCATGATCGTGGTATCCACAGCGCCGACCATAACCCGGTAATTCACTTCAAATTTGTCAACTCCGCGGGCGTAATAGTTGAACATCAGGTCAATATTGCCCAAATTATTGTTTACCTGGGCCATTTCGTTTAATACGGAACGGATTTTTGGGAAAATTATATTTTTGGTGGCGCCTTCCGATTGGAAGTTCATGCCCATCCTGTCCAGTAATGCTACAACCTGGTATTCGTGAGTGCTATTGGGTATGCCATTGATATCGAAATATTCCGTGACATCCTTGCCCAACGTCGCTATGAGGTTGTTATCGCGATATACTCTGAAGCCATCAACATATGGACCCCGATACGACCAACTGACGACTACCGCGTTGCTGTCGGGGAGCGCAGTTAAATTGATGAGTGGTTTGGCAACTTTGGGATATATAGTAGCAACCGATACCGGGGCTGATACAATCAGGTTAGTACCTTCCTGGAGTACGGCACGAACGGAGTATATGTATTGCTGACTGGGTTTACCTGTATTGTCTTCAAAACTTAATTCCTGACCTGCATTCACTACGCCGATCACTTCATCGTTTCTTGCAACTGTATACAGGCTAACATCGCCAGTACAGTGCGTCCAGTTGATAATAACCGTATTGGCATTGCCATTGTAGGCCGCCGTCGCACTGAGTTTTTCTACCGGCTGAAGTTTAGGGAAAGTGCCCTGGTTAATGACAACAGGTGAAAATATTCTCTCTTCGGGCTGCTCCCAGTATGCCCTGCCGAAGTAGTCATATTGAATACCATCAGCACCGGTGAGATCAGTTAAAAACTGATTATTACCGGAGATATTCGGCGCCAGGTTGGTCATGTTGCGATACATTTCAAACCCGTTGACTTGTCCTTCGGAAATAGACCAACTTACATCCACCCCTCTTTTGAATTTGAGCGGCTGGGCTTCCAATACCAGGATTTTAACGACAGAATCGCGTTGGAAGCGCGGAGGATATTGCGGCAAAGGCAATGTGTCGTTGAAGTTGATAATCACCTCCTGATTGACTAGCGGTGAAGGATTCACTGCTTTGTCAGTTGTGATAATATTCAGGCTGCGCCCTTCCGTTTCCAACACAACGCGTAGTGCGGGCTGAGCTACTTGTAATGGCAATTCTTCAAAGATGTAATAGCCGGCTCTGTTCGTAAAAGTTCGTCCAAGTACGGTAGTGCCATTGACCAGCTTCACCTCAAGACTATCGGTATTGCGACCGTTTTCAATAGAAAGCACCTGCCCGCGGATAATTGCGGTATTTCTCCTTACGCCTGATGCGCCCACGGGGTCTGAAGATTGACCGTTGTAAATAGCTGTTACAAAATATTCGTACGTTCTACCCGTTTCAGCCGTGTAATCATAGTAATCCCTGGCGCCGGTGGGCAAGGTATCCAGCGTAATACCGTCTCTTTTGATGATAAAATCGGATAGTTTATAAACCGGATATTCCCAGCTCACAACAATGTGCATGGGGTATTTGTCAGATGCAAATACATTAGACGGCGCTTCCAGAATATTTAGCGTATTCAGCGCCGAATTCATTTGGGTAACTGCAGCAGAGGTATATATAACACCATTGGCAATGCGATATGCCTTGAGGGAAAATGTACGGCTGGTGTTCGTTTTGTCATAAAAATCATAGGAGGTTATATGTCGGGGAAGCGTATCAGCGGCTAATCCAGTTGCTTCAACAATAAACCCGTCGTAATTGTCAAAATTCGTGTTGTAGTTGGAAGCTGCCCAATTCATGCTGACCTTGCCCGCTCCTGAAGTTACTGTAAGCGAACCTGGCGTTGCAAGGGTCGGGAAATTGACCGATGCGGAAGAAGTACCGCCACTGATGAATACAGTGTCTTGCTGCTCTACAAATAATTTGACGGTATATATATATGGCGTTCCCGGAATTCCCTGCAAATCTTTATAAATCTGGGGTACTCCTTTCAATATCTCGCCGACTTCTATTCCGTTGCGTAAAATTTTGAAGCCCGTGAAGTTATCATCGTCAATTTGCGCCGATGATATATTCCAGGTAACCAAAATCGCATTTTCAGCAGCTACCGGTGTGGCAACTACGGCGGTAGGCTCTATAAAATCCGGGAATAGGGTAGGAGCGCCTGTGATAAGGCTGGATTCGTATTTATTCTCATTTACGATGCGGAACGCAGAAACCGCATAGGTGTACGCAACACCGGGATTACCTCCGTAATCCGTAAATTTGCGCGCACTGGTATCCTGAATTTCATAATAAAAGATACCATTCCTGTATATCCTGAACCCGGAAAAATTGTCAGAGACGTGATCCCAGGTGACCGTGAGCACACCCATACTATTAGCGTCGAAGTCATCTACTACCGCAATATTGGTAGGCGCAGTTACTTTAGGGAACTGTAAGGTATCCCTTATAGTCGCCTTATTGACGGTGTTGATGCCAAAAGTGTAGGCTCTTAGTTCGTATTCATAGAAAAATTCTGCTTCTCCACCCCGATCTACAAGTACAGATACCGGGCCGCCGGCGTCATCTATAACGCCTACCAGTTTGTTTTCCCGATAGAGCTGGAAATAGGTGGTATCGCCGGTAGAGGTATAGTTCCAGCTTAACGTCAAAATATCGGGGCCTGGAGTGGCTACAAAGTTGGACAATACGATGATGTCATTGCCTGTTGGGATAAGTTGGGCGGAGGTGAAATTAATATTTTCTAGTTCCGGCGTGTTATTACTTAATTCTACGGGGATTAATGCAGGGGTAACAGAAAAGCCCTGGTGTTTTGCCGTCATATTAAATACGGCACTGAGCCCGTAATATACGCCTGTGAAAGCATAGCGACCGGTATAATCTGTAATCATTGAGTCGGCTCGGGCTTCTCCAAACACCGTCGTAGTATATTTGACTTTAGCCCCGGCAATACCATAACCTTCTTTATTGCGAACATAACCGGCAATGACGCCGATGGGGGCAACGCCGCCTTCGTCATTGTCTCTTACAATGGCATTTCCTGATTTGACCAGTTCGACTTCATAATTGTGCACAAGACCAAACACGGGAGATAGGTCGGTAAAGCTTGTTGCAGTTGCTGTTTCGAATATTTTAATTACCTGGCCGCTACGACGTATGTTTATTTTATCGGCAAATGCAGAAACATCATTCCACGTAATTACAACTTTGTCTGGAAAAGCAAAATCTGTGGCGCTCACTCCCATATCGAAAGTGCTACCGTTGTCGCAAATACCAGGAAATGAAGTTTCATTGAAAATAGAGTTGGTCAAACCACTGAAGGTGCGAATACAATAAGTATAATTGATTCCATTGACCAGACTGTTTGCGTTATTCGGGTTGTAGGTGTCTTCGTAAGTGAATACGGAATCAATTTGCGTGGTGCCGCTAACGGTTGCTATCAACTTCTCCTGAAGGCCTTCTTTGCGAATCACCAGAAAATTGGTGCTCAACTTAGACTTGTTTTGCCAGGTTAGCGTCACTTTATGCGAAAATGCCGCATCGGTGGCCGATACCATAACCGGTGGCTGAAAACTGATCGTACTGCCCGCATCGGTTAAAGCGGAACAGGGGGCGATTACGTTACCCGGGCCTATAATATATAAGGTGAGCAGATAATTTCGGCTGATGTTCGGCCCTGTAAAATGTCGAAAGGTATTCGCCACATTTGTAGGCAATGCCTGGTCGATGGTTTCTGTATATATGACCACGCCATTTGCCCTCAATTCGAGAAATACGCCTTCGGGATGGGTATTGCCGCCGCCGGCATCAAAACAACTGGCGGGGAGATTCCAACTGACATCTACGTATGCGTCGTTGTCGCCATCGGTAGCGGTGAGGGTTTGGGCATTAAGCGAGCTGAATACCCCTGCTGACAGGCATAACAATAGCAGTACAAACCGGGTCATGAGATTACTGGTTTATTAGCGAAAAATTCTTTTTCAGGTCGTCTGAAAAATCATTATGTGTTAAATGGCAATCAGGGTATAACCACTCCAATCGCATTGCACTAATTCAAGTACAAAGCGGGTTTTCCTAATCGTGAAGCATGTAAGTAAATCCTTAATTTTCTCCTGGTAAAATCGTCTCCAAAAGGAGTAAAAATAATGTTGGCCGGCCTAAAATATTACTTGCACGTAAGCGGATGCAATTTTCTTTTGATGGGGACATAGGCCGAATTCAACACTTCTGGGAACATTGGCAGCAAAAGTAATAAAAAGTCTTAACATTTCCTTTTTTGTTAAAAATAAATCTAAATTTTACTTAAAACACAATATTTTTGGTCTATCTTGCCCGTCAAATCCTGTTACACACCTTATTTTTCTCCTGAATCGTCTCGCCAATTGGGAGTATGGCTCCTGAAAGTCATCCCTGAATGCTTGCTTTATTTTGTTTGAGCTATGGCCTTTAGGCTTGGCATAGTCACAGATGATGAAAGAGAACAGCAACCAGATTGTACACGGCATGTGGATAGGCGAACACCTGTCTCCACTGGAACTATTGTCTATTCGGTCTTTTCTCGATCACGGCCATGAATATTGGCTCTGGACCTATAACGAGCTTGTATCTCCGCTTCCCGCAAACTTAGTTATTAAAGACGCTGCTACCATCATCCCCGCCCATAAGGTGTTTGCCTACCAAAAAGGAAACCAGTTCGGCCATGGTAAAGGAAGCTATGCCGGATTTTCCGACCTCTTCAGATATAAGTTGCTTTATGAATACGGCGGATGGTGGGCCGATCTGGATATCACTTGCCTGCGACCCCTCGATTTTGAGACGCCCTATGTATTCCGCGCTCATGATGTATTGCCCGTTGTAGGTAATTTGATGAAGTGTCCGGCGCATAGCCAACTGATGCTGGATTGCTACGAAACGGCGCTGCGAGAGGTTAATGCGTTGAATACGGATTGGATGAAGCCGATTCGTATATTAAATGATTATATCCATAAGCACCAATTGACAACATTTATCATACCGGAAATATCTAACCCCGATCGCTGGGAGATTGTCGACTTCTACCGCGCTTATCCTGCCAGAATACCCAGGCACTATTATGCCTTTCACTGGATGAATGAAGAATGGCGGTCGCGTAATTTGGATAAATACGCCTGTTACAAATATTCAACGCTGGACCATTTAATGGCTGTTCATCATATTAGTATTACAAGAAGGCCGCCTTCCAGTTATGCGCAGTACGTCTGGAAATGGATAGCCTTTCGCTTGATTCCACTGATCCCGCGCCCTTTGCGATTATTAGCGAAAATGTTGAAAAAAACCTTACGCGCTCCCCTCGTTTTTGCTCGGGAGCTTGTACCTCGCCATTCGAAGACTACTGTCAACAAACGATTGATTTAAATGATGAAGAATCATGAAAAACCCAAATAATAAAACCTCCGCCCCTGTCATTGCGCTGCTGTCCAATACGGCCTGGAGTATGTACAACTTCAGAAAGGGGCTGCTGCGCTCACTGGCAGCGGAGGGCTACGAGGTGGTAGTTGTGGCGCCCGAAGACGGCTACGGCAAATACATCGAAGCGCTGGGGTGCCGCTTTGAACCGGTTTCTATCAACAGGTATCAGGCCAGCCCTGTTGACGATTGGCGGTATTTTATGCAACTGCGCCGTATTTTTAAAAAAAGAGGCGTGCAATTCGCTATAAGCTATACAATAAAACCCAATATATATGGCAGTGTTTTGTGCTATTTGATGGGTATTAGTGTTATTGCCGTTGTTACCGGTTTGGGACAATTATTTACAAATCCTTCCTGGAAAACAAAACTCATTAAGCCGCTATACCGGTTTGCTTTGGGCAAAGCAAGGCAAATTTGGTTTCTCAATAGAGAAGATCAGGCTATTTTTAATGCGATGGGGTTGGCGCCGGCTCAATCGTCTTTTTACTTGCCCAGCGAAGGGGTGGATACTGCTTTTCTGACTTCTAATTATATCAACGGCAAGTCGCCCGATCATTTTACTTTTTTGTTTGCAGGCCGCTTGATGGAAGAAAAGGGCGTCCGAGATTTTGTAGCCGCAGCCGGTATAGTCAAAAAAACTTTCCCGAATGTGGCATTTGAAATGCTCGGGTTTATTGAGTCTGATTATCCAACGGCTATCGGGATTGATGAAATCAGGGACTGGGAACAACAGGGACTGATACGCTTCCTGGGCGCTACCGATGATATCAAAACGCATCTGCAACGCAGCGATTGCCTGGTATTGCCGACCTATTACCGCGAAGGAGCGCCTAAAATTTTATTGGAGGCCGCCAGTATGGAGAAAACAATTATCACTACCGATAATGTGGGGTGCCGCGATATTGTACAACATGGCGTTAATGGATATTTGTGTAATATTAAAGACCCTGAAAATCTGGCGCACTGGATGTTGCAGTTGTTGAAATTGCCCTACGGCGAAAGGCGTTTGATGGGCCAACGTAGCCGCGCGATAGTAGTCCAGCAGTTTGATGAAAAACTTATTATTCATCGATATTTGAATGTGTTGGCTGATTGCCTGGAACATCAAGCGCCTGCCGGTGAAATTCATGCTGCTCCTGCAATTGTGGAGATTAAAGACGAGCGATTTACCTACGTTGAACCGAGCTGATTTTTATACTCGCAGTCAACAAAAACAGTATCGCTAAAATCAATATCTTATTTTCGACAGGTCCCTTATATTTGCTTAAAATAATGCGGATGGCGGCTAATAATCAACCTAAAAAAAATAAACAACCCCCGGCAAAAAAAACAGTTGCAAACCAATCGGGACATTGGGCGCAGTTTTTCGGCACGCTTGCGCTTGTTCTTTCGTTATTTCCTTTTGATTCAAGTCTGAAAGATCCTTTTTTTGCCGTTCGATTTACCCTGCTGGCCGCTTTGATGCCGGTTGGCAGCATTTATTTATTGGTTAGAAAGTCTGCTTTTTCGCTTTTCTTTCACAGCAACTTAACCAAAGTATTTTTTGGACTTTCGCTGGCTTTTTTTCTCTGGAGCCTGGTTTGTTCTTTTCAGGCCGTAAATCCTTATGAATCCCTGTTTTATCTCGTCCGTTGGGTGTTTCTGATGTCGGCTGTCGTATTGTGGATGGGATTGGGCAGAACATGGTCTTTGGACTGGGTCTATCCTACCATAACCGTCATTTTGTTGCTTCAGTCGATGGTCGGAATTCTTCAGTTTTATGGTGTCGATATTTTTTCAATTCCCAGCAACGGCGCGCCTTCCGGGTTTTCCGGCAATCGCAACCTGTACGGTTCGCTGTTGGTTTTGATGATGCCCTTTGCCGTGGTGCAAACCTTGCGGGGAAAAGGCGCCTGGTTGCTCATCGGGGCCTCGGCGATGGGCGCCTCGATTTTTGCCCTCATCTTGTCGCAGACGCGCTCGGCCTGGCTCGGATTTCTGGCGGCCGGACTACTGTTTGTCGCCATTATGTTGCGCTACAGAAAACAATTGCCTGTTGAATTACTTCGCAGAATAGGGCGGGTGAGCCTGGGCGGCCTGCTTGCGTTTGTTTTATTTTTCTTTGTGATAATTAAAACCGGGCAGTCGGGGAATTTCGGACAACGACTGGTAGAACGGGTGCAAAGCCTTTACAATTTTGATGATGCAGACCAGCCCAGCGAGGCGGTGCGCAATATGGAGGAACGCATCTATGTGTGGGGGAAAACGGTGGATATGATCAAAGACCACCCCTGGACCGGCGTGGGCCCGGGCAATTGGCGCGTGCTTTTTTCGCTTTACGGAAGCCCCCCGCAACTACCGGGCGCCGATGGCGAAGAAATCGACCGCCAAATGGTGCGCCCTCACCATATGTACCTGCATGTCGCAGCCGAAACGGGGATACCGGGGGTTGCCCTGTTTTATGCCATGGGATTGATTTTGTTTGTCGCCGGTTTCCGCCTTTTATCGCCATCCAAATACCCCGGCGCTCTGTTGCCGATTTCACTTTTATTAGCCGCCTTATTAGCGCTTGCGCTGGATATGAGCTTTAGTTTTCCCCTTGAAAGAATGGAACATGCAGTGTTGCTTACATTAATCTGTGGAATTATTTTTTCTACCCTGGAGGGTAAAACTGTGCCAACGAAAAACAGGATGGTATTTGCATTGGCTATTCCTTTTTTTGCATTTTGCATACTACTTGGAAAAGAGAAATGGAAATTTGATTTTTATGTTCAAAAATCTATAGAAGCAGAATTAAAAAATAACGCTCGGGAAACCGTCAATAGCGCGCTGAAAGGAATGTCAAAATGGATTAAACTCGATCCGGTATGCGACCCCATGGAATTGCATACCGCCAGAGGTTATCTGAAAATGAACGAATATGACAAGGCCGGCGTAGAACTCGAAAAAGCCCTTGCCTACAGTCCTTATCTGCATCGCATCCATAATACGTTTGCCGTTATGTATATCAGAAAAGAACAATACAAAGCGGCTATCGAATCGCTGGAAAAATCCCTGCAATATTGTCCGGATTATCATCCTTCCATGGTCAACCTGGCTTATAGTTATTACCGAATCGATAGTTTTGAAACGAGTAAAAAAATACTCGATAAAATTGATTTGAGCCGGGATACCAACCTGATTTTGCTTAACGCTGATATTGAAAAAAGACTGCAATTAATGGAAGCTCAAAAGCAAAAAAATGCAAGCCGATAATCGGCTGGAACAATATAGCGTTGGCGATGCTTGTTTTTTTTATCGCCCCGACTCGTACGACCGTTTTATGATTGAGGAGGTGTGGGAAAAGGATGAGTACGCTTTGTCGAGTATTGATTTTTTGCCCGATGGCGTTATAGTTGATATTGGCGCCCAAATCGGCGCTTTTTCTATAAAAATGTCCCGGAAATTTCCTGAACATACCATTTTTGCTTTTGAACCTGATGTCGATAATTATCATATTTTATTAAAAAATATAGCGCTAAATAAGTGTTTAAATATTCAGGCATTTCAAAAAGCGATTTTTAATGCTGCAAAAAAAACAAAGCTTTTTATTGATGAAAATCATACGGGCGGACATAGTTTGCTGCCGGGTTTTCACAATGGAAAAAAACAGGTTGATGTTGAAACCATTGCACTGAATGATATCCCGGTTAATGCTGTCAGCTACCTGAAAATAGACTGCGAAGGCGCCGAATATCAGATTATAGCGTCTATTTCGGATGTGTTGTGGAAGAATATTAATTTTTTGGCTGTTGAATTTCACCCTGTACCGGGCTTTGATGCCCTGAATACGATTGCTGAAATTCAACAACGGAATTTTCGCCCCATTCGCCAGAAAGCCGGTTATATGCCGGGGCAGTACACGGTGATTTTTATACTCGACAGTTTTTATTAAATTTACCCATTATTAGATCACCTTAAATAATCACCAATGACTGTTCAGTACCAACCTCGGTGGAGGAAAATCGCTTTTCTTCTTTCATCCGCCTTTTTGTTATCATTGCCGGGCACTTTCGCCCAAATGCTCGCACTACCCGATGCCGGCGTCAATCACAAATGTATGGCAGGACGCCGCGTGGGCGTCACCGATATCGAAATCCATTGGAATTCGCCGGGGGTTAAAGGCAGGGAAGGCAAAATATGGGGTACCCCGGTAGCCCATTATGGTTTTACCGTGCTGGGATTTGGCTCCAATAGCGAATCGCCCTGGCGCGCCGGAGCTAACGAATGTACTACCTTTTCGTTTTCTACCGATGTGATGATCGAAGGCAAAAAACTGCCTGCGGGCAAATACGCCTTTTTTATCGCTCTTTATCCCGATTCCTCTACGCTGATTTTTTCAAAAAATACGACGGAGTGGGGTAGTTATTTTTATAAACCCGAACTGGACGTCTTGCGTGTCACTGTCCAACAGCAAAAGAACCTGCCGCAAAGCCGTGAACGCCTCGATTACACTTTTTCCGACCAAACAGACCGCTCCGTAGTGGTAGCGCTCGAATGGGAATATTGGCGTATTCCCTTTAAGCTGGAAGTCGACCTCAAAAGCACCACGCTGGCTTCTATTCAAAGCCAACTCAGCGGCGCTATGGGCTTCGATCCGCCCAGCCTCATAGCCGGCGCCCAATGGTGCCTCAACAACGACATCAATCTGGATGAAGCGCTGGCTTGGGTAACTACATCTACCGACCCCAACCTCGGCGGCGTTAGATCGTTTGCGGCCCTGTCAACACAAGCAGGCCTGCACCGCAAAAAAGGAAATATGGCAGAAGCAGACAAAATAATGGCCGCCGCACTCGATAATGCTACCGTTTTGGAATTGCACGGCTACGGCCGCCAGCTTATCAGCCAAAAAAAGTATAAGGAGGCTATGGGCGTTTTTGAAAAGAATTTTCAGAAAAATGGAGATACCTGGCCCACTCACGTGGGGTTAATGCGCGGCTATTCGGCAATGGGCGACCTTAAAAACGCGCTGAAACACGCTAAAATAGCCCTCGGACAAGCGCCCGACGACGTGAATAAACGCAGCCTGGATGCTGCGGTGAAATTGCTGGAGGAAGGTAAATCGCTTTCTCAGTAATCTACTGGTTTTAAGTGCGATAAATCAGAAGTGCAAGGGGCGCAATGTTCCGGGTATTATGTCTCTGAATTTGCGCCCCGCTTTGGGCAGCATTTCTGCCTGGGCCCTGGTTATGCACAATACCTGGCGACAACATAATGGCATGAATCCATGAAAAAACAGCAAATACCGACACAAGTTATTTCTACCGACAAGCTTTCGTGGATTTCCTACGGCCGCAACTTGTGGAGGTACCGATCGCTTATCGGGGTATTGGCTTACCGCGATTGGAAGATTAAGTACGCTCAAACGGCTCTGGGCGTGACCTGGTCGCTGCTGCAACCCCTGGCTACTTTGCTCATATTTGTCTTTTTTTTTCAACAGGTTATCGACTTGTCAAAAAGTGTCAGCTATCCTTACGCTGTTTTTGCATTCTCCGGGCTGATTTGTTGGCAATACTTCAGTTTTCATGTCAATCAGGGCGGCGCTTCGCTAATTCATGCCACTGAATTGATCAAAAAAATATATTTCCCCAATTTGATTGTGCCGCTATCCAAAACACTGTCGGGCTTGGCCGATATGGGGGCGGCCCTGGCGGCGCTGGGTATTATTATGTTTTTTTATGAGGTTTCACCCGGCTGGCGGCTACTGGCCCTGCCGGCAGTGCTCGCCGTTCAAATGTTATTGGGGCTGTCAGTCAGCATCTGGCTGAGTGCGCTTACTATCCGCTACCGCGATTTGCAACACATTTTGCCGCATTTGATCAATTTCGGCATATGGCTGACCCCTGTATTTTATCCGGGTACTTTGATCCCCGGGCGTTATTCCATCGTGCTTTATTGCAACCCTGCCGCTTCGGCTATTGAATTATTTCGGTGGAGTATCATTGAAGGACAGCCTTTTAATTTATCATATACCTACGGGCTGGCTATCATGATTGTGTTGCTGATTTCCGGAATTTGGTATTTCCGGCACACGGAAGATCGCGTTAGTGATTATATTTGATGGTTATGGAGACCCAGCAAGACATCGCGATCCGGATCAGCTGCCTGTCAAAGGCTTTTTACAAAACCAGGCCCTCGCTGAGTTTTAGAGAGAGTTTGATGAGGGGATTCCGGCAACCTCCGTCCGAGCAATTTCAGGCCCTCGAAGATATCCACCTCGATATCCGGCGCGGCGAAGTATTGGGAATCATCGGCAAAAACGGCTCAGGCAAATCTACGCTTTTGCGACTATTAAGCGGTATTGCCAAGCCCAGCGCGGGACGCATCGAGCTATTCGGCTCGGTGGCGGCCATCCTCGATATCGGCGCCGGATTTCACCCCGATTTGAGCGGACGCGAAAATGTTTTTCTGCGAGGCAGGCTCGTAGGGTTGTCGAATAAAGTTATCAGCGAGCGCTTTGATGAAATTGTCGATTTTAGCGGCATCGGCGATTTTATCGATACGCCGGTGAAGTATTACTCCGACGGCATGTTCCTGCGCCTCGCCTTTTCACTCATGATCCATATGAAAGCGGATATTATCCTGCTCGACGAAGTGCTTGGCGTGGGCGATTTTTCTTTTCAGCAAAAATGTTACGCTAAAATTCAGGAAATAGCCCGCTCGGGCGCAACCGTTGTTTGCGTAAGCCATAACCCCATGGAATTGCTCGAGATATGCACTTTTTATTTGCACCTCGAAAACGGCAAAGTGAAAGAATACGCCGCAAAACCATCAATTTTACTCGACTATTTGCAGCAAAGCCAGCAACAGGAACCTGCAAATGAAGCCGCAAAGGACGAATCGCTCGACAAGCAGTGGCCTGATCCGGCTACTGCCCCTGGCAACGAACTTTTTCGCTTCCGGTCTTTGCGTTTATATTCCATTACCCCCTCGCAAGGCAATACTTTTTTAGCCGAGCAAGACCTGACGCTGGAAATTGCCTTTGAAAAAATGATGCCGGACGACCACCTGGATATTGCTTTTACGATCAGCGATATTTTCCGACATGAAATTATGGCTTGCAGTTCGCACCGGGTACACCAATTTTTTGAATCAACACAGCCCGGCATGTATACTGCCCGCTGCATTATTCCGGCAAATTGGTTAAACCAGGGGCATTTTTATATCAATTTATTTACCTTGCGCAACCGGGAAACCGTCGTGTTTTCGTGGCGCGAAGCGCTGCATTTTGGCATTCAACTGGGTACGGAATTCGACCATACCTCTTCCGAACTGGTTAATGCTCCCGCGCCTCTGGCCCCGGCTTTGTATTGGGAGTTGGAGGTTGTAGGTTGTAGGTTGTAGGTTGTAGGTTGTAGGTTGTGGGTTTGCCAATTATCAGCAAATCAGCACATCAAAGAACTCAAAATACTTTTCATGAAAATACTTTCCAACATATTATCGCTGCTTGGCAGGCAGCCGGCTGCTTTCGGCCCGGAGCAAGCCTTGTCATTAATCAATCCGCCGGGAAAAATACTTTCGTTGGAGCATCTGGAAAAATTAATACAAAGCAATAATTGTCACTCGCTTGTCGAGCGTATTTTTTATGAAAAATTACCCGCCATATTTGCTGCAATCAAACAGGAAAAAGTAGCGGGCGATATACTCCAGGCAGGGGTTTGGAAGGGGGGCTCCGGATTATATTTACAGTCGCTCAATCGTCAAAATGGGCTCAATAAAACATTGTGGCTGGCTGACACTTTTTCAGGCTTTGTCAAAGACCAGATCAAACACGAAAAAGACCAGGCTGCGCTGGCCATTTTTTCCACCATGCTGGCGCCGGCATTTCCGGTTGCCGCCGATGTGGAGCGACTTTTTCGCAGGGCCGGATTGTGGGATAAACAGGTGCGCATACTTAGGGGCGCCTTGGAAGATACCATACCCCAAAACAACATTTCATCACTAAGCCTGGTCCACATTGATGTCGATTTCTTTGAGCCGACATATGCCGCCTTATCCCTGACTTATCCCAAATTGTCGGTGGGCGGTTATGTCATTATTGACGACTACGGCGTGCCCTCGTTCAATTGCAAAGACGCCGTAGACCAATACCGCCGCGAACACGGCATTACCGAACCCATTCACATGATCAGCGATTTCATTGCCTATTGGAAAAAAGAACGCCATGTTTGATACGCCGGTTGCATTGATAGTTTACAACCGGCCCGATTTAACGCGCAGAGTATTTGAGCCGGTCGCCAGGTTGCAACCCAGGCAATTATTTATCATCGCCGACGGCCCCAAAGACGAAGCGGATGCCGTACGCTGCCGCTTGACAAGGGCGGTAATTCAAAACGTCAATTGGTATTGCGATTTGCGGACGTTATTTGCAGAAAAAAACCTGGGCGTTGCCGGCTGTCCTTCGAATGGATTAAACTGGGTGTTTGACCAGGTCGACCGGTGTATCGTACTGGAAGACGATACGTTGCCCGATTTTTCTTTTTTTGATTATTGCCGGCAATTGTTAGACTATTACGAAAATAACGAATCTGTTTTGTCCATCGGCGGCGCAAATTTATGCGGCCAATTGCCCATCGACGCTTCCTACGGCTTTTCGCGGTTTAGCCTGCCGCCCTGGGGCTGGGCCACCTGGCGGCGGGCGTGGAAATACTACGACTTTCGCATGGACGACTGGATGCTGCAAAAAGGCGAAATAGCAAAGCTTTTTGGCGCGACTTTCCCGTTTTGGGAGCCAATCATGACGCGCTACAGTTTGAAGCTCACCAGTTGGGATATACAGTGGAATTATCTTATTTGGAAGCAAAAGGGAAAAGTAATTATCCCTAAATACAATATGATCCGCAATCTGGGCTACGGGGCCGGCGCTTCATTTACCACGGCAGATCAGAGTTTTACTAATGATTTGCCTGTGCGAGCCTGTGATTTTCCATTAGTGCATCCCCTTGATGAAAAGATGGATGTAAATGCGTATCTTGAGCCGAAAGTGATGGAGTTTTTAAGCGAAATCATTCGGTTTAATACCTTGAAAGATGCCGCAAACAAACAACCGTTGAAGTGATGCTAAAAAACAAACTATACCAGGAAAAACTCGAACGCGACGGCTACGTCGTGATCAATTTTTTTGATGAAGCGGAAATTGAAGCGCTAATCAAAGACTACGAGCAATTGCACAATTTTGAATTTGCGGAGCAAATGTTTTTCAGCAACCGGCAACTCGATAATCCGGATTATCAAAACCAGGCGCGGCAGTTGATCCGCAGGCATTTTACGGCTAAAGTGGAGCAGTTTTTCGAGCGCGCCGCCTGGATGGAAGCCGTGTTTGTGATCAAGCCGCCGAAGGTGGGCGTTTTTGCCAATCACCAGGACTGGTCGCTGGTTGACGAGGATAAATACCGGTCTATCGGCATCTGGTGCCCGCTGCTCGACGTTGACGCCTCCAACGGCACTTTTTGTATATTAAGCGGCAGCCATAAATTTTTCAAAATATTCCGCAGTCCGACCATACCGCCGGCGTACCACAGCGATGAATTAAACGCTATTATTGACAAATACAAAAAAGTATTGGCCGTAAAAAAAGGCGATGTCATTGTATTTGATCATGCGGCCATGCATTCTACCACGCCCAATCAAATGGATAAACCCCGGCCTTCTATTTTTATCGGTATCCGGCCTGCAGAGTCGCCTATTCTTCATTATTATTACGACAAAGATTCGGGGAAAATTGAGGGCTTCGAAGTGGACGGCGATTTTTTCTATAATTACGACTATGTATCGCGACCTTCGAATTACAAAAGTATCGGTTTTGTGGAGCAGGAATATCCCTTGGTACCTGCTGAAGAATTGATTAAAAAAATACGCGCGCATGATGCGGAGCGGCGGAATATTTTTAAAAATTTGCGGTATAGGTGGAGTGGGGTGAAAGCTTGATTTGGATAGAGATTTTATTTAACCGCTGAGGAGTTCAGCGGTTAAATAAACAGCCTGTACTCCTCTGCATCCCGCGCCCGGGCAAGAAATCCGCCGATAGTGATGCGCTCGCGCTCCTTGCCGCTTACTGCGGCCACCTTGTGCCATATCCTGTTGGCCGGAAACAGAATCATGTCGCCGGCGTCGAGGCCGAGTAACATTTGATCGTAGGGCTCGAGGTCCTCGCTGCGGGCGCCCGTCAGGAATACATTGCTTTGCAACATGTGAGGCGGCGTATTGTGCCATTGCAAGTCGTACAACACCAGTTCGCCGCCGGCATCCGGCTTTTGCAAAACGATATAATAGCTCAACTCCGTGCTCAGGTCTAATTGACTGCTAATAGCCTGGTAACTGGGAAAATACATCGGAAATTCCTGGTGGATATGCGCTTCCAGGCTCTGGAAGCCCGGCTCCAGTATGCGCATGGACGCGGGCGCAAATACCTGGTTGTGCTCGTGAACAGAGAGGTGGATGTTGAATTGCCCGGTTAACCTCGACAGTGTGCCGAAGACCAGCGATTCAAAACGGTGCAGAAAAAGCTCATCGAAGGCGCTGCGGGCCATTGCCGAACGCCGGAAATAGCTGTCGAGGTCGGATTCCATCAGTGTAGCCCCGAAAACATGCCCAAAGGAGGTGGGGTGATATATCTGATCGTACGGCGATGTTTTTGTCATCGCCTTGAATCGCGACGCCAACTGCTGCGCTTCATCGGGGCTGAGCAGTCCTTCGATGACGATGCCGTCGGAAGCCCCGCTTTGAATGTCTTCAATAGCCGTAGAAAAACGCCCCATTTCAGCAGGAGAAAAAACCTGGAAATTATATAACGAGGGATTAGTAATTTGTGCCATGAGTATTTTTTACCACAAAGTTAAACGGAGTTAAACGGAGTTCCACAGGGTTTATGTGTTTTTGGAGATGAAATAACACCAAGACCGGAACGGGTATGCTTCAATTTTGTAAGCAAAATTTTCCAATATCATGAAAATAGATAATCTATTGGATCAAATATTGCAATTTTTGGCTGACCGGCAGGCGGAAAACGGCGAATTTCGCTCGCTTGAGTCCTACCCGGCTGAGCACCCGCTGGGCGACAAAGGCTGGTTTCACACCGACCCTTCGCCTTTTATTCACGCCAATGTGCTTTGCGCTATTCTCAAAATACCGCACCCTTTGGCGCAGTCGATAGTAAAAAAAGGTTGCGATTTTATACTCGAACAACAATCCTGGCCGGGGCTTTGGCGTTTTTGGCGCCACGGGGGCGTAACCCATAATGTGCCCATCGATCTGGACGACACGGCCTTGTGTTCTTTTTTATTGGCACAATCAGGGCGGCCGGTCGACAATAAAAAATACCTGCTGCAAAATACGGATTCACGCGGATATTTTCTCACCTGGATGCTGCCGCGTTTTCGGCTGTTGAAATTTCCCCGACTATATTTATTTTTAAAAAAAGACATACAACAAATTCAGGTTGTTTTGGCATCGCCCATGCTTTCGCAAGACGACTTCGAGCCGGCTGTCGCCGCCAACGTTTTGCTGTATCTGGGAGAAACGCCGAAAACCCGGCCCTGCATCCAGCAGGTATTGCATCAATTGGAAGCGCCGGAGCAAATGCCCATGCAATATTACGCCGACCCTTTGGTCGTTTTTTACCACGTTGCGCGGGCTTATCGGCATGGCATCAAGGGGTTTGAACCGGCGAGGGATATTTATTTACAATTAATGCAAAAAGGCTATTTCCCCGAACCGGAAAATATTTTTAAAAAAGCGATGATGTTGATAGTCCATTATTATTTCAACCTGGATTCAGGGCAAGTCAAAAATAAATGGATAGAAGAAATAATTGAAGCCGCTGAAAATGCAACATGGCAAAGCCATATTTATTTTGTGAGCAAAGACCGCAATTTCCGCGCAGGATCGCCGGAATTAACCGCTGCGCTTTGCGCGGAGGCAATTTTTGCTTATCAGCTTACGACTGAGCGTATATAACCGCTCGCGTGGCCGCTCCCGCTTCCATTTTTTCAAGAAATTCACTTTCCGACAAAGGCCTGTTAATATTGGGCATAAAACCCAGACTGCGCAGGCGCTCCGGGCGTTGGTGCATATTGGTCAGATTACCCTTCATGAAAAAATTGGCGTCGACTTCGAACACTTCAAAGCCTTTTTCGGGATGGTTTTTATCGAAGTGATAAAATACCGGCATCATTTCATTAGGAATAGCCTCGATTTGAATGGCAATGCGCGGATGATCGCCGGTATTTTGCCCCGAATAATGGATCAGCGTATCGTCGAAAATCATACACTCGCCGGCTTTCAAAATGATGGGCTGCAAATATTTACTTTCGAGCTGGTCTTCAAAAGGTTTGAAATAATAATCGACATTTACCGTAGCTACATCAGGCACAATTTTGTGGCTGCCCGGTACAATTTCCAGGGTGCCGTTGCGGCGGTCTACATCCTGCAGGGGGCACCATATAGTAACCGTGGTATATTTTTCATCGGGCGTATGCATCCAGTTTTGGTGGATTTCAAATTTGCCCTTGCCGGGTTGTTTGATGTAAAAATTGCCGGTGATGATGCGGTATTCGTGCAGCACTTTTTCGAGGTGGGGGATAAACACGGCATTTATCAACTCGTAGGCGCGGCGTTTGTACTCCTCGTTGGTATCCAGAAAGGTGCAGTGATAATCGGAGCGTAGTCCTACCGGGGCAAAACCGTCGTGCGGTCGCATCTCCTGGAGTTCCCGGCGAATGTAGGCGACTTCTTCGGCGCTGAGCAGCGGCATTGTGACGTAGCCTTTTTCAATAAATTGCTGTTGCTGTTCGGGTTGATAAAAAATTGTTCGCATCTTGAGGAAATTTAGCGCAAGCCAAGGTAAGCATAATAAATAACAGTGGTTAACAACATCGCGAGCATTTTATCTTCACTTCGGGCACTGCTTTGGTGGAATCACCTGGCGCCGCCTGTGCTTGCCGTATTTTACTTTTTCTTATGGAAAAATGACCTGGTTTTTGTTTCTCATTTAGCACATTTGGCATTGTTCATGACCAGCTTTGCCGGCAGCGCCGCTTTTGGCTATTGGGTCAACGATTGGATGGACATAGAGCCCGACCGGCTAGCCGGCAAGCCCAATGCAGCAGCCAAATGGAGTAGCCGGCAGCGGGTGGCGATTACCCTTGTCTTGCTCGCTATAGGCTGGCTCCCATGGGTGTGGCTTCCGTTCAATTTCCGGATTTTGGGCCTGCTACTGGCTTTGTACACGGCATTGGTCATATATGCAGTGACGCCCTTCCGGTTCAAGGACCGCGCAATATTGGGCATTTTTTGCGATTTATTATATGGACATTTGCTGCCCGTTTTTATTGCCGTGGCGGCGTTTTCAGCGTTATTCGGGGGCGCAACCTTGAATTCGCGGTTATTATGGCTTATTGCATTGATTCTGGCGTTGAAAGGCATGCGCAATATACTGGAGCACCAGATCAAAGACCGCAAAAATGATGCGCTGGCGGGCATGAATACTTTTGTGCGGCAGATCGGCGCATTGCGCAGCGGAAATATCATGAGTTATGTGGTAGTGCCGCTCGAATTGGCGCTATTGGCCGTCTTGAGTTTTTCGCTTGGCCAAGGCGTTTTTATTTCATTTGCACTGTTTTGTCTCGCTTATTGGTTTTTATTATACACCTGGGGATGTTTAAAAGGATCGCCAAGGGAATGGTTATATCGCTCCTGGTATATTGCCAACGATTATTACGAAAGCTGGCTGCCGTTAACATTTTTGGCGCTGGCCTGTATTCAACAACCGATCAACTGGCTGTTACTCCTGGCGCACCTGCTCATTTTTCCGGGTTCATTTCTGCTTCCGGTCAGGATACTCAAACAAATACAATATGTGTGGTCTGAATGGACAAATTAACCGCCGGGCGCCCATCGACCCCGCGGTATTTGACGCCAAGCGGGATACGCTTCGCCACCGGGGGCCTGACGACGCTTTCTCCTGGTTTTCCGACAACGGCCGCGTTGCGCTCGGTTTCAGGCGTTTGTCATTCCTGGATTTGTCGCCTGCAGGCCGTCAGCCCATGTGTAATGAAAACCGGGATATCTGGCTGGTTTTTAATGGGGAAATATACAACTACCTGGAAATCAAATCGGAACTCCAGCAAAAAGGCCATCAATTCTCCTCCGGCTCCGATGCCGAGGTGATTATTCACGGGTACGAACAATGGGGTAGGGGGGTACTGCCCCGGCTGAAGGGCATGTTTGCATTTGGCATTTGGGATGACCGGCAGCAGCAGCTATTGCTGGCGCGCGACCGATTTGGCATCAAGCCGTTATATTATGGAAGTATAAACGGCAGTTTCCAGTTTGCCTCCGAAATCAAAGCGCTGCTTTACGGCGAGCCCGGGCGGCCTGCTTTAAATGTCAAAGCGCTCGGCGATTATCTCACTTACCGTTATATACCCAGTCCTGATACCATCTGGGAAAACATCTTCAAACTTCCGCCTGCGCATTACCTTGAAATGCGCCTGGATGGCGCCGGCAATCCCGAAACCCGGGTTGAAGCCTACTGGTCGCCCCGCCCAAGTTACGACCGCTTGTCGCCGGAAGCCGCCATAGCGCAGGTAGATATGCTGCTCACACAATCTGTAAAGACGCACCTGCGCAGCGACGTGCCTATCGGCGCTTTTCTCAGCGGCGGTTACGACTCCAGCGCTTTGGTAGATTATATGAAACGCCAGGGCTACCTGCCCAATACTTTTTCTATCGGCTTTGAAGGCTGGGAGCACAGCGAACACCTGTATGCAGGCATCGTTGCCGAACACCTGCAGGCGCCCTTGTATACGGCCATCGCCACCAAAGGCGAACTCGATTTATTAGATACGCTGGTTTACCACTACGACGAACCCATCGCCGATATATCGATTATTCCAACCTTTATGGTTAGCCAATTGGCGGCCCAATACAACAAAGCCGTCTTTTCGGGCGAAGGCGCCGACGAAATATTCGGCGGCTACTGGTGGCAAAAGGATATTGCCCATTATTCGCAGCGGCGCGCCGTGTGGGATTGGCTGCAACAAAAACTGCTCGGAAAATCCTCTTTTTTTGTCGAAAAATATGCCGAAGCCATGGCTATGGGGCGAATAGATGAAAACAATATCCGCCGTTACCTGCACCAGGATAGGTGGAATCAATTGCCGCCCCGGTCCGACTGGTTTTATGAAGACAATTACCGGCCGTTGGAACACCCGCTAAAAGCTTTTCAATGTATGGATATCAGGTGTTTTATGGGCGAATTGGTACTAACAAAAATCGACAGGGCATCCATGGCGCATTCATTGGAAGTAAGGGTGCCGTTTTTGGATCACGAACTGGTTGAATTTATGCTTTCACTGGCGCCGAAAGTATTTTACCGGCACAACGAGACCAAGTTTTTATTGAAAAAAAATATCGAAAAACGCCTGCCCGATAGTATTTTGCATCGCCCCAAACAGGGATTTGTAGGCCCGGATAGTTATTACATGGATATCGCCTGGTACGCCCGCCAATTACGTGAAGGTATTTTAATACAACAAAAAATACTTGGCCGCGAGGGCCTCCAATTGATGATCGACGAGCAAGACCACTGGCGATTGTGGAAGTTTACCGTATTGGAAAAATGGATGCAACACTGGTATGAGTAATCAGCAAAATATATTCGTTTTTGTGGTTTGCGGCGCCAAAGTGCATACGCAAACGCTGCATTTTTCGCTAGCCAGATTGAAAAAATTCAGCTCGTGCAAAATTATCGTAGTGACCGATACCACTAGAAACGAAGAAATTATACAACACGACCATATTTTGGATGTACCGGCGCCCGAGTGGATGGATAACCACCAGGCCGCAATATGGCTGAAAACAGGATTACACCGGTTACTGCCCGAAGGGCCCATGTATTGTTACCTCGATACGGATGTAGTGGCCATTCGGCCCGGGGTAGACCAAATATTCGAGCATTTTAATGCGCCGATTTCTTTTTGCACCGACCATTGCCGGTTAAAAGCGTTTAGTCCGGCGGCCGTTCACGATGAAAAATGCGATCGCATGCCGGCCAAGCAACAGCGGCTCATGCGGTTGTATTACCAATTTAAACAGGAGGACGAAGCGCAGTTGCAAGCCGCGGGTCCTCATGTGGCGCAGGTCAATGCATTAAAAAAGAAATTCCACAAAAAAAGACCGCTGCATAGTTATGCTATAAAAGATTTAATGGACAAACCTTCACTTTTAATAAAAGCTATATTTCAAAAAGTAGCCTTTAAATTTATTCAATTAGCCGGTATTGCCGGCGCGAAAAAAGACAGGCTGCAACGACTCGAAAAATACCACCGCTATTTATTTGGATTGCCGCTCAGTTTCGACCTGTTTATAGCGGAAGAAGGTTATCGATTTGAGTCCTCCACCGCCTCATGGTATACGCTCGACGGCCAATTTTTATTTGAAGAAGATTATATCGTTCGCCACATCACTATGGCTTCGCCCTTCAGGTGGGAAGCCAAAAACCAGGTCTGGCTCGATGAAAACGGAGAGGCTTTTAGTCCGATAGAATCTGAAAAATTGCACCGGCACATACTCGAAAAATTCGGCGTTCACATCGCCGAACCCAACTGGCGGCACTGGAACGGCGGCGTATTTTTATTTGATCGCCGCTCGCATGAATTCATGGAACAATGGCGCCAATGGACGCTCGATATTTTCCACGACCCCGTATGGAAAACCCGCGATCAAGGCACGCTGGCCGCTGTAACCTGGTACTTCGGCTTGCAATATCATCCCACTTTACCCATCAAATACAACTTCATCGCGGATTATTACCACCCCGATATGGTTTATATGGGCCAACTCCAGTTTAGCCTCAAAGTTTTTCAGGAACCCGTTTCTCCCCTGTTTTTACATATTTACCACCATTTCGGCGATGAAAGCTGGGAGGTGTGGAGGGATGTGAAAAATTTAATGTTGAATGCTTAATTTAACTTCCTCTTCATCATCGGCACCTTCTTCAGCACCAACTGCACCGTATTGCCCAGGCGTTCTTCCAGCATCACAATTTTGTCCTCCTGGAGGCTCGCCAGCAGGTCGTTGCGGTAGTGGCGTACCGTGACCAGCTCAAGGTCGCGATCCAGGATAACCTTAAACTTGTCATCGACTTTTTCAATAAAACGGTCAATTTTATCATCGATATCGTTGACGCACATCACAAAACTGATGGCCGTATTTTGCATCATATTCACCTGGATGCGCATCTCGGCGATAAAATTAAACAGGTAGCTGATATGGTGTTCGGCCACAAACGAAAAGTCGCGGGTAGAAATTTGTAGCAGCGCCTGGTTTTGCTCCACGGCCACCATCGGCGGATAGTGGTCTTCCACCTCGCCGGAGATAAAAGTGCCCTCCGCGTCGGGGTCTTTAAAAGACTTCACATACAGCGGGATACTCTTATTTTGGAGCGGCTTGATCGTTTTGGGGTGGATCACCTTGGCGCCGTAGTAGGTCATCTCGATAGCTTCTTTATAGGAAAGGCGGTCGAGTTTCGTCACATTGTCAAACAGGCGGGGGTCGGCGGTGAGCACGCCGGGCACGTCCTTCCAGATCGTCATGCTATCGGCGTCGAGCAGATAAGAGAAGATAGCCGCGGTATAGTCGGAGCCTTCGCGGCCCAGCGTAGTCGTAAAATTCTCCTGGGTGCTGCCGATGAAACCCTGGGTAAGGATAAAACCGCCTTTTTCCAGCATGGGCAGCACCACGCGCTCGCAGCGGGCCTCCGTTTCGGGCCATTGCACCCAGCCCTCGCGGAAAATATCGTCGGTGAGGATCACATCGCGGGCGTCGAGCCATTGGGTTGGCAACGCGACTTTATTGAGGTATGCCTGCACAATTTTCGAAGATACCAACTCGCCCACCGACACGATTTGGTCGTACATGTAGTCGTAATTGTCGTGGGGCTCGTCGTCCAAAATCCATTCAATCTCCACAAAAGTGTCGTTGACGGCGGCGTACACCTCGTCGTTTTTGTCGAACAACTGGTCGCAGATATCGTAGTGGGCCTTTTTTACGCCTTCCAGCAGCTCATAGGCTTTGCCGGTTTTACCGGCGTGGGCTTCCACCACTTTCTCCAGGGCGTCGGTGGTTTTGCCCATAGCCGAGACCACGATGAGCAGTTTGTCGGTTTTATACCGCTGCAAAATAGAAGCTACATTTTTCACCGAATCGGCATCGCGCAGCGAAGCGCCGCCGAATTTGAATACCTTGACCGGATGTTTCATCGATTTGGATTACTTGTTTTTTGAATTCAGGCCGCAAATTTAG
>DAINSQ010000010.1:0-1830 GCA_036741235.1 Saprospiraceae bacterium | reverse complement strand
AATTATGTTGCCGTATTGTCATAATTCACCCCCTGAAATCCTAAGGTTCCGTTAAAACCTGCGTTTTGTGCGTTATTTTTGTCAAATTCGCGCCGGATTTAATTAACTGCAATTAAACTTATTATCATCATGAACAAGAGGCAATTAACGCTTTGGGGTGCATTGATCCTGAGCGGAATGGCACTGGCTTTCACCGGCCAGGCGCTGCTGCGCGCCATTACGCCCAATGACATCAAAGGCGCCGCCAATATTTCGGGGCTGGAATTTACGCAGCCCGAGTTGGACTCTATGGTCAAAGGGCTGGAGGAATACCGCAAATACTACACGGAAAACCGCGCACAGGCGCTGCCCTATACGCTTTCTCCCGCTTTTGTCTTTAACCCGCAACCCGCCGGTTTTAAAATGCCGCAATTTGCTACGTCGGGAGGTTTTACTTCCGGCGCCGTCAAATTGCCCACCGACAAAAACCAGCTCGCATTTTTCAGCATCCAGCAATTGGCGCACCTGATCTCTTCCAAGCAGATCACGTCGGTTGAGCTCACCAAATTCTATATCGAGCGGCTGAAAAAATACGACGAGAAGCTCAAATGCGTGGTGACGCTAATGGAAGAACAGGCGCTGAAACAGGCTGCCGCCGCCGACGCCGAATTCGCAGGCGGAAATTACCGCGGCATTTTGCACGGCATTCCCTACGGCCTGAAAGACATTTTTGCCACCAAAACCGGCAAAACTACCTGGGGCTCGAAACCTTTCAAGGAGCAACAATTCGACTACGACGCCACCGTGGCTAAACGCCTGGAAGACGCCGGCGCTATCCTGGTAGCCAAGCTCAGCACGGGTTACCTGGCCTGGGGCGACCAGTGGTTTGGCGGCAAAACCCGCAATCCCTGGGATCTCAACAGCGGTTCCAGCGGCTCCAGTGCAGGCTCGGCGGCGGCGGTTGCTGCCGGACTCGTGCCCTTCGCCATTGGTACTGAAACCTACGGCTCTATCGTATCGCCCTCTGCGACTTGCGGCGTGACGGGCCTTCGCCCCACTTTTGGTCGCGTGAGCCGCTACGGCGCTATGGCGCTGAGCTGGACCATGGACAAAGTAGGCCCCATTTGCCGCAGCGGCGAAGAATGCGCTATTGTGCTGCAAGCCATCGTGGGCCCCGACAACAAAGATTTGTCGGTCGCCAATGTGCCGTTCATTTACAACAACGCCAATAAGTCGAACCGCTTTAAGATCGGCTTTATCAAAAGTGAAATGGAGAAGGTTTATCCCGGCTCCGACAAGGATATGGCCACTATGGCGAAACTCCGGGAGATGGGCTTTGATCTGATGCCGCTGGAATGGCCCAAATTGCCCAATATCGATTTTATCCTGGAAGCCGAAGCTGCCGCCGCTTTTGACGAACTCACGCGCACCAATAAAGACGATCAGCTTGAAAAGCAGGTTCGCATGGCCTGGCCCAATATGTTCCGCCAGGCCCGCCAGATTCCCGCGGTTGAATACATCCAGGCCCAGCGCCTGCGCGCACAGCTTATCGAAGAAGTCAACAAGTTGTACGACCAGGTCGACGTTATTATTCACCCCGCTACACAGGGCAACGGCCTGCTGATTACCAACCTGACCGGCCACCCGAGTATCTGCGTGCCCAATGGTTTTGAAAATAACAAGCCGTCGGCTATTACGTTTACCGGCAAGTTGTACGACGAGGCTAAGCTGGCCGCAATGGCTCAGTCTTACCAGGAGTTCTCCGGATTGATGAATTATCACCCCAATATGGATAATCCGAACAAGCCGGCTAGCTTGCCGCCTCAGCCTAAGAAGCAGTAGGCTGCTTTT
>DAINSQ010000009.1:8315-58301 GCA_036741235.1 Saprospiraceae bacterium | reverse complement strand
ACCTACAACCTACAACCTACAACCTACCTACAACCTACAACCTACAACCTACAACACATATTCCTCATCAGCAGGGGAAATAGGTAGTAAATCGCGCAGGCGGTTAAAGGCGCGGGTAATCTCCTGTACCTGCGCCAGGACTTTCTGTTTGTTTTGATAATTACCTACCATACTGCGGGCAGAACCAGGCAGCAGTGATTCCAACAGCGAGCGTTCGTGGGGGGTAAAATCGAGATTGGGGATTTCATCCAGTCGGTCGAGGATGGCTGCCGAGGTAGTATAGCTGTATATCTCATCGCGAAGTTGATGTGTTACGCGGGCGAAGGCTTGTACATCTGTGTCAAAGCTATTGCTATCGGCTAGCTGGCCGGCTATATAATTCAGGGTTTGAAAATGTGAGGCGAGACGGCTCATGGTATTAGGAAATTGATTAGCGAATAAATCGCAATTGATTCATTTTTAATAAAATAGAATAGTAGCGTCAAACAAATTTAAAAAAAATAAAAAAAAGTTGCGCTTTTCCGTTGACGCCGGCCCCCTTGCCGGTAATGAGTTTTAGAAGTGTGATTTACTGCTGACGACTAATTGCTGCGGTAAGTAGACAAAAAAAACAATGTATCACGCACTAAAACCATAGCCATGCAAAAAACAATTCACGAAAAGCACTACAGCCGTTTGCTAAGTACGCTTATTCTTAGCCTGATATTCCTGGTTGTTGTTCAAGCCCAGCAAAGGGATACGCTACCGGCTGCAAAGATCAAATTGAATGAGTACGGCGGCCAGATAGGCCTGGGATTCAGGATATTTGACGGTTTGGGGCCCGTATTGCGGTATCAGCTCGATACAAAAAACGCATTCGAAATGAGCCTTGGGGCGGGCGCTACCTCAGCGCCTATCAGTGACGAGTTTTCGGGCGATAACCCCGCCAATACGGAAATCGGCCTCGAACTCGACCTGGCCTATCACTTGATGGGCAAACGCTATGAAAAAACGAGTAAAAACAAAATCAAGTCGAACGGCCTGGCATTGCACGCCGGCCACTTGTTTGGCGACTTCTCCACCTCCTTTTTATCAGCGGGATGGACCCAGGAAACCTTCCGCAAAGACAAACCGATGCGCTCCTTTAACCTGGAGTTGGGCTTGAAGTTCAATTTCCCGCATTGGTCGACGACGACTGACTACAATCCCTGGACCGGCTACGAAACGGGGTACAGCGATCCGCTGCCGGTAATTCCTTACTTCCGGCTGCATTGGAATTGGTTTCTCAAAAAAATGCAGCAACCTGCCCACTTGTCCGATCCGGCGGTCGATAGCGGTAAGCGCCCGGCAGCAAGTCCATCCAACAGCCGCAGTCTGGGCTTCGTATACGGCATCGGCCTGTCGAAAGCCGGGGGCGATTTCAGCGAAAACTTTGTGGAGGAATACAAAGCCGGCTTTGTTTCCCGGTTTGGGTTGCGATATGAGCAGTTTTTCTCGCCCAAAGCCGCTTTTGTAGCAGAGTTGGGGTTGTCGGATATGGGCTACGCGCTGGTGACGGAAACCAAAAACAACAGCAACCACAGCAAAAACAACGCTACTACCAAATGGCAATACCTGGCCGTACCGCTTGCCGTGAAATTCAATTTGACGGGCCAGGAGGCGCCCATCGACTTCTACCTGTCGCCGGGTTTGACACTGGGTTATTTATTGTCGAAAAGAACGGTTACCAATTCTTTTAGCAAAACCGAATTGCTCGATACCCGCACGCACAAAGTAAGCCGGCCCAAACTCAGCGACGACCTCAAATTCGACGACCGCCTCGACGCCGGATTACACCTGTCGGCAGGGGTAACCCGCCCGCTCTGGAGGGGCATCATAAGCCTGGAAACCCGCTATTACCTGGGGTTGCTAGATCTCAACAGGTATATCCCCGGCCAGCCAGGCATTGACATTCCAAATCAACTCAACCGCCAGTGGAGCTGTGCGCTGGGGTATGCTTATCAATTTTAAATTAAATTTTATCATAATATAAATCTAAAACCTATGGCAATGCTCAATAAACTATTGCTGATCCTCGCATTGGCATTGGGAAATACCAACAGTTGGTTGCCCCTCGTAGAACCCCAGGTAGTCATCGATTGCGACGACGATGAAACGGGGTATATATCATCGGGAGAAACGGATGAGTACATGTTATCGGCTACCAATGGCGACCTCGTCTGGATTCGGGTGTTTTCTACCGATATTGCTTTGAACCCCCGCGTGCAGGTATTCAGCCCCGGCAATGTACTAATGGGCACGTGGCAGGCCAACCCTGCCGGGTTTGTGGAAATCCCCAATTTTGCCTTGAACCAGGGCAGCGGCCAATACCGGATTACTGTGTCAGACGGCATCGGCAACCAGGCGGGCAGCTACAGTATTTCGGTGCAAATTTATAATAAAACGAGCTGCGCCGAACAAGTAACCTGCACGGAGGAATCGTCCGATAGCTATTACTACAGCGCAGAAATTGACGCCTTTTACCTGCCGGCATCGGCCAACGACCGGCTTCGGCTGCGCATGTATTTCAGCTCGCCTGCCGACTGGCGTGTGGAGGTGCGCCGTCCCGACGGTACGGTTTACAACACTTTTCAAATGAACGGCACCGGACTGATCGACGAGGTGATACCGCTGTCGCAGGGCAACTGGTTTTTCTATGTGTATGACGAAGGCGGCGATGAAGGCAATACGAATCACAATTACAATTATTCCTTCCATTTGCTGGTAAAAACGACCTGCGCCGACCAGGTGGCCTGTTCGGAGAACTCCTCCGACAGTTATTACTACAGCGCAGCCATTAAAGCATATTACCTGGCGGCCTCAAACAACGATCTGCTTCGCCTGCGCATGTTTTTCACTACGCCTGCCAACTGGCGCGTAGAAGTGCGCCGTCCCGACAATACCATCGACACGACTTATGCCGTTAACGGCAGCGGATTTTTGAACGAGATTATACCGCTATCGCAGGGCAACTGGTTCATCTATGTGTACGACGAAGGCGGCGATGAAGGCAATACGACGCACAATTACAATTATTCCTTCCAATTGCTGGGAAAAACGACCTGCGCCGATCAAGTGACCTGCACAGAAGAGTCGTCTGACAGCTATTACTACAGCGCTGCGGAAAATGCGTATTACCTGGCTGCCGGCGCCAACGACCAACTTCGGTTGCGCGTGTGTTTTATTTCATCGGCCAACTGGCGCATTGAAGTGCGCCGTCCCGACGGTACGGTTTTCCATACCTATGCTTTGGATGGCAGCGGGTCGATAGACGAAATTATTGCATTGTCGCAGGGCAACTGGTTTTTCTACATATACGATGAAGGCGGCGATGAAGGCAATACCTCCCACAACTATAATTATTCGTTCCAATTGATGGGCAAAACCAGCTGCGCCGACCAGGTAACCTGCACGGAAGAAGGGTTTGACAGCTATTATTACAGCTCAGCCGTAAATGGGTATTATATTGCCGCTGCCAACGGCGACAGGATGCTCGCGCAGTGGTATTTTAATACCTCCAACAACTGGCGGGTGGAAATTCGCCGCCCGGACGGGAGCCTGGATACCCTTTTTACCCACGATGGCGTTGGACTTTTGTCGGCAGAAAGGTTATTGTCGTCTGCAGGCAATTGGTTTGTCTATGTTTATGGGGCCAATTCAGATTGCGCCAGTACTTCGCACAACTACAACTACGCTTTCCAGCTGATTAAACCAACTTGTTCGACTTCGCTGAATTGCGGCGGCTCAACGAACGGTTCGCTTAATTCAAAAGCTGAAATGGACATGTATTCCTTTTATGGCGAGGAATGCGACACCGCTCATATTCAGGTAACGCTCAATGACCCATCGCTTCACATCAGCGCGCGGCTTTACGATCCAAGCGGCAACCTCCTGGCCTCGTATATCGGAACCGCTGACGTCGCTTCGTTGGTGTTTTCCGCTCCGCTGCAACAATATGGCAGGCATTGTATTATTATTAATGAAACAGAAGGGGATAACACCGGCAACTATTCGCTGAGCCTCAACTGTACCAGCCCCACCCTCGGCGTAACGCCGGCTAACCTGAATGCCAATGCATTGAGCAGCACTGCCTCCTTTGCAGTTGTCAGCAATTGCCCGGATTGGCTGGTAACGGAGCAAGCACCCTGGATAACGCTGAATACTACATCCGGTGCAAATAACGGCACGGTATCGCTGCAATTTGCTGCCAACCCCAATTCAACGCCGCGGTCAACCCAGGTCATGGTAGCCGGATGCTGCGATTCGATATTTGTGAACGTCACGCAGTTTGGCGCTACGCTTACGCCAAACCCTATGTCAGTAAGTGAAAATTACGAAGCGGGAACAACAACATTTGATATAACTAGCACCTGCATCGATTGGACAATTACCTCAAGTGCCCCTTGGATTAACTCCATTACTCCGGCAGGCGGCGGCAGCGGGTCATATTTGGTGACCGTTGACTATCAGGCTAATACAAGCGCTTCGCCTCGAACCGCCATCCTGACGCTCAGCGGCTGCGGAATTACCAAAACCATTACGCTTAACCAGGAGGGGGTATTCCTCAATGCCAGCCCGATGTCGATGAACATACCTGCCGGCGGCAATACGCAGTCGGTAGTGGTGAGCAGCAATTGCACAAGTTGGACGATAACGGCATCCGAAGGCTGGATTTCGCCTCAGATCGCCAACGGCAGCGGCAGCCAGTCGGTGATGTTTAGTTTTAGTCCCAATTTGACTGGTTCTATCCGAACGGCGACGCTTACGCTCAGCGGTTGTGGTATTACAAAAACGATCAGTATTTCGCAGGCGGCTTATAGCGTTATCGTCCAGCCAACGGTCATCAATGTACCCGCCGGCGGCGGCAGCCAGGCGGTGTCGGTAACCGGTAATTGCCAGAGCTGGACGATAACCGCTTCGGAGAGCTGGGTAACACCGGCGATTGTCAACGGCAGCGGGAATGAGTCGCTGGTATATACTTTTTCTGCAAATAACAGCACTTCATCCCGTTCTGCCACTTTAACCCTCAGCGGTTGCGGCGCCCCTGTCACGGTCCAAATCAACCAGGCCGGACAAAATCAAAACCCGACCTTGTCGGTTACCCCTACACAGATCGGCGTAGGACATCAATCGGGTACCGCAATTATCCAGGTCAGTGGTACCTGCGATGATTGGGAACTCGACACGAGTGAAGACTGGATAACCGCCATTAGTCCGGATAATGGAAATAGCCCTCAAGCAGTAACCATTTTCTATGCAGCCAATACCAGCTCAACTGCCCGGGAAGCTATCATTACCCTCAGCGGCTGTGATTTTACAATCGAAATAGTAATAGAACAAGCAGGAGCTCAGGGTACAATTATAATCACCGGTGATCCTGTGATTTGCCCTGGTGAAACTACCACCCTGTGCGCGCAGTCAAGCGACGACTACCTGTGGTCGACGGGCCAAACGGAGCGCTGTATTGTAGTGGGCACGCCCAACACCTATGCCGTTACCGTCATTAATGCAAACGGTTCGCAAACCGGTTCTATTGATGTAGTATTGGAACAAGCTCCCGGCCAGCCTGTCATTGTGCAGCAGCAGGACTTTTTGTGGGCACAGGGCGCCGCCGCATCCTGGCAGTGGTATATCAACGGTCAGGTTATTGCGGGGGCAACGGGGCAGAGTTATTACCCCACGCAGCCGGGCTTGATTACGGTAGTTGCCTTCAGTTTGCACAATTGTCAGAGCCAGCCTTCCGCGCCGTTTGTAGTCGTCAGCACAGCCGATCTCTCCGGTAAAAGGCCGATAATGATAGCGCCCAATCCCGCTGCAGAAAACTTCGAAGTCGTTTTACCTGAGTTAATCCAGGGAAGCAGGTTGGTACTCGTGAATAGTGCGGGCATGGTTTGCCGGCAACTGGCCCCCGGCAACGAACAGCGAATAACCATAGAACGCGGAGACCTGTCCGGCGGGCTTTATCACTTGCAATGGGTAGCGCCCGATGGTCAACTGCTGGCCGTAACGCGGGTGGTATTGGTCAGGTAATGAAAAACCCGGGGTAATCTAAACCGTTGTAGTCTTGTTGAAATGAGATTCAACCCATATCTTCGTGCAAATGAACAAGTTATTTCACCATTGCCGGGAGAAATACAACCGCGAAGACCTATGGATAAACACAATATAGTTTACTCCGAAGAACAAATCCTGGAATTTGCCAGAGACAGGCGGCAGCACCGGCGGGTTTTTGACTGGGCCAACGCGCTGGTGCTGCCCACTGTGCGCAAACACCTGATAGCGTCAGGCGCATCGGAACACGATGTGCGGACGATTTTCCTGACTGCATTAAGCGATTTTTTCCAGAAACTCGAATCTCCCGGATATGAACTTCAGCCCGACGGCAATTTCGGCGGGCTGCTCTACAAAATGTGCGAAAACCAATGGAAGAATGAACGCCGTAGCCGGGAGAGAATAACAGGCGATGACATACCGGAAAATACAGATGCCAGGCAACCAGAGCAGGAACTCATGAATCGCGAAAAACAGGCTATGGTAGGCGAGGCCGTATCAAAACTGGAGCAACCCTACCGGGGCGTGCTGGTGTTGCACGAATATTGTGAGGTAAGCCATGCTGAAATTGCTTTTGCAGCAGGCTATGCATCAGCACAAGTCTCCAGGGAGGTCAAGTCGAAAGCCATCAAAAAGCTTCGCGACATTTTCAGAACCTTATAACAGCCAAATATGAGCGCGTCTAATACCGACTTTGACTTATTGTGCGACGACTATCTGCACGGCGCCATGACCCCTGCAGAAAAGGCCGAATTCGAAGCATCGTTGAGTAGCGATCCCGGCCAGCATGCCCATTGGCAGGAATACCTGCTGCTCGTTCAGGGCGTCAGGGAATTTGGCCGCCGGCAAACCCTGGAGCGTTGGTACGATGAAATACACGGCGCCGCTAATGATGATAAAGAATCAACCGAAGATAGCTCGCCCAATTTATTTCAGGAATGGAAAAAACACCAAAAAACCGACGACGGGCAACAACAGAACCGGCCTGGCGGCACATTTCGCCTGTTCCGGTTTATTTCAGCAGCGGCGGTTATTGCCGTTGTATTTTACATAGGCTGGCATGCGGGCGGCAATGTGGAGCCGGAGGTGGGGCACCGCCACGGGTTTGAAGAACTTGCAACGCTTACCTTGCCTGTCGTTGAGTTAGGGAGCGAACCGGGGAGCGCCGGTACCAGTGAAGAAAAATGGGCCGTAACGATACAAAAAAACGAACTCCCGGAATATGTGGCCATCCTCGCCAACCGGGAATTGACGCTGCTGCTTCCGCTTGACCAGGCGCCTTTGGACATTCGCCTGCGCCGATTGGACGACCTGGGCGGAAAAGTCGTTTTTCTGGGCATCCACGACAATTGGTACCGCCTCCGCACCGATGTACAACGCGAACAGATCTTACAAGCCATTCAGGATAATACCGTTTTATCTCGCCTAAAATAAAGCAATATGAAAGCCAACATGAAAGCCATTTTTCTGATTGCTGCGCTGTTTATCCGGCTTGCCCCAACAGCTGCGCAAGGCGAATCCGGGGTGTTGCCGGAGCGTGAAGAGGAGATGAAGTCTGTGGAGTTCGCGAATTTTGATACTATCAGAGGCATGCAACAATTGCCCCGTTTTTTTTTGCTGGACTATCTTGGCGTTTCGCCTGAAAACTTCGACTGCGATAATTTTCCGCTTGACCAGGGCCGATGCGCCTCCTGTGCGGGTTGCGCCGTTGCGCAGGCCTATTCCATTCATTATGCGTTACGCACCCGGAAATACGATGGGAAGGCCATATGGCTACACTTTTCGGGCTCTTATGTCTACAACCAAATTAAAAAGCCGGGCGACTGCCTCCTGGGCGCCCGCCTCAGCGACGGGCTCAGGTTGCTGACCGAAAAAGGCATTTGTCCTGTTCATACTTTTGATCACTCCAGCTACTCCTGTGAAGAAAAACCCGACCGGCATCAATTTAAAGCTGCATCTGAATACAAAATAGCGGGTTTTAAAAAAGTAATAAGCCCCGATCTCGGTTACAGCCTTGACGCCAGGATACAACTGCTCAAAAACGCCATTGCCTGGCGAAATCCGGTAGTCGTATATACCAACTTGCCGAAAAGCTTATCCGCTTTACCCCGGGGGCAATGCGACTGGCGCCCCCAAAATGGCAAGGAAGACACCGTAAGTCACGCCCTGGTCATCACCGGCTACGACGAACGCCATTTTCAGGTGCTCAACAGCATGGGTTGCCGCTGGGGCTGCAACGGAGTAGCGCTTATCCCCGCCAAAGAGCTGGTCTCAATGGTAGAATGGGCTTTTGTTATGAATTATATCCAGAACTAAACCAAAAAGTCACCATGTTGAAACATATTATAGCCGTTTTGCTGGCCGGCATCAGCCTGGCTTTTACTGCAGAGGCACAGACCAATTGTTATGCATTGTTGCTGAAGAGCGATACACTTGTAAATACTTTTCAATGGAACGAGGCAGCGCTCATTTTAGAGAAAGCCTATCAGGTTTGTATAGAAGAGCACGGCTATGAAAGTGATGAAAGCGCCTGGGTACATCACAATCTGGCAAATTATCATTATTCAAAATTAAATACATCACTTTCAGATTCCCTCTGGAATATCTCTGAAGAATTGTATGGCCGTCATTGTGGCACTAATAGTGTGGAATATGGGCTTGTTCTATTAGCTAAAGCTGAGAGGTTACAAGCTATCGGTCGATATATGGACGCGTTTAACTGGTTAAAAAGAGCAGAAGTCATCTTTCGGGAACAGTTAGGCCCTACGCATACTACCTATGGTTCAGCTTGTAATGCTCTAGGGTCTGTATATGGTTTCTTTGGTTTTTATGAAAAAGCGACTGAATATTTAAGCTATTCCGTTCAACTCGAAGCAAGTTTAAATGGAAAACAAACTCCCAGATATGCTTCACGTGTTAATAATTTGGCGCTAATATCCTTACAAAAAGGAGACTATGAACGTACCAGTGAACTCATCGAGCAATCGCTGCAGCTAATTGAACTGACAAAAGATTCCCTCTCTCGTGAATTTTTGGTAATCAACTTTAATAAAGGAGTATCGCTTGTCAATACAGGCCAATATGAAGCAGTTATTAAGCATTGCGATTATTATCTCTCCCTTTTTGATCGCAATGGCCTGAGGAAACACCCGCTTTATTATTATTTTCTAAATACCAAACTGACGGCATGGGTACAAACAGGTCAGTTTGATCAAGTAGAGAAGTATGCTAAAATCACCCTTGGGGAATTAGAAACGCAACCTGAATTGGCAGGTATCCTGGGAGTCCTTATCAGGGAAAAACTCATTAATTGTTATTTGTTGACTAACCAATTTGAAAAAGGTATCCCCATTGCATATGAAGCGCTTTCTATTTTAGAGACGACAGCAGGAAAAAATTCATTCAACTATTTCATTATTACCAGCACGCTCAGCCATTTACTTTATTATACTAATCGGAACGAGGAAGCGATTGCTACCGGGTTAACGAATATGCAGAATATAAAAGGTATTCTTGGTGAAAATACGCTTCCCATGTTGCTGCAAGAAACGGTTCTGGCAAAAGCATACGCGCGGGCGGGGCAGTTTGATGAAGCTGTCAAGTTTTCACAAAGTAGTGTTGACCACGGCATAAAAGTATATGGCCAAAATCATTCACAATATATTGGCTTGCTAGGTTCTTTAGTTCGCATGCTCGATCAATCCGGCAACACAGCAGCCGCTGACGCCCATTTTGCCAGCCTCACGGAACTGGTACAATCCAACATGACCCGTCTCTACGGCTTTTTTACCGAAAAAGAACAACTCAACTACCTCGCTTACTCCCAGGCGAACCTTGAATTCATGGAAAATTATGTAGCCCGCAATGTCAACCGAAAACCGGAATTGGCCGCCTTGTTGTTTAATAACAATGCCGTTTTGAAAGGCGCTCAACTGGACGACTCCAAAAACCGCCGCGCCTGGCTGCTGCAAAATGCCGATAGCTCAAGCGCTGTTCTGCAAAAAGAATGGACGAATATCGGCCAGGCACTAGCCAAACAATATACCCAGGTGGTCGAAAAGCGGACGATTCAGGATGTCCACGTTTTGGACAGTCTTGAAACGGCTTTCCAACAAATCCAGCAGCGGCTTTCCGACGGTTCAGCGGAATTCAGGCGCGCTTTTGGCAATAAAAAGACGGGTTGGAACGAGGTCAAAAATCAACTTGGAAAAAACGAAGCGCTTGTTGATTTCATCAAATTTAATCAATACCACTCCGCAACGGATACCTGGTCGGATTCCGTGATGTACGCTGCCTTGATTGCCCGGCGCGACTGGGAGTCGCCCAAATTGGTCATGCTTTTCGAAGAAAAAGAATTGCAACGCCGCCTGGCGCTGGCCAACGAACCCCTGGGCTCGGCAGAAGACGTCATTTCCGGCATTTATTCGCAGCAACTCTACCGTTTGATCTGGCAGCCGCTGGAGGACTATTTTAAGGGTGTCAAGACAGTGTGGCTGTGTCCGGAAGGGCTGCTGCACAAAGTCGCTTTTCACGCCATTCAACTGCCGGGGGGCGACTATACCGGGTTTCGGTACGACTTGCGCAACATCGGCAGCCCTCGCGATATGTTGCAAGATAGCCCCTTGTACGCTACTGAATTAAAAGATGCGTTGGTGTATGGCGGCATTCAATACGACATAGCCGACAACCAATTGTCCTGCCTCAGCGAACAAACAGCCGCCCAAAATTCGCCAGGAATGGCGCAGGCAGGCCGCAGCGGCGCTTGTAATGAGAAATTATCTTTTTTGGCAAAAACAAAACAGGAAAGCGACCATGTTGCGGCTACACTGAATACAAAACGCGTCCCGGTTGTCGCCAAACAGGGTTGCGAAGCCTCCGAAGACCATTTCAAAGCAGTCTGCAATAAAGTAAAAAGCTTATCACTCATACACCTGCCTACCCATGGTAAGTTTTGCCGCCCGCCCGTCTCCAACGACGGCGTAACCAGAGGATCGGATATTGTCGCCAACCCGCTGATGTATTCCAGCCTGGCGCTTGCCGGCTACAACCGCAAAGCCGCCGGTTTGCCGATGCCCCAGCACCTGGAAGACGGCGAATTGTCCGCTTATGAAGTTTCTCACCTATTATTGCCGGAAACCCGCCTGGTGGTGCTCAGCGCCTGCGTAAGCGGCCTGGGCGAAACCCAAAGTACAGAGGGCGTTTTTGGGCTGCAACGCGCTTTTCGCCTGGCCGGCGCCCACCACGTTTTGGTCAGTTTGTGGGAGGTAGACGATGAGGCTACAACGCAGTTGATGCAGTATTTTTATGATAATTGGCTAAATAATAAAATGGATGCTCGCCAGGCGTTGAGGGCCGCACAACTAAAAATGCAGCAGTCGAAAGCATACGATCATCCATATTACTGGGCGGGATTTGTATTTATTTAAAAATTTACTTTCTCCCCACAAATAACACGTACTCCCAAACCCCGGCGTAGGCCTTAAGAATGCGCACAAAAACCGTTTTATATAACTTGCTGAGCTCAGGCAATAAATGACCGTCCATGCGCACGTGATTGCGGCCCATGTGGCGTTTGAACCAGTTGAAACGGCTGTCGTGAAAGTCTACTACGGCAATAAACCCGCCTGGTTTGAGGTCGTTGCAAGCTTGTTGCAGCAATTCTTCCCATTGGGGGTTGATCATGGTGAGGGAATAAGAAAATAAAACGAGATCGTATGACTCGCGGCGCCCATCTTCGCCAAAAACGTAGGGTTTTTCGACAAGTTGAATTTTTTCAGAAAACGGCCTGGTGCGGTTTTTGGCGATAGCCAGCATATCGGCGGAAGCATCCAGGCCCGTAATGCGGGCTTTGGGAAAATGAAGCGCCAGCCGGCGCAAATTATAACCGGTGCCGCACCCTACTTCGAGTATATTGTATTCGCCATTGACGTCGAGCGGGAGGCATTTTATGATGAGGTTCCTGCCAAACAAAAAACTCCAGCGGGTGGCGTCGTATATTTTCGACTGCCAGCGGTAGTACTGCCGTATAGTGCGTACTTGTTTGTGGTCGCTTATTTCTAGTGTCGCCATTATTTTTATTTTACAATACCCAAATAAACGCTGGCATAAGTGCCTACTCGGTCCTGTTGGTGGGTTGCCCTGGTTTTTTCCTGCTCAAATGTCACGGCATTCATCACGAAATCGGGGAAAAAATCGATTTCTTCGGCGGCGGAGCGCAGTAAAATGCGGGCGCCGGGGCGGCTGTTTTGCAAAATCAATTCCCATTCTTCTTCAAGCGCAGCCTGGTTGTTGGCGGCCAGCCAGTCCTGGTGGTCGAGTAGAACAAAGTGGGAGTATTGGCCGGGATTGGATTTTAAAAACTGGCTGATGGTGGTGGTGTTGAGCTGGATTTTTCGGCTTTGGGTTTTTAGCAATTCAAAATTATCTTTTTCGAGATAAGCAGGCCGGCAGTCTATGCTGTAGCGCCCGTGCAGGTACAAGCGCCAGAAATAATTGTCGTGTATCGATTGCTCGGTAAACACCCGTTTCAGGCATTTTTGGATAAAACCCAGCGCGCCCCTTTCGTATTGCGCTACAAACAGCTTTTGTTGGCTGCTGGGCACGCCCACGAGGCACATGGCCAAATGGCGGTTGACCCACCATTCAATGAAGGGGGTGAATAATTTTTTTTCGATTTCATAATAAATTGCCGCCTGGCGGTCGAGCGATTCCGCTTCAAAAAGCTGGCGCACCAGGTTGTACAATTTGCGCTGCGCTTTCATGTACTGCTGCGCTATCCAGGCAAAAGTGCCCGAGGTGCTGTAGTGATAAAATGACTTGCGAACGCCGCTGCCGCTGAAAAAGTGCAGGTGGCCGTCCCAGTACTCTTGCGAAGCCGGCTGCGATAGCGACGCTCGGAGTTGGTTATTGTATAGCGACTGAATATCGGCATGTTTGCCGTGGCCGAATAGCTGGTATAAATCTTCATAATTGGCCGATTGAATAGCCGCCAGCTTGAGATCAAGCAGCGCATTCTGCCTGGGATTTACATCCACACAATGTATGGTTGCCGGCTGGTCGAGTAGATAGTCAAGCGCATTACAACCTGCACTGGTAATCATGACCACCTGGCTGTCGGCCTCAAGATCCAGTAGTTGGCGATCGCAACGCGGATCTTCCCAGCAGGTGTTGTATACCAGGTTGTTGCCGTGGATTTTATTGAAAATCCAGTCTTTGGGTTTAAGCGAGTTCGGCATCTTTTTTTGGCGCAAATCTACCGGGGCAATCAGTAGACTGCGTAAAAAAGGACTTTATGAAATAGCTATAAAATTGTGAAGCTAATGTCAATTAAGTATCTCGAATGTTAAGCATACGGCTTTTTTCACAGCTTGTTTGCCTATTTGAATAAATGATAGTTTTACTATCTTTGCGATAACGGCAATAGCTTTACTAAATTGAAGCATATGAGCAAAAGCGTAACGCCTCCTCGCAAGGACTATGTATTTGTTGTATTACAATTTGCGCTATTTATAGTGTATATCTTCCGTATACCGGCCATAGATTTAGAAGTTGCCTCGTTTATGCGAAACGGCGGTTTGTATCTGGCCCTACTGGGCAGTGTTGTTGCTTTGCTAGCGTTTTTGTATATCAATACCAGTTTATCTCCGTTTCCCACGCCCAAGTCAGATGGCAAGCTGGTCAGGTCGGGTATATACAAATATATCCGCCACCCGATTTATTCCGGTATCCTGGGCGCTGCGCTTGGCTTTTCGTTTTACTCGGAAAATACGCTCCGTTTTGTTATCTTTCTGTGCCTGGCGGTATTGTTTATTTTCAAAGCCAGATACGAAGAACGGCTGCTAAAAGAGAGATACCCTGATTATGGCGATTATCAATCGGCAAGCGGCATGTTTTTGCCCCGCTGGAAGCTGTAATATGATCAGGGCTTTATTTTAAAATACCCCGTCCCTGTATTACCCTGGTACCACATGCCGCTTTCCAGAAAAATAATCCCCGCGGGACTTGCGCCGGTATCTGTATATCGTGGCGCTTCACTCCTCCGGGCCATTCAACGGTATACCGCAGCCGCCCCAAAGCGTCGAAAAATTGTATTTGCCTGATGGGCGTGTCGATGCCATTAATGAAGGTCATCCGTCCGTCTGTAGGATTGGGAAATACTTCCATCTCCTTTGCTTCCAACTGATCCGTACCCATAATGACGATGATGACTGGAGAGGCCGCTGAACGGCACCCAATGCTGTCAGTCAGAATTACCTGATAAGAACCTTCTCCCAATAGCGGCATTGCCGAACCGCTAATCATAGGCACTGGTTGATCGTTGTGATACCATTCGTATAAAGTTGCGCCGACAGGCGACGCGTAGAGACTGTCGCCAGAAAGTATGACCCCGGGTTGAGGCGGAAAATTGATGTTGAGCCATATGCTATCGCTAAAAGCAGGGCAAAAAGGAGTTTGTATGCTGACCGTAAATAAGGTGACGGTATCAGATGGATACGCATTAGGGGCGGCAATGCCGGGATTGTCGACCAAATCAGCGGGCGCCCATTGGTAGGCCAGGCCTTCCCGGGCTGCCAACTGCGCGGTGTCTCCAGGGCAGATGGTCAGCGGCGGTAAGGTCATCCCTGTCGTTGGCGGCACGACTGCCACGTACGCCGTGTCTTCCAGCCTGGCAAAACAACCGCTGAGTATGTTTTGGGCTGTTGCGGCGTATTGCAGCGCAGCGCTAGCGCTTCCGCCGAATAACTCTAATATCCCCCCCGATCCGGCCGCGCTGTCGACAGGTATGCCGCCCGGCGTCTGTATGAGCGTATACCGCACTTCCGGCTGACTGTTTTGTATCAAAATGACGACCTCGTCGCCCAGGCACAGTGTGTCCTGTTCGGGCGTTACCGCCGTCGAAATATCGGGATAAGGGGTAATGACTATTTGCCGGTTGTAGGTATTGCTATAATCTGCATTGGCGCCGGTGAGGGATACCTGGTAAACGCCGGCAGTATCAAAGTGCCAAACCAGGCTGTCTGTTGCGCCGGCAATAATGCTGTCGTTGACCGACCACTGGTAGGTGTTGCCGCTATGACCTTTGTGTTTGAAAATGACGGTATCGCCCACGCAGCCTGTTGTTTGAAAATCAAAATCTACATAGGGCAGGGTAGGACCCCCGGCATTTTCCGTTTTTAACAAAACGCCATTATCACAAATGGCATAACCTGAATTGGCATTAACAAAAAACAAAGCGCGGACGGAATAGCCCTGCGAACCGGGTTGCATTTCCCACACGGCATCGGTGATGCGTTTATACACGCCGTTGTTGCTACCCACGGCGGAGTTGTCGATATTAAAAGCGGGCATCGCCAATCGCCTGACTTGTACCGAATCGGGCAACCGGAACACCTCCGCCCAGGGTGAGGTCGAATTAGGCGGTATAGCCCGGTAGATACTGCTGCCGCCGACGGCAAAACCCTTTGAAAATCCGGCGATGGCATCGGCCATAGGCGAAGCGTTGAGTAGCTGCCAGTTGGCGCCTGCGTCGGGCGAATAAAAGAGGCCAAGGGTCGAAGTCGCTAGCCCGCCCGGGGAAGCCCCGCTGAACCACACAGCTGCAATGTCGCCTTGTGGCGGCACGCCGGCCTCGGTCCAATTCGGATTGAATGGGTGTTTGACTACCAGGCGACCATCGTCGCCGGCCAGGAATATAGTGTTATTGACAATAATCAGGTCGTTCCACGATGCCGGCGGATCAGCCACGGGTTGAAAAAGCTGCCAACTGGCGCCCTGGTCGGCGGTTTCAAAACAGACGCCCTGCTGCAATAGGGTGTCTTGTCCTGCTGCATAACCTTTATTGCAAATAGCCGGACAAAAATATACCGCCTTAAAGCGGGTGCGGGTATAAACAGCCTGTTCAGCAGAGCTATCGGGGAAGCCCGCCGGCTGCCAGTTCAGTCCGCCGTCGCCGGTTCGGTAGATGCCGCTGTTACCTACAATGTACCCGGTTTGCGCATCGGTGAAATAAAGGTCGTTAGGCCCGGAAATGACTGTAGGAATGGGCGTCCATTGGGAATAAACCGCCGAAATTGCGCCAAACCACAATAGTTGGGCAATCCATATCCTTAAATGTAGCATAGGCTATTGCTTATTGCCCGTGGGTAGCCACGGGGCGGGGGATCAAAAACAATTCCCGTTGGCGTCCGTCGATATAGCGTACCGTATTGCCGTCGAAAACGGCATTTTCCTCCAGCATGATGCGGATGTCTTTGTTCCACTCCGGTACAAAGATGGTATGGTTGAGCTCTATGGCATAGCATGTATTGGGATACAAGGGGTAGTCGCCGTTGTGGGGCACTCCGCCCTGTTGGTCCCACAAGCCGATGGTAGGCCCTGCGCCGTGGCCATGATAGCCTATGGGGTGGGTGTAGATGCTGGGCCGTACACCTTCGGCTTTGGCTTTTGCCAGGGCAGAAGCCAGTATTTCGTTGCCGGTGCGGCCGGTGGTAAATTCGCCGGTGAGGATATCCATAAGCCGCAGCCCCTTGTCGTAGGCGGCCTTAATAAAAGCGGGCGGCGCCGTTTCGCCGGTTTGCAGTACGTAGGCGTTTTCCTGGGTGTCGGTGTGGAGCCCCAGATAGCTGATGCCGAAGTCGACATGGATAAGATCGCCGGGCATAATGACTTCCTGATCGGGGCGATTGGCGAAGTTGCGCTTTTCGCCGGTCACGGCGGGGTCTTTGCGCTGTACATCCACCGTAGGGTGAAACCAGGCGCCGAGGCCGAGTTGTTCGATACGTTGGCGATACCACCAAACCACATCTTCAGTGGTAGTGATGCCGGGTTGAATGACTTGTTCGGAGAAACCTTCGGCGATGATGGTATGCGCGATGCGGCAGATTTGCTCGTAGACTGCCAGCTCAGCCGGTGTGCGGGTTTCGAGCCAGCCTATCGCCAGGGGTTCGGCCGATACGATGCGGGAGCGGAATTTTTCGGGCAGTACTTCGCGCAGTTGCTCATAGTGAAAACTGGAAAGCCCGTCGGCGTGCCCCCAGTGCGCTGAGCGGTTGACGCCGATGCGCCTGGGGTTCCGGGCTTCAATGATTTCGCGCAGGCGCTGCCATTGATCGGGCTGCCGCTCGGGGTCCCAGGCTTTTCGGAATACCTCGCCGATATCATAGCGGGCGCAGGCCAGCGTTTCAAGGGTTTCGCCGTTGTCGTAGATCACCAGCATTGTGGTGCGGCGCGCGGAGAGCCAGGTAGCCGGCAACATGGTTTTGAGCACGGGATCTTCGTTGTATTCCCTGCTGATCAACAGCCACATATCAATGCCGCTGCGGCGCATGAGCTCAGGCAGCACGGTGGCTACCCTGGTTTTGAACCAGTCGTCCTGAACTTTTGCCTGCTCCTGTGGCGAGAGTATGACCGGCATTTGCGCCCAGGCGCCTGCTGCTAATATAAAATATAGTAGCGCGACCAGCGTAATATTTTTTACTGCTATCATAAGTGTTATTGAGATAAGAGCAGGTTATCTGATTTCATAAATTGAAGACCATTTCACCTGCCGGTAAGCGCGCATCAGTCCCCAAATGCCGATGCTTATTAAACCTGCCATTGGCAGTGTAATCCACATTTTTCCAACAACAAGGTAATGTAAAAAGCCCATGATGCCTGTTATTAGTATACTGATAATGGCAATAACTGCATTGCTGCCTTTATTTTGGTTAGCCCAATCATTGGAAAACGGCAGCAGCCTTTTGCCGCTGATTATTTGCGATAGGAGAATCAAAAAGATAGAGTTGACATAACCCAATAACAAATCAGGAATAATATCGAGCCCCCAGATGAATAACATGGCAGTACCGATTACGATCATAAGCGGCGTGTAATAAGCGGCGAGGATGGCCAGCAATGTACCCGAAAACAACGGGCCGGGGTGTTTCAGCGGACTGGCGTGCAATATCCAGGAAGCCTTGTGTTTGTTGGTGTATACGCTGTTATAGACCATTGTATTGAGCATGATCCAGCACAAGTAGATCAATAGCACGTGCCATTTGCCCACCGCCATGGCTTCCCATCGTTCCTGTAGGCTGCCGCTGCCCTGCAGTGAGTAGTAAAAAAACAGCACGATGGCAAAAGCGATAGAAGGGTACGACTTGAGCTTGTAATCACGGCTGCGCGACGTCATTGCCCAGGCCCATTCAAAGGCTGCCCGTTCTGCCGGGCTGCGGGTCATCCAGCCGGCCAGCCTGGTACTCCAGCTTTCCTTTATCAATTGCCGGGTTGCCGGCTTTTTTTCCTGTTCCTGGCCGCCGCTGCCGCCTTCGGCCAGGGCCATCATTTTTCGATTGAAATGTTTGGCCAGCACTTCAGAAATCAGAAAAATGGCCACCATCGGAGTCACAAAGGCCAGCGCTCCCAGCGCCAGTATGTTGCCGCTGAATTTCCCTTCGCCAAGTATGGGCCACAGTGCAGCCACCCAGGTGGAAGGCAAAAAATAACTGATCGGAAGATCTAGTATATCCGCTTCGCGCAAAGACTCAAAATCGAGTATGCGGGGCAGCAGGTAATACGAACTCAGCACAATAGCGGAAAAAGCAATCTGAAACCAGCTGATGATTTCGCGAAAGCGTTTCGGGCTGGTAATCCGCAGAATGAAAAGATAGGTAAGATTGACAAAAAAGATGACAATGATTTCGCTCAGAAAAACCTGCAATACAAATACCAGTCCGCCCAGAGGCCACCAGGCAATGGTAGTGAAGATAAAAGCCGGAATGACGTAGGCCAGCGTTATTTTGAACAAATAGATGCCGATGTGTACCAAACGCGCAATGGCCACGGTCCTGTCGCTGACGGGCCTGGGCAGTATGATGAGGTTGTCGCGCACATCAATGAGTACCTCGGTAAAGTCAGAAATGAGGGTCATGGCCAGCATAAACATCCACACCGTAAAATAGATGGTCAGCGCAGTGATGGGGAGCCGAAAAGCATCGAACAGGATAAGCATAAACAGTCCGATAAAGAAAAACACGGCCATACCCAGCAAATCCTGGCGTTTGGGCTCATTGGTACTGCGGTTTTGCCCGAAAACCGATACCCGCCTGCCGTCCATGATCAACCTGGCTTCCAGAATGGCCAGCAGTTGCCCGCGGTCGATGCCCATCGCGCGCCACAGCGGATTGAAGAGCCCTACTATTTTTAGCAGCAGTTTGTTCATGGCTTACGAATTGGGTTTGAAGGCGCTCAGAAAATCGTCGGCCATGCGGTCAAAATCCTGCCCGCCGGTCAATTGCGAAAAGATATGTTCCAGACTTTCCCCCTCGCGGCTGCGCAGCGTTTCAATGGGGCCGTCGGCAATTATTGAACCTTTGTCAATCAGGATGATGCGATGCGAAATTTTTTCCACCACATCCATCATGTGCGAGCAATAAAAAATGGTTTTGCCTTCGGCAGCGAGCTTGGAGATGATTTCTTTTACCAGAATAACCGCGTTGGCATCGAGCCCCGACAGGGGTTCGTCCAGAAAGATGATTTGCGGATTGTGCAGCAGTCCGGAAATCAACAATACTTTTTGGCGCATGCCTTTCGAAAAGGAATCCATGCGCTGGTGCAGGTTGTCGCCCAAACCGAAGTATTGCAACATCTGGGTGGCGCGCTCTACAATCAATTCATCGGACAAGTGGTGCAGCCGGCCGGCGAGCAGCAGGAATTCCATGGGGGTTAATACGTCGTATAATTCGGCGTTTTCCGGCACGTAACCCATAATTTTCTTGACTTCGATATTGTCTTTTTTTACATCGAATCCCGCAATTTCTACCTCTCCGCTAAAACTGCTGTCAAGCCCCGCCAGAATTCGCACTGTGGTGGATTTTCCCGCGCCGTTGGGGCCGATATAACCGATGATCTGGCCGCTGTACACGTCGAGGTCTATGCCGTGTAGCACTTCTTTGCGGTCGTATTGCTTGCGCAAATTGCGTATCTGAATGACAGGATGTCCATTGGGTTGCATTGCTTTCTTTTTTTGCCAATGCCAAAAATAAGCTTTGCCGCTTACCCAAAGCAGGCTTGTCCGGCTAATTTTTTACTTGATTATTTATATTTTGAATTTTTTAAAAATATAGCAATTATTGTTTATACTTTTGCCCGATATCCAATTTTATTAAAAACCAGGACCCATGCATCGAATTCTACTTACTTGCAGCCTGCTGTGCTGCCTGTTTACGGCTTCTCAGGCCCAATTGCCCAACGGCAGCATTCCGCCTAATTTTATCGCCCAGGACATTAACGGAAATACGCACAACCTGTATGATTACCTCAATCAGGGCAAGGTCGTTTTTCTCGATATCTTCGCTACCTGGTGCGGCCCCTGTTGGAATTACCACAATACGCATGCCCTGGCCGATTTATACGAGGCTTATGGTCCCAACGGCACTAACCAAATTATGGTATTTGCCATAGAAGCCGACCCGAGTACGCCGGTAAGCGCCTTGTATGGCATCGGCTCCAATACCCAGGGCAACTGGGTGGCGGGCACGCCTTATCCCATTCTTGATAATGCTTCTATTGGCTCTCTATACCAGATTTCGTTTTATCCCACAATTTATGGCCTGTGCCCTACGCGTACCACAACGCTAGTAGGACAGCAAAATACCGCCGGGCTGTATGCCTTTGCGCAAAACTGCCCGCCGCTGTTGCCGCTACAGGCATCGTTGGCGAATAAGACCAATATCGCCTGCTTCGGCGTTAATAACGGCAGCATAACGCTGAATTCCTCGGGCGGCGCCAATCCCATTGCCTACAACTGGAGCACAGGCGCTGTGACTACGCAACCTTTACTTCAGAATCTGGCAGCCGGCAATTATTTCTGTACGGTCACTTCCGGTAATAACGGCAATGTGGTAGTCGGCCCAATTACGATTACCGGGCCATCCTCGGCCTTAAATGTATCGCTGGTTACGGTTGTGCCTGCCAACTGCAGCGGCCAAAACGGCAGCCTGACGGTGAATGCAAGCGGCGGCGGCGGTCCCTATAATTATTTATGGAGTAACGGGTTGACAGCGTCGACTATCTCCGGGCTAACTCCCGGCAGCTATGCCGTTACCGTTCAGGATAATTTTGGATGTACCAAATCATCAACGTTTTCCGTGCCGCCCGCCCAGATTCCTTTGGCAAACGCCGGATCAAACAAGACGCTGACTTGCACTCAGCCGATGGCAACACTCAACGGCACTTCGTCCTCTACAGGTTCACAATACGCCTATGTATGGGATACCAGCGACGGCCATATCGTCGCAGGAGCTAATACCCTGACGCCGCAGGTTGACGCTCCCGGCACTTATGTGCTTACTGTACTCAATACGTCAAGCAATTGTTCTTCTACCTCAACCGTAGTCGTAACTTCTAATACAACCGCCCCTTCGATCAGCGTGGCGGCTCCCGCAGCAATTAATTGCTCCCAGACTACGGTAACCCTCAGCGGCAGCGGCCCCGCAGGCGCCGGATTTGTAAAGAACTGGACTACCCAGGGCGGCAATTTTGTCTCCGGGCAAAATACTTACACTCCCGTAGTCAATGCGGGCGGTTCCTACACCCTGACCGTCACCAACCAGTCTAACGGCTGTATCAGTACACAAACAGTTACTGTAAATGAAAATACCGAACTGCCACAGGCAACCGTCGAAGGCGCTACGCTTACCTGCGATCAACCAGTGGGGCAACTATCTGCTACTGTCGAAACACCGAATGCTACAGCCCAATGGACGGGCCCCGGCGGTTTTTCTTCTTCCAATTTGAACCCCGATGTAACGGAGGCGGGAACGTACACCCTGACCCTCACAGGCGCCAATGGTTGTGTGAACGCTTTGGAGGCAACGGTTATCGATAATGCCGATTTGCCCGACCTCAGCGCCGCAGGCGGTACGCTTACCTGCGAGCTGCAAAGTATTACTCTTAGCGCTACTTCCGCTACGCCTGAAGTGAGCCTGTTGTGGACCAATGCCGCCGGCGATACCCTGGCAGGCGCCCAACCGGAAGTGAGTGAAACCGGTGAATATACCGTGACGGCCGTCGCACCCAACGGCTGTTCAATTGCGGCAACCGTTGAAGTAAATGAAGATATCGCGACGCCCACAGCCAATGCCGGCGCCGATCAATTGCTCAATTGCAATGCCGCAGCAGTCGTCCTCAATGGGGCCGGTTCTACTTCCGGCAATAACTATACCTACTTGTGGACTACCGCTGACGGCAATATCCTTTCAGACGCCAATACGCTGTCTCCTACCGTCGACGAAGCCGGTATCTACCAACTCGAAGTCACTAATACAGAAAACGGCTGCTCGGCCACCGATGAAGTGCAGGTAGCGCAAAACAGCGATATTACTATTGCGCTAAGCGACCAATCTGCTGCTACATGTTACGGCCTGGCCGACGGCGCCGCCACGGTAACAGCCGAAGGAGGCTCGGACCAATACGATTTCCTTTGGTCGAACGGCGTTACAGGCCCTGTTGCCACGGGGCTAGCCGCAGGTACATACGAGGTGCAAGTTACCGACTCGGAAGGCTGTAGCGCCGATATGACCGTACAGATCGCCGAACCGGCTTTGTTGGAAGCCCTGGTGAATGCTACCGGCCAGACTGCCTTCGAAACAGCGGACGGCGCTGCCAATTGTACGCCCACCGGCGGTACGGCGCCATACGCTTTCTTATGGAGCAATGGCGCTACTTCCGCTACTATTACGGGGCTCGCCCCCGGCATTTACAGCGTGGAAGTAACCGACGCCAACGGCTGTACCGCTACCCAAGCCGTCACCGTCAACAGTTTTGATTGCACCGTTTCAGCAGGCATTACCGGCCAAAATATCGATTGCTTCGGCGCCAACAACGGTGTGGCAACTGTAAGTATTGACGGCGGCACAGAACCCTACGAAATCGTTTGGTCTAATAACGCCACCGGCCCGCAAATAGAAAACCTGGCGCCCGGCAATTACCAGGTTTCGATTACCGACGACAACGGCTGCCCGCTGGTGCTGGGTATCAATATCACCCAGCCGGCCGCATTACAACCCAACTTGTCGGTCGATCATGAAACTGCTTTTGGCGCCAATGACGGCATTGCTGCAGTGAATCCTGGCGGAGGAACGGGCAGTTATACGTTTTTGTGGAGCAACGGCGAAACAACCGGCAGCATAAATGGCCTGGCGCCCGGCGCCTACAACGTGGTAGTCTCCGATGCCAATGGCTGCAGCCAAACTGCAGATGTCGTAGTAGAAGCATTTAATTGTACGCTTGCGCTAAATACATCTGTTGATAATATCAGTTGTGCAGGCCTCGCCGACGGCCAGATAGCCGTAGCGGCAACTGACGGATATGCTCCTTTTGTTTATGAATGGTCTAACGGTGTTACTACTTCCACTGTCAGCAATCTGGCAGCCGGCGAATACAAGCTTACGGTTACAGATGAACGCGATTGTCCGCTATCTATGACCTTTGAAGTACTGGAACCCGCTGTGTTGGAGGTGGCAACTACTATTGTCTCTAACCCGAATTGCGTCGACGCCCTCGACGGTATACTTAACGCCGAGGTGAACGGCGGAACCCCGCCATACGATTACCTGTGGTCAAACGGACAGCCGACGCCTTTTGCCGTTTATCTGGCGCCAGGCGTTTATCAGGTTTCGGTGACAGATGCCAATGGTTGCCAGCAGTCCCGCCAAATCGACCTTCCTTTTGTCGATAATCTTGCACCCGAAATATTGGTGAATGATGTTGTGCTGACCCTCGATGCCAACGGCCTGGCTGTGTTGAGCGTGGCACAGGTTAACAATGGAAGCTTCGATAATTGCGGCATTGCCGGTATGCATCTGGATATTACGGAGTTTAATTGCGAAATGATCGGCTTAAACGCGGTTACGCTTACCGTAACTGATGAAAATGGAAATACAAGCACCGGCACGGCGATGATCAGGGTGGAAGACCTGTTGGCGCCGCAAATAGCGTGCCCCGCCTCTATTACAACCGACTGCGACGGGCTCGCTACTTATGACCCTCCTGTGGTGGCAGATAATTGCAACGCCAACCTGCAAATGGTCACAGGACTGCCAAGCGGGAGTAGTTTTCCGGCCGGTCAAACTAATGTGGTGTTTGCCGCAACAGACGCCGCCGGCAATTCTGCTCAATGCGCTTTTACAGTTACCGTACCGGTGGTGTTTGAATTAAATGCTTCCATTAGCAATGTTTCTTGCTTTGGAGGCAGTGATGGACAAGTAATGCTGGCCGTTACCGGCGGCGAACCGCCATACGAAACTCAATGGAGCAATGGCGCTTCCGGTATGCAAGTAACCAATTTGGCGGCAGGAACCTATACGGCATCTGTAACCGACGCGAATGGGTGTGTCAATACACATGTCATCACTATCGAAGAACCCGCTGCACTCGATATTGAAATAGTACAGGTTTCTCCCGAAACAAATGGCGGCGCCAATGGCAGCATCGACATTACCATGAGCGGCGGAATAGCGCCGTATTCGTATAAGTGGCTCCTCAACGGCGAGTTGGTATCGGAGTCGGAAGATCCTGGGCAATTACCCGCAGGGAGCTATGAAGTATTGGTGACCGACGTCAATGGCTGCACCTTCTCAATGACCGATATTGTCGTAGATCAAGTAACCGGCGTAACTAATTTGGCATTAGAGCGTTTGCTTACTTTGATGCCCAACCCCGCACAGGATTTCACCGTTCTGCACTGCCAGGGAGGATTACCGTATGAAGTTGAAGTTGAGGTGTTTAACGCTTCGGGCAGCTACTTGCAGCGCCTCGGGTATTTTGAGCAGGGAACTACACATATCCCCATCGACTTGAACCACTTTGTTTCGGGAATGTATCTGATCAGGATACGCAGCAGTGAGGGTGTTGTGGTGAAGCAATTGGCGGTTGGCCGGTAGCAGTTGGCGATCAGTAACCGGCGGTCGGCACATGAACTGCTGACCGCCGGTTGACGGCTACTCAATTTTCGGTCTGATTACCGTAAATACACGGGAAATATTAAACCCGAAATGAATGCCGCCGTCGGTCCAGTCGCCGGTAGTTTCGGCAATAAATGCGCGTTCCATCATGCCGGTGGCATTGGTGAAATGCAACTGGAATACGTGGCCTCCCGTTTCTACATCAAATCCAATAGACAAAGCGTTTTTGAAACGCGGCGCCAACTGATCGGGTAACACGTAGATATATTCGGCGTTGAGCGCAATGCGTTTTGTCAGCTTAATGCGACCTGCAACACCCATGGCAAGCACGTCGTTCTTTTCAGCTTTGGTAGCTACCAGGTTGCGATGAACCAGGGTAGGGGAGAGCTGAAGCGTAAAAGCGTCGCTGAATTTTCTGCCCAATATCAATTGGAAGGTATAGTACAATCGCGAAGAGAAATAATTATCGCGGTCGGGATTTTGCCATTTGAGCGTTTGCACGGCAGCAGTAGCCAGAAATGCCGCCGAAATCGGCATATTGCGCTTGCCCGTGCTTTGTCGCAGGAACTTATACTTGACATACCCGTCATAAGTTTTTTCATACGTACTTCTGCCAAAACCCACCGTGAGCAAATCGGTCACACCAAAATCCCCGCCCAGTCGAATCGCTGCCTGGTCAAGCCCGAAGATATCGTAGAGACCCTGGTTTAAGGTGCCAAAACGGTGTGAGATCTTAAAATCAAAAACGCCGGCAGCAGTGCTCTCCAGCGAATGCAGGTTGATTACCCTGTTGGTCTTGAAACTTGCTGTGGCGTATTCCGTGGTTTCTTCATCGCCCAATAGCGAGAGCAGATCGTCTTGCGCAGACAAGTTAGTAACCGCCAGGCAGCCGGCAAAAAGTAGTAGTAGGGTCCAGGTTTTCATGATAATGTTGGTTAATGTGCTGATGTGCTAATTTGCTGATGTGCTGATGATTATTATTTAATTATCAGCAAATCAGCATCCCGACCTCCTTCCAGTCGGTACGGGACTCCCCCGATTTTCAATCGGGACTCACTTCGTTAGCCTTCGGTCGAATCAGCAAATCAGCAAATCAGCAAATCAGTTTTATTGTTTCAATTCCTCCAGCTTGGTATCCACCGTAATTTTAACGGTTTTTGCGATATTATCGCGTACAACGGCCGGAATTGTGATATCATAATCGGCCACGGCGATATTAAACGTAGACTTGGCAGCAATTTTGCCTCCGGTCACGATGAACTTGCCCGTTGTTTCGACGTCTTTAGTGACGCCGTGGATGGTAAGCTGGCCTTTGACGGTAGCATTGTATTCGCCGTCTTTTTTCAGGTTGATATCTTTTATATTGGCAACCTTCCCCTTAAAAGAAGCTTTCGGGAATTTGGAGCTTTCCATGTAATTTTCATTAAAATGCTCCTGCATCAGGGCTTTTTCAAACTGGAAAGCTTTGATCAATACGGCAAATTCAATATTTCCAGTAGCGGCATCCAATACGCTGGTGGCTTTGGAGTTGTGCGCTTCAATTTTTTCGAGTGGGGTATCGGAGTAAAACGAAATTTTTCCATCGCGGGTAAAATATTTTTGACCCGAAGCAGTAAATGCAAGGACAAGGCTCATCAAGGATAACAAAATGCCTTTTTTCATAGTCAGATTCAGTTTGAAAGATGATAAATAAAAAGTTGTTCAGGATTATTGCACCTCAACGCAACGGTTCACCACTACATCGAACAGGAAACCGGTACAGATGCCTTTGAAAGTTACTTTTTCGCCAGCGGGGAAATCAGTACGTGCATGCTGGCTGAGTTCATCCAGTTCGCAAACGACGCCGGCCATCTCATCGCCGCTATCCAGTGTGACGCTTGTTTTGCCGCCTTCCTGGCTCACGCTTTTTACTACTCCGCTCACTTGCACCACTTTATCGAGGTATTGCGCGTTGGCGGCCTGTTCGTCGCTTTGGAAAGCCTGGAATAAGGCCGCGGCTTCAATGGCAAGGTCGGCGGCGGCTTTTTCCATGTTTTTGTGCGGCTTGTTGTACATGAAGTAAGCCGTTACGGCGCCAATGGCGCCAAGCGCCAGTATGCCAATCAGGATTGTCTTTTTCATAGTCTGGTTTTTTATACCGGTCAGACCGTTTTCACCGGTCAGACCTTGTTCAACGGCCTGACCGGTAACCGGTAACCGGTGAATCAGATTAGTTATTCGGCGCTCCGTCGGCTATCCAGGCTTCAATCTGAGCAATCGTGCAGTCGCCTAGTTTGGGCTGGCCCTGCGGCATCGCTGAAAAACCCGATTGGTGATTGATAGCGCCTGAAAGTTTGCCGTTGTCGACGTAAGTTTTTAAATTATTATAACCTTCAAGCGTAACGCTGCCCAGGTTGGCTGCCTGGCTATGGCAGGCGTAGCAATTGGTCGATATAATAGGCGCAATGTGCGTGCTGTAGCTCCTTGCGGTGGTTTCGCAAGTAATATCGGGATAAAGTTCTTCTTCTACATCATAGTAGCAGCCGGCGTTGAAGACAATGAGGGCAATGCCCAGGAGTAACAAGGATTTTTTCATTATTGTATGGTGTTTTCTCGTCTAACGTAAAAAGTGTTAAAAGAGTTGCCTAATTGTTTGGAGCGCCGGCGTCAATCCATGCTTTTACCTTGTCAATAGTGCACTGCGGCAGTCTGGCGCCGCCAAACGGCATGGCTGCAAAGCCGGGTTGATGCGACATGGCGCCGTAGAGATTCCCGTTCAGGGCAACTGTTTTGATACTATTGTAATCTGTTAGGGCGATGCCTCCTTGCGGCGCCGAACCGCTGTGACAACCGCGGCAGCTGTTGTCGATAACCGGTTTAACATCGGCGACAAACGAGATATTATCTGTATTGCAACTACCCGCATTGGGATCGCAACTCAGATTTTGGGCGCCTTGCTGTATCCATTGGGCGATCAGGTTAATTTGCTGGGCGCTTAGCGGATTGTCGGGCGGCGGCGGCATGCGCTTGTCGGGGTCATTTTCTGTGATGACTTCGTAAATTTCACTGTCGTTTAAGTCGAAAGGTCTGACTTCTCCCGTAGTCATTACCTTTTCAAAGGAAGTTAATACTACGCCGTCCTGGTGGGAAGCATCATCATGGCAGCCGCTTTTGGCGCAATTAGAGCGCAACAAAGGCAAAATCTGCAATTCGAAATACACCTTGTTGGGGTCGCAAGGCATACCCATAGAAGTGGTGTCGTTAGGCAAATCGGTGGTGTCGTCAATGATGACGTCGTCTGTCGGAGCCAGCGGACTGTGTTTGCAGGAAGTTCCGCTGAGAATGATGCCGCTCGAAAACAAAAGTATAGGTATCCAGGTTTTGTATGTCATGGCGTTTCAAAATTATGCCTCAAATTTACCGGCAGGCTTCCGAAGTGGAAAATATTAATTGCCGAACGGGAAAAAAACGGTACTGAACGGGGTATGTTTTTTTATTCGTAACTTGTAACTGTTACCGAAACTTTCACTTTCATTAATGAACTACATGGATACCTCACAAAATTCTTTTTCGTTCCTGTACCGCGCCATCGACCCCGTCAGGCAAGCAGTGCTGGTTTTCGCCGCTGTTGTGGTCTTCAATGTGATAGCCTCTCTGATCAGGGCCGCCGGTATTATAGATGTATCGCTCCGCTTCCACTGGATGATTGCCGCCGCTTTTATGCTGCTTTTTGCCGTGCTTAATAGCATTCTTTCCCTGAGCACTAAAAATATGATGTGGTATTGGGGTCGATCGGTATATTGCTTTATAGGCCTGGCTGCTGCATCCGGATTACTGGCCTGGCTCTTTTCTTCATTGAGTATTGGCGACGCCGGCTCTTTCCGCTGGATTTATATCGTGCTGACGATCGGTTATCTCGTTTTCCTGAGCATCGTGTCGCTTATGCGCAAAATTGTAGACTTCGCCCAACGCGAGGAATGGAACCAACCCCGGCTCCGGCAGCGAAAACCGGGAAAAAGGGGATGAATGGTTGTAGGTTGTAGGTTGTAGGTTGGGGGCAAATAAACCTGCAACCTGGAATCTACACCGATAATCCAAAATACTCAACATATGATAAAATCAATCCGTCAATTGACCTGCTTAATGGTGGCTATGTTTGCCATGTTATCCTGCCAAAGGGCTCAGCAGCCCGTTACTGCCAAATCATCCGACCCCGTTATTTTGCCGGAAGGCGATACGCTTAAGCCTGTTGTAAAGACAAAAGAAGAATGGAAAGCCTTGTTGTCGCCTCAAGCTTATTTCGTATTGCGCGAAGCAGGCACCGAACGCGCATTCACCGGCACATACTGGGATAATCACGAAAAAGGCATTTATCACTGCGCCGGCTGCGGCCTTCCGCTTTTTGATTCCGAACATAAATTCGATTCCGGTACAGGATGGCCAAGTTATTATCAGCCTATCAACAAGGCTTACGTTACCGGCCATGACGACAACAGTTATGGTATGAACCGAACGGAGGTGCGCTGCGCTCGCTGTGACGGCCACCTGGGCCACGTTTTTCCCGACGGCCCCCCACCCACCGGTTTGCGATATTGTATCAACTCGGTGTCGCTGACTTTTGAGAAGGCGGAGGAGTGAGTTGTCGGTTATCTCTCTGTTCGTTTATAAGTTTATAGTACACTTATTCATAAACCTATAAACTATTAAACTTATAAACGAACCTACAACCTACCCCCTCTCCAACTGCTCCAATAGCCAGCTGCGGTTAGCCAGGGTGGGGGTGGACCTCACTTTTTCGGCGATAATACCCGCCTTGGCATGGCCGTACTTCTGCAATTCGCTTAATAAAGCGGCAAAATGCAGATAGGGGGCTTTGACGGTTTTCGATACCAGCTTATTGCGATTGAGAAAAGCCTTGAACGAAGCCAACAAGGCCAATAAAGCCTCCGTTTCCTGGTTTTCATAGTATATTTTGAGCAACATGGCTTTGGCGCCTATGCTATAATGGATATCAGAATAGGCTACCTTGTACAGGTGCTCCATGGCCTGCCGGTATTCGCCTTTGTGGTAGTGCAGGTCGGCCAGGTTAAAATGATAGGCATCCGCTCTGCTTTCCTCGGGCAGGCGTAGACTGTATGTTTCTACAAAATTTTCCACCCAGTCGAAACGACGCAGACTCAGCCCAAGTACAGCCATGTTTTTGAACGTCCAGGGCGATAATTTGCCGTCTTCGAGCAAAAAACCGCCCTCCAGCCCCCGCTCGTAAAGCGACACCAGCATCTCGGCGAAATGTTGCTCGCCCAGGCGAATGCGGTGTATGCAAAAATTGATGGCGTAGTAGTACAAGTCGCGCATTTCTGCAGGCGAAAAAGCGGAAGCATTGGCCTGCATGAGCTCAATGAAATTGGTGAAATGCTCCTTTTGCTCCGGTTCGTCAAGTACCAGCAGCAATTGGCGGTAAAGCAGGATAGGGGGTACCCCGTTCCACTGCTGCTGTTCTGCATATGCTCTCACTTCATCAGTCAACGCAAGTTGGTATGGCTCGGGCGAACTGCGCTGCCGGTCGGTCATGGCGCACAACAGGTTGAGCTTGCGCGACAAAAAATAGCGGTCAAAACTGTCGGCTGCCTGTTGCAGGTGGGGGTCGAAACGCCTTACATTTTGTAACAGGAAAAATTGCTCTTCCAATTCGGCCAGTAAATACGACTGGTAGTAATACCGGGTGTTGCGCAATACAGAATGATTGAGTTTCTCCGTGGCTTTCTGGCGGTTATGGCGATATGATTTCTCCAGTTTTCGCTCCAGACAAGCCGCTAATAAGTAGTAATCGGGCATAATGCCGTCTTGCTCAAATTGTTGTAGACTAATAAACGTCTCCGCCAGCTTCAGCAATCCGCTTATCAAGTAATGGTATTGCTTGTCGTCAAACGCCTGTTCGGGAAAGGCCGCCTCAAAAATGCGTGTTTTGCTCAATTTACGCTCGGGAAAGCCGCGTGTGCTTTCTCGCCTGAGGTATTCGCAAAGGCGTTGCAGTTCTTCCTGTTTGTTGAAATAAGGCGAAGCCGTCATTTCATGGAAACGCCGCCACTCTGAAACGGAAAGCGAGCGCAGCAGCGACATTAATTTGCTGTTTTGCATAACCGGGATTGAGCCGTTTTGTCTTGCATCTCGCAAATTTAGGTTTATCTACCATATTTTATAAATGCAAAGTTATTCTTTTTTATTGATAAAAATTGTTTATAAAAAAGTAGAAAATAATTGTAAATCAATGTTTTAAAACATATTTTAGTTTGTAAAAATAATAAAAAAATCTGATAAAAGTTAAAAAAAGTAATTGTTTGCCCATTCGCTTACAACTACTTTTGTATCGATGAATAATACGACTATGAATCTGAAGCGGAAATGGTCAATTTTGTTAGGCGTGACAATGCTCGTCGCAGCGTCAACCCTGCATGCCCAATTATATCCGGGTGATGCCAACCACAACGGCCGTGTTGATCACTACGACCTCCTGTATATTGGTTATGCCTACGGTTCGATAGGCCCCATCCGTCCTTCAGGCGAGGTTTTTTTTACCGAACAGGCCTTACCGCTGTTTTGGCCCAGTGATTTTCCGGACGGCGTCAATTACGGCTTTGCCGACGGCAATGGCAATGGATTAGTGGAATGGGGCGACTTCCTGGCCGTTTTTTTAAATTATGGCAATACTACCGATACGGTTGTTGAACTTTCCATTCCCGAAGGAATCGCCGGCATCGATCTGCCAATTGATTTACAGACCGGCGGCGCCGTTATGCAGGTTACAGACGGCTACGAACTGGAAATACCCATCATATTGGGCTCGCAATCTCAGCCTGTGGAAGATTTTAACGGCCTGGCCTTTACCCTGGTTTATAACGACGACTACATCAGCTCTTTTACTATCGATTATTCCAATGCCTGGCCCAATTCAGACGGCGGTATGTTTTATTTCCAGCGGTCAATTCCCGGCGCCGAACACGGGCTGGATGCCGCGCTAACCCGTTTCGGCCCCAACGGCGTGAGCGGATACGGCGAAATTGCCCGACTGCGCATCGTTATTGAAGATGATTTGATCCACCTTCTGCCTGCCGATCGCGATAGCGTAGAAGTGATTGTAGAAATCAAAAATATCATGCTGGTCAACAGTAATTTTGATATGATACCCGTTGCCGGCGATCAAATGACGCTTATGGTTTATCGCCCCGACGCCATTATAGGTATCACTGAATTATCCGAAGGCGAATATATTAACTTGTATCCTAATCCCGCGACAGACGGTTTGCAACTGGAATGCGAGTTGCCGATGGATGAAATAGTGATCTATAACTCGCAGGGACAATCGTGGCAACGCTTTTCACCCAATGGAGATACTGGTATGACACTGGCTGTTGGAGATTGGCCCGCCGGTTATTATTGGGTTTGCGTGTATACGGAAAAGGGGCTAAGCCGTCAAAAACTGATGGTCATTCATCTAAATTGACGATTGCAAACGCTAAAAAAGAAATGGCTGCCAGCGCCAGGCGCCCTGCAGCCAAGTCGTATCAATATGGTTTAACAATTTCAAAATTACGCAAAAAGAATGAAATCAAAACTAATCACGCTGCTATTGTCGCTGTTTACAGCCGGCTATGCCCTGTCGCAGGGCGTTATGGTGAGCGGCGAAGTACTGTATGGGGAAAACGCCCAACCGGCATCGTTTTACCCCCTGACTATCCAGTGGGGCAACCCGGCTAATACCGGCGTTATGGAAGTATACACTGATATGAGCGGCCACTATACCGCAGTTGTACCGGTTGACCCCGCCGGCGCTACCATTTCTGTCATCATCTTCGATTTTTGTACGGGATTGTCAACGGCGGTGTTCCTGCCTGATTCCAGCGGTTTGTATGTCGCTGATTTTTACATCTGCACGGATATTAACCCACCGCCGCCACCAGATAGCTGCGCGGCGTTTTTTTATTATGAGCAAACGGATGTAGCGCCGCCAACGGTGGCTTTTTACGACTTATCCTCGGTATTTGACAGTACCGGTACTCTCGCCTGGCAGTGGAGTTTCGGCGACGGCGGGGTGAGCACAGCGCCCAATCCGGTGCATGTTTACGATGCGCCCGGGGTGTATATCGTTACGCTTACTATTACGACTGCCGATTGCAGCAGTACCTTTACTACCATTGTCGAGGTACTTGACGATATCGGATGCGTTTGCCCGCCCGTATACGACCCGGTATGCGTGGCTACTCCGGATGGTTCGTTTATTGAATTTCCTAACCTTTGTGAAGCTGTTTGTGCGGGCTACGACTCTACGCAAGTCGTGCCGTGCAATAACCAACCGTTTTGCTGGGCGAATATCTATTATTACTCCGGCGGCGATGATCCCGCAGGTGGAGGTAACGGTTTGCATTTCTCATTTTTTGACGGCTCAATAGCGTTTAGCCCGATAACGGCATGGCACTGGGATTTTGGCGACGGCAATACTTCCAACGACACCAACCCCGAGCATATCTATGCGGAGGCCGGTTTTTATCAGGTTACGCTCACCATCACTACAGAAGATGGTTGTACGTCTGTTACTTCATTGTGGATACTGGCCGGTGAAGCCTGCCCCTGCCCGGCCGTATACGATCCTGTTTGCGTCATATTGCCCGATGGAACCAACTATACTTTCGGCAATGCATGCGAGGCGCAGTGCTATGGTTATGAAGATGACGAACTCGTAGTTTGCGATAGTATTTGGTGTATATGCCCCGAATATTATTCGCCCGTCTGCGTCTATGTCGTAGATAGCATCAATGGTATTGAATACTATCAGCAGTTTGACAACCCGTGTTTTGCCGAGTGCGAAGGCTTCGGCCCTGAAGATTTTGTGCCCTGCGATAGTACGGTGATCGATTCTTGTAATTGTTTCCTGATTTACGATCCGGTCTGTGTGGTTACCCCTGATGGGCTCGAATTGCACTTTACCAACGCTTGTTTTGCCGCTTGCGCCGGTTTCAGCCCCGATGATTATGTTACATGTGATCCTGGCTTTGACGACTGTTTTGCCGATTTTTATATCGATCTGAACCCGGCAAATCCATTGAACGTCAACTTTTACGACCAGTCTTTCAGCGCAACAGGCAGCGCAATACTGGGCTGGTCCTGGGATTTTGGCGACGGCGCCATAAGCAACGAACAGCATCCCTCGCATACGTTTGCACAGGCAGGTATTTACCCGGTTACCTTGCATATCGTGACGGCTGACAGCTGCGAAAGCACCGTCACCCAGCACATCTGTATCGGCGACGGAGGCTATTACGAAGGCCCATCCTGCCAGGCTATTTTCTACTTCCTGCCTGATTCTTCATCGAGCGCATTAACCTATGCCTTCCAGGATATTTCTTACGGCAATATTACTTCCTGGCAGTGGAATTTTGGCGACGGTACAAGTAGCGACGAGCAAAACCCGGTACATACCTACGCTCAGCCCGGGGTATATGTGGTTACGCTCACCATAAGTGGAAGCGACTGTTCCAGCTCTATGTCGATGCTCATTGTAGCAGGAGAAGATATATTATACAATACGGAGTGCAATGCTTTGTTTGTACCCTTCCTCGAACCCGATTCGCTCGGCGCCTTTTTCCTCAACTTGTCTTCGGCTGATGCCGTAAGCTACCTCTGGGATTTCGGCGACGGCCAAACCAGCACTGACTTTTTTGCCTGGCATCAATACGCCCAGCCCGGCGTTTACCAGGTGAGCCTGACGATCACAACTGCCAATGGCTGCGTTAATACCTACAGCGCTACGCTCGACTTCGGCGCTAACCGCTTTATGGGTATTCCTTCTTATTCCCTTGCCAATAGCACCGGCGAGGCGCCGATTGATGCAGGTTCGCTGCAGCTATTCCCTAACCCCGTTTCAGACGCTGTAACGGTATCGTTTGTAACTGCTTCAAGCGAGATGTATAATATTTCCGTGCTTACCCTCGATGGCAGGTTAGTGTCGAAATTGAGCGCCGGCGGGCAAACCGGCCACCAACAACACCAGATTGATATGAGCCGCCTGCCGGCAGGCATGTATCTGGTTCGCCTGCAAACTGCCCAACAGGTGCTGGTGCAGCGCGTGGTGAAGGAGTAATTAGCGGAACGCCACGGGTTTGTTTAGTTGTACTCTGGAGTACCGCGGTACAGCTAAACAGCGAAGCGCTAAACAAACTTCGGGCGCTCCTGAGTAATAAAATACAAAATGCCCCAAAATGCCCCATTTTGTCCCTTGCAGGATAAAATGGGGCTTCTTATTTTTGTCATATCCATTCGATCTGAAAAATCATACAAAAATAACGGACTTAAATCCTGTGCCTGGATTTGAGCGGCCAGCATGCTGCCTCGATTGCTACAGTCAATTGCATAGACTGTGGGGAGCACTGCCTTTCGGCAGCTTTATAGCGTTGAGTAGCGGCGAGATGGACTAACCAACAATCAAACATTAAAAATATACCCTGTGAAATCCTGACAAAAAATGGTGTTTGCCGAAAAACCAGAATAGAGTAGGCGTAACTTCAAACCTATTTCGGATGAAAACAATTGTATTGACCTGGCTATTAGCCTTGATTGCCCACAACTACGGATGGCAAAATCCTTTCCATGGAGACACGAAAGCAGCGACCCCCACTGAGGCTGTTAAAACCGGCAAGGGAGAACTGCTGCAGGTAGGGACTGATGCGCTGCTCCTTTTCCAGGAAGGAACCCGTGTTACCAATTTCTTCGTTTTGCAGGATGCCGCAGTTCCCACCAGCGGTTTATTCTCCAATCAGCATTTCAACTTCACAGCACAGGAAGGATTGGTAAACGTTACTTTGTCCGACGGTACCGGCGTTTGCCTGAAAAACGAAGGCGTACCGACTCGCGACGGGGAGTATGGCCGCGTGGTGGAAGGCGGCGGGCTAGCCTACTACCAGTTTCATGTTGAGGCGGATTACAAGCGGTTTGTGGAATTGCTGACCGAGTACAAAAACTACAAGCAGGCGTTGGACCATTTTGATTATGAGCTCCATACCGGTGGTGGCGGCGGTGGCGGCAATACGCGGACCAGAGCGCCGAAAATTCCGATTTCCACAGCTTGCGGCGATTGTGCAAGCGGAGGTTACGGAACGGTGGGTTGTACCGTACAGTTGGTCGGCTATAGCTGCTCTGTTTCATGCCCGCCTAACACATGGGCATGCTGCACTGCTGCAGGCGGTTGCCGTTGCTGCAGATAAGCAGGTTGGCATCGAAAGCAAGGTTTTCATATTGGTTTAGACCAGGGGCGGGGGCAAAAGTGCTTCCGCACCCTGTTCTCCCTAGAGATGCCGTTCGGCGTGGTAGGAAGACCTTACCAAAGGACCGCTTTCTACGATGTGAAAACCCTTGGCCAATCCTGCTTCTCGATACATTGCAAAGGTATCCGGATGAACATATTCAACAATGTCGAGGTGCATCTTGGTCGGCTGCAGGTATTGTCCTATGGTGAGTACATCACAGCCGTTGGCTACCAGATCATCCATGATTTGAAATACTTCGTCGGGGGTTTCTCCCAGGCCTACCATGATACCCGACTTGGTGCGTTTGCCGTAGTCTTTGGTGCGGCGTATTTGTTCCAGACTACGCTCGTATTTAGCCTGCGGGCGTACTTTGCGATACAGCCTCTGTACTGTTTCCATATTGTGCGACACCACTTCCTGGCCCGCGCTGATCATGCGTTCAAGCGCTTGCCAGGTGGCTTTGACGTCGGGGATGAGCGTTTCGATGGTAGTTTCCGGCGACATTTCCTTGACGGCCCGCACCGTTTGATACCAAATTTCAGCGCCGCGGTCCTGTAATTCGTCGCGATTCACAGAGGTGATTACGGCGTGTTTGACGCCCATGAGTTTGATGGCTTCCGCCACGCGACGAGGTTCGTCGGTATCGTATTCGGAAGGGCGACCGGTTTTTACGGCGCAAAAAGAACAAGATCGGGTACAGGTATTGCCCAGTATCATAAATGTGGCCGTGCCTTCGCCCCAGCACTCGCCCATGTTGGGGCAATTACCGCTCTGACAAATGGTGTGCAACTGGTATTCGTCGACCAGGCTGCGTACTTTTTTATAGTTTTCGCCTATCGGCAATTTGACGCGCAGCCAATCCGGGCGGCGCTGACGAGAAGTATTGGATTCCGTAACCGGCAGTTCGATCATGGCAGTTTGATATATTCGAAGGGCAAATGCCTTTACCAGCGCTTGCCCAATTGCAAATTCAGATATAGATTAACAAAAATCGGGCTGTTGTTCACATTGGGTACCTGGGGCGATTCGACCATAATGGGTACATCGCGGAAGTAAAAGTCGACCATCACTCCCGCTTCCAGCGCTTTGACGAATTCGTCGAAGGCGCCCCAGTCGAAATGCACTGCTACCTTGGCATGGCCGCCGGGCAGCACCTTAACCTCGCCCAGGCCTTTGCTGAACCCCGATGCGCCAAAGATACGCGTGATATCTAAAAACAGGTCTTCGTTGGCGGCGCTATATTTTTCGCTGCGAATGAAAAATTGGTTGCTGCCAGGTTCGGCGGTGCGCACCAGTTCAAGATAATAGGGCTTGAGGAATCCCAGAGAAGGACCTCCCTCATAGCTAATGCCTACCGCCAACCCCTTTCGTTTGGCTTTTTCCGAGAAGTAACGCTTTTGACCCAGTCCACCCCGCAATACCAAAAAGTTGTTCTGCTTCCCAAAAATGAAAGCCCTTGAAACGCGATTGGAAGAAGGCGCCGGAAAATCGAAGCTTTGGCGGTATTCACGCGTATGTTTCAGTTCGCCAATTTCAAAGTTGTAATAGTTGGTCAGGTAGTATGTCTTGAGTTTGCCGATATTAACCCCTAGCGCATAACCATTGGTCTGCAAAAATTTCAGGTCAAAGGTTAGCTCCTCTTTGTATACAATGCCCTTGGCATCATAAAAATAGGTGGAAGAACCCGGCTGCTCCTGCGCCTTTACAGCAACGTAGCAGCCTAATACAATAATAAAAAGGGCAAGTTTCTTCATAGGAACGCAAAAGCTTATTAAGTAATACAGGATTTTGGGCTATTTGTTCAATTCCGGTTTGCACTTGCGTTTTTCATCATGGCCGGGTGAACGCCGTCGCAGGGGGTAACCGGAATAAGTCATTTTCAAAGGTACAATTTTTTCACATTGCGATTAATGTCCTTTACTTCTAATATTTTTCCGTCTCGATTGCCGTTTTTACTTAAAAACAATGCCCGTATGGCGCAATCCAACCTAATATTGCTGTTGTATGCCCCTCGTCAAAGTGAACGTTTGTCGTATACCGTTCCAATTTTGTTTGATGTATTGGTGGGGATACCCTGCAAAGTGACTAACAATCTGGATGTCTTTATCCAATATCAAGGCCCCAGGATCGCTTATGCCGACACCTCGCCGGTACCAGGCATATTGAGTTTTCCCGACTCGGGGCTGCTATGGGAAACAGGCATCCGCCCCATTGCGCTTGAAGCCGTTACGGTTGAAGACCTGCCCGCGCTGTTTCCCATCGCAACAACCAGGCATACCTGGCCTTTTGACCTGCCTGCCATGGCTTTTTTTCTACTTTCCCGCTACGAAGAGTACCTTCCTTTTCAACCCGACGCCCATGGCCGCTTCCCCGCTGCCTTTAGCGCGGCCCATCGATTTGGTTTTTTGGAGCTACCCATTTTGCACCAATGGGCAGACCGCGTAAGAATGCAATTGAGGAATAATTATTCTAATATTAATTTTACTCCGCCGAAATTTTCTTCCCAATTAACTTACGATATAGACCAAGCCTGGGCATTTAAACACAAGGGATGGATCAGACAAACGGGAGGGGCGTTAAATGAATTACTGCATGGCAAAACAGGGTTATTCAAAGCTCGTTTGCAGACACTTGCCGGCATGCAGCGCGATCCGTTCGATACTTTCAGCTATCTCGAGCGTTGCGCCGGTCAAAGCGAACAAGCGCCCCTGTTTTTCTTTTTGCTGGGAGATTCCAGCCCATTCGATCCCAATCTGTCGCATCGCAACCCGGCATTGCGTAGTTTGATCAAACGGCTGGCAGGGAAATATCAGCATGGTATTCATCCTTCCTACAACAGCACGGAAAATGAGAAATTGCTCAAAATGGAAATCGCCAGGCTTGCCGACATAACAGGCGGGCCGGTGTTGCACAGCCGGCAGCATTACTTGCGACTGAAGTTTCCGCAGACTTACCGCTCATTGCTGGATCATGGTATCGCCCACGACTACACCCTCGGATTTGCCGATGCTGTGGGGTTCAGGGCGGGGATTGCCACCCCTTTCCCCTGGTACGATCTGAGTAGCGAACAAATCACTTCGCTTACTCTGCACCCTTTTCAGGTCATGGATGTTACCCTCAAAGACTATCTCGGCTTTCGCCCTGAAGAAGCTATGGCGAAAATCGGGGCTTTGCAATCGGCGCTTCGCGCAACCGGCGGCGCCTTTTCAGCCCTCTGGCACAACAGCTCATTCTCTGATGCGCACGGCTGGAGCGGCTGGTCGGCAGTTCATGAAATGGCAATTGGCAGCCAATCTTCCCGCTGATTTACTACTATTATACGAGCGGCTTGTTATCTTTGGGGCAAAGTACGGCTCATGATTTTTAATCTTAGCGAACAGCGCAACATTGGCAACCGTTTTGTAGCCGAATTGCGCGATGTCAACTTACAAAAAGACCGGATGCGCTTCCGGCGCAACCTCGAACGCATCGGAGAGGTGTTGGCTTACGAAATCAGCAAAACGCTGGCGTATAACGATCTGGAAGTTGAAACCCCGCTGGGCATAGCGCGCACGCAAAAGCCTGCCGATTCGATTGTACTGGCCACCATTTTGCGCGCCGGCCTGCCCCTGCATCAGGGTATGCTCAATTATTTTGACGAAGCCGGCAATGCTTTTGTGTCTGCCTATCGCAAACACCACAAAGACGGCTCTTTCGAAATCAACCTCGAATATATTTCCTGCCCTCCGCTCGACAATTGCGTGCTTATCTTGAGCGATCCGATGCTGGCCACCGGCGCCTCAATGGGTATGGCAGCCAAGGAGTTGTTTAATTATGGCAAACCCAGGCAATTGCACTTTGTCACGGCTATCGCTTCAACCTACGGATTGGAGCACCTCCGCCGCCTGTTCCCTCATGCCCATATCTGGATGGGCGCCCTCGACGAGGAACTTACCGCAAAGTCATACATCGTTCCCGGCCTCGGCGACGCCGGCGACTTGAGCTACGGCGCAAAAATGCAAGAGTAACAAACGCAGCAAGTTTTATAACCCGCTGAATGAAAGGAGTTTTCGACACGTGCCTTAACTCCTTTCACCCGGCGCTTTATAAAAAAGTTGAACCCATGCAGGATTCCAATTTTTGATAACAATTCAATACGACCACAAATCGTGTTCAAAATTGAACAGGCTTTGTTCGATTTTTCCAGCTTCGCTCAGCAGGTCAACTCCGCTGAGATAATCCGTTAATCTGCGGTCGTAGATGTTGTTTTCTTTCATTATGTAGCCGGTAAAATGCCGCATCTCAAACAGGTCTTCCCATGTCATGGTATGTACTGATTGACTAAGCGCGGGCGCTTCATATTGCGCAAGCCATTTCCGGCAATCGGGGTAATATGCCCAAAAAAGTGGGCGTTCGTACAAGAAGTCGCCATTATCGTCTTTAACTATCAACAATGGCGCAATGCCTAATATCCTTACCTGTAGCGTAGAGCGCTGTTTGTCGAAATACCACAGCTCTTTGATGCGGTAGCGAACAACGTCTTCGGGGTTATAATCGGTTAGCACAATTTGCTCATATTGATCGGCTGTTTCGGGGTCAAAAACCGGGATGGTATCCACCCGGTAGAGCAATGAAAACAATTCGGACGTATCCATGCTCTCGCTAAAGTCCTGATTTTCAATGCTGTAGGGCGTGATAGCGCCTTCGCGTATGCCTTTTTCAAGCAACTTGACCAGCGGCATGGGGGGATAGGCAAACGACAGGTTCATGGTTTGCCGGCTATCAATGACGCGCCACACGCGTTTTTCCCAAATGATGTCGGCTTCGCGAACAGGCGGGTATTCGAGCGGTTGTTTTTCAGCGATCAGACTGCGCCGAACGACGTCGTCGATGGGTTGGGCCGTTGCCGGGAAAGGAGTATTCAGCACCCATATGCATGCGCAATACAGGCCCCATTGGAGCATCTTCTTCATGTGTTACAGATTTTTCCGTGAAATAAAAATCCTGCTATTTGCGCAAACGGACAGGTGTAAAGCGAATATGAATGGATAACGCCGCGAAGAATGGAAAGCTACATATGAAGACGGATTTTAACGTTTTTTGGCCGCTAATAACTTGACATACAGCCGGTAAATGCCTTCGGCCATATTCTCCCAGGAAAACCGCCGTTTCTCTTTGGCAACTCCTGCCTGCAACTGATCGCCGCGCTGGTTGCGGTAAAAATCGGCGATGGCGGCGGCGATGTCCCGGGCATCGACAGCTACCACGTAACCGGCTTCGCCATGGGGCACAATTTCGGGTAAACCACCGACGCGCGTCACAACCATGGGTTTTTCAAAGTGGTAGGCCAATTGCGAAATGCCGCTTTGCGTGGCTGATTTGTATGGTTGCACGACAAGGTCGGCGGCGCCGAAGTAGTATTTAACGGCTTCGTGGGGTATAAAATCGGTGTGCAGTATCAGCTTGTCGCGAATACCCAGCCTGTCGATACGCTGCTGGTAGGCGGCTTCGTTGCCGTAAAATTCGCCCGCTACAATCAATTTGAGGTTGAATTCGGCCAGTTGGGGCTCAGCCATGGCATCGAGCAGAAGATCGAGGCCTTTATAATCGCGAATAAATCCGAAAAACAACAGATAACGGGTGTCGCCGTCAAGCTGTAATTGTTGCAGTGCCGCCTCTCGCGGCACTTTGTCGCCGTAGTTGTCGTAAAGCGGGTGGGGGATGTATTCCACCGGCTTGCCTGGCGCAAAAAGGCCGATATCAGTGGCTACCGTTTTTGACATCGCGATAAAAGCGTCTGCAGCGCCGCAAAAGTAGCGGGTAAATAACGCATCGCCGGGGCGTTTTTCGTGCGGGATGATGTTATCGGCTAATGCGATAATGCGGGTATGACCATTGAGGCGGACAAACCGGAGTATTGTGCCCAGGCATGGGCCCATTAACGGTAGCCAATAGCGCACAATGATCAAATCCGGTTTTTCACGGGCTAATATTCGGCCTACCCGCAACCAATTCAGCGGATTGACGGCATTGATCAGGGTGCGGATGCGTACCCCCGCCGGCGCCGGATCTTTGGTATATTGCGTTTTCCCGGGGAAAAGAAAACCGGGGTATTGCAGACTGTAGGATATTAATACTACATCATGGCCATGCACGGTTAATTCCTGCGCCAGCCGTTCACTCGACGATGCAATGCCCCCGCGCAACGGATGCGCGGGGGAGATAAGGTATATTTTTTGCCGATGGGTCATATGAGTCCGCGTCGCTTGAAATCAGCCACCACTACATGGAAAATCTTGTTGGCCAGAGCGTTGGCGATGATATAATACAGACAAATCACAACAACGAGGGTAATAGGAATCAGTACTACAAAAAATACGGCCAGCAGCGCTACTAAAATCCAGAAAGCCACGCGAAGCGGAAAAGCGTCATTGAGCCGCCAGCGCACCAACTGACGTACGCGCCGGTTGAAGCGCTTTTCAGATTTACTCATTGACGTGTGGCTGCCAGGTAACAGCAGGCTTTTCAGCGCAGTGAACAACACCCTGCGTATGCGCGATTGTATGGGGCCGCGCAAGGCGCGCAATTCTGCATAGGTGATTTTTTCAAGAACGGGATCGGGAAGGGTGCCGTTTTCCACTTCGTCGTGCGAATTGGCATTTTTAATGCGCAAATCCGGAATGATAGGCAGGAAATCAACGCCGTCTTTGCTGTAAACAAAACGCTTGTACATGGCGCTGTCTTTGGTCCAGCCTTCAAAAATTGGACATTCCACGCTTACAATCTGGTCGCCGTTCATAATAAAAGCGTCATTGGCACTGATAGCGAAGTGTTTACGCAAAAAACTCTGGCAGTTTTTTCTCCCCAAAAAGAAATCGTGCACCCGGAATTTTTTGCTAAAGAAGCCGCCGAAACCGCCCAGTGAACCGCAGGCAATGGCGTATTTTTCTTTGATTTCTTTTTCTACGCCGTCTTCAATAATTTTCCTGCGCCGCACCGGGAAGATCATAGCCCGGGTATGCTCTTTGGTAAATCCTTTCGACAATTCGTTTTCTTTGAGCATAGCCTGCCTGCGCAGGGCGCTGATGAGTTGCGGACCTACGTCGAGTATGGACGCCAATTCCGTTTTTAACGCCTCGTCGGTATTCTCCTCAAAACTGGGAAACGGGTCGATCATGACCAGCGCGTAGTTTTTAAACGGAAAATAATCGACTCCCCGATCCTGGACGCCGCCTTCGGCATTGAGATCGGCCTCATTGCGCTCTTCGAGTACGCGCAATACTTCTCCGAAGGGTTCGTTGTTGATGGCGCCGCCGTCTACGGCAGTAAAATCAAATTTTTCGGGGATAATATCCCAGTTGATATTGATGTTCTGGCCAAACATGCGTTTCAAGTGCGCTTTGATGTAACTGCGCGGAGTACTCATGAAACGCGAGCGGAGCCCGATAGGGAAGGCCCCGGTAGCCTTTGCGCATTCTATAAGTTGCGTGCGGGCAGCTTCTGAATGAGGGTCGAGTTGAAAGAGGTGCTCGGCTTTGTTTTGGGGGTTGATGGTAAATTGGGCAATGCCCTTGTGCAGGTACATTTTGAAAGCGGGCACCGGGTCGGCCTCCTGATTGGCTTCCGTATCTTCCGCAGTGCCGAAGTTGATTTCGATGGGCACGCCGCGCAAGGTACAAATGGTGAGGATGACTTCCAGATCTTTAGAGATGTAACTCGGCCTGTTGGCGTCGCCGGGTTGTTTGTTTATCGTGATGTTTTTGGCTCTGTCGGCAATGGCGTCTACAGGACCGGAATTGAGCAGTGAAGGGATAAATTTATCGGCAATATCGTCGTTGAGCAACATCTGGCTGAAGGTCACCCGTTTGTTGTCAGCGTCGTTGAGGTTGACCCAACTGTCGTAGAGCCGGTTGCCGGCGCCGCTGTCGGATACCTGTTGCACCGGGGTAACGCCTTCAAACATGGCCAGAGAGGTAATAGCGGCGGTCATGCCGCCTGCCGAGGCGCCGCCAAGTACTTCAATGACAACATCGTGCATGGGCGCCGTGTGGTCGTAATCTTTATGCGCCGGCCCCAGTTCCTTGTTGCGCCTTTTTGCTTGTTCCCAGCGATCGAGGGTTTCGAGCAGATAATCCATTACGCCGGCGGTGTAAGCGCCTGCGGAAACGGCGCCCGCCATCGCAATGCCGATGCGGAATTGTTGGTTAGCCATGGTAATATGGGTTATGTGTATGTACTAATAAACTATGCTATTTCCCGGGCTGAGCAGTATTGGTCTTGAGCTGCAGGCGCACGCTTAAGGCCGGCAGGGGAGCGCCGCTGAGCTGATGCACAGCCGGCGCCGGCTGTATGCGCATACTGAGGTCGTCGCTGATGTCAAAGTTGCGTAAATGGGCGTCAGTGAATGCTTCTATACCCTGCAGTGCATATACAAGTACGACGCCGACGTAAGATAGTTGCGTGTTTTTGTCGTATTTATCGCGCAAAATGCGAAGCGTTCGCGCATTATCGAGGGTGGTGCCCGTAAATTCGTGGTCGAGCCCTTCCAACTCCAGGCTCAAGGCCGTTTTCAACCGGCGGTAACGACTCTGATTGTAATCGACGCTGTAGATGATGCCGGCAAAAGCGCCGTATACCAGCGGTAATTTCCACCAACGCTTGTTGTAGATCTGCCCGCCGCCCGGCGCTATGGCCCACAATAACGCTTTTTTGGGCACAGGCCATTTTTGCTGCGCTGTCATGGTATCTCGAACAGGTGCGGCAGGAAGACTGTCAACCGGCACGGCTTGCTGGGCAAAGCCGGCAAATTGAAACAGGAATACAAAGATGGCACAGAGGATGATATGACATGGCGAAGGGGCAAGGGGGCGAGGGGGCGAGGGGGCGAATATTTGAAGCCCGTTTTGCTCCGCAAATCCGTATCTCCGCAGTCCAACACTCCAACAGTCCAACAGTCCAATAGTCCCTCTACGGCCATTTAGCGGAGTAGCCAAGGCGCGACTATACGACCCTGCAATTCCTCGCAGTAGATTGTCGACTGTTATTGTTCTATGCATTTGAAAAATTCGTTCAATTCGTCGTGAGAATTGAAGGGGATCACAATCTGTCCTTTGCCGGTAGCAGAGTCTTCGAGGGTCATCAGTATTTTTCCGGAGCCGAAAAAAGCCCGGAAATCGCGTAGCATGCGCTGGTGGTCTTCGGTAAGCGCGCCCTTTTTTGGCTCGCCTGCCGGCGCAGCTTTTCGCGGTTTTGCGTAATCGCGGGCCAGCTTTTCGGTATCTCGCACCGAAAGGTCTTTTTTCAACACCTCGTCGAGGGCCTGTTTTTGGAGCAACTTGTCTTCTATACCGGCCAATGCGCGGGCGTGCCCCATGGATATGCGGTCTTGCTTGACGGCCTCCAGCACTTCGATGTGCAAATCGAGCAGGCGGAGGTAATTGGTCACCGTGCTGCGCTTTTTGCCCACTCGTTCGGCCAGTTGCTCGTCAGTGAGGTTGCATTCTTCTTTAAGGCGGTGGTAGGTGATGGCGATTTCCACCGCATTCAGGTTCTCGCGCTGAATATTCTCGATCAACGCCATTTCCAGCATGACCTGGTCATTGGCGATGCGGATATAGGCGGGGATTTCGGCGAGCCCGGCTATTTTCGATGCGCGCCAGCGGCGTTCGCCCGAAATGAGCTGGAATTCGTGAGTGCTGAGACGTCGTACTGTAATAGGCTGGATGAGTCCGTGTACTTTGATTGACTCTGCCAATTCCTGGAGGGCCTCCTCGCTGAAGTCTTTGCGAGGCTGGTCGGGGTTGGCCTCCACCTGATCGATGGGGATCATTGCAAAGACGCTGGAGAACTCGCGGACAATCTTCTCGGGGTTGTCCTGTATTTCCTGGTCGATTTTGGGTGAAAAAAGCGCGTCGATACCGGAGCCGAGTTCACGCTTGCCCACCTTGACTAATTTTTTTGCCATGTGTGTGCCGTTTCCTTGTCGACCCTTAATCTACTCCGCCGGCAACCAGGTGGTAGGCCTGCGTGGGGTCGTTATTTTTTGATAAAAACTCAACAGCCAGGTTGAGAAAATTCACACTGCCCTTGCTGCCCGCATTGATGAGCACGATGGGCATATGCATATTGGGCGCCTCGCTGATGCGCGAGTTGCGATGAATGACGGTGTCAAACACCTGGTCTTTGAAGATTTCCCGCACTTTGCTCACCACTACGTTGGCCAGTCGCAATCGCGGGTCGTACATTGACAGCAGGATACCTTCGATTTCCAGCGCCGGGTTGAGCTGCCGCTGCACGAGCTTGATGGTGTCTTGAAGTTTGGACAGCCCCTCCAGGGCGAAAAACTCGCATTGCACCGGTACCAATACAGCGTCGGCAGCGGTGAGTGCGTTGACGGTGATGAGCCCCAGCGAAGGGAGGCAGTCAATGAATATATAATCGTAATCCTGTTTGACCTGATCGACGATATCTCTGATTACATATTCCCTGCGAGGGCGATTCACCAGTTCCAACTCGGCGCCGACAAGGTCGATACTCGAGGGCAGGACGTGCAGGTTGGGGGTGTCGGTTTCATATATTGCGTCGCCGGGTTCCAGCCCCTGGATCATGCAATCGTACAGGCTCGTCTCTGCATCGCCCGACAAAACGCCTACTCCGGACGAGGCATTGGCCTGTGGGTCGGCATCTACGATTAGCACCTTCTTTTCGAGTATGGCCAGGCTGGCAGCCAGGTTGATCGTTGTTGTCGTTTTTCCGACGCCGCCTTTTTGGTTGGCAACGGCAATTACCTTACCCATTGGAGTAATGCTTTGATGAACAAATGATTAGAAACTTCTACAGTTCAATAGTTGCTCCGATAGCCGGCAAAAGTAGCGTTTTTCCACTATCCTGAAAAGCCTTTTTTGCGGCTTCGTGATCAATTTTAATATACCCGAAGGTGTCGTAGTGGCAGCCTATCGCTTTGTCGCAACTGATGAAATCGCAGGCAACAACCGCGTCGGCATAGTGCATTGTGAAATTGCTGCCTATGGGCAAAATGGCTGCGGTGAGGGGCGGACAGGTTATGGGCAGGAGCTTCATATCCATGGTCAACGCTGTGTCGCCGGCAAAATATATGCAGCCCTCTTCGTTCCAGATGACAAAACCGCCGGGATTGCCGCCGTAGGCGCCGTCGGGCAATACGCTGGAGTGTACGGCATTGACGTACTTGACCGTGCCGAAGTCGAAATGCCAGGCGCCGCCGTGGTTCATCGGATGCCCCTTGAGCCCCTTGGCTTCGTACCAACTAACGATTTCGAAATTGGAGACGATAACCGAATGGTTGTGTTTCCCAATTTCCTCGGCGTCGGCTACGTGGTCGCCGTGGCCGTGCGATAGCAGAATGTAGTCGGCTTTGATATTGTGTATATCGATATGCCGGGCCAACTCATTACCCCTGATAAATGGATCAAAAAGCAGGTGTTTACCCTTGGTTGTCAGGCCAAAACTTGAATGCCCGTAATAGGTGAGTCGCATATTGGCTGTTTTTTATTTGGTAAGGTAAGGATTTTTGTAGATATGCTTATGAACCAATTTATGTTAATTGATATTACTTTTACACATTAGATTTTCGACAAATGATCACAATTGTATCGGGCACCAACCGAAAAGGCAGCGAGTGCCTGCAATTTGCAAAAAAATATGCGGAACTGTGCCGGCTTTCTACTGACGAAGAAGTCAAACTACTGGCACTGGAGGATATCGACCACAGCTGGTTTCACGCCGATATGTACGAAAAAGAAGCAATGTCGCCCGGATTGATTGCCCTCCAGGATGAGTTTATGATCCCCGCCCGGCGGTTTATTTATCTTATTCCCGAATACAACGGCGGTTTTCCCGGCGCCCTCAAGCTGTTTATCGACGCTTGCTCGGTAAGGCAATACGAAGCAACTTTTAAAGGTAAAAAGGCGGCGCTGGTGGGCATCGCTACCGGTCGCGCCGGTAATCTCCGTGGTATGGACCAGCTCACCGGCGTGCTCAACCACGTGGGCACTATCGTTTTGCCCAATAAACTGCCCATATCCCGTATCTATTCTCTTATGAATAAAGAAGGCGAAATTATAGATGCCCCCACGCTCAAAGTGATGCAAAAGCAAATCGAAGAATTGCTTGCGCTATAATTCATTGCTTAATTTTAAATGCTTAATGTTGAATTATAGATTTTTTGTATTATAAAATATTAAAAATCAATTAATTAAATATCCAACATCCAATATCAAAACGCTTCCCGTTTCGACAGCTCCTCCAGTACTTTTTCATAAAGCGGCTGCATCTTGTCTACATTATCGCGTAGATTTTTCATCAGCGCATCGTAGTCGTCCTGGGTGAGATGGTATTGCATAAAAATTTGATCATAATAAACGCGGATCATGCTGTCCTTGACGGCGGGCGGCAGGTGCTGTACTGCCGATTCTGCCATGTGCAGGTCGGCAAGTAATTGTACCTGTTGGTCTTCGGTGAGGGAAATACGCTCCGGTTTTTTATCGCAGCCAGCCAATGTTGTGAATATGAGGGTTATCACAAGCCAGTTTTTCATTCTGAGAGGTGTTGTTTGGGAAAATGAAAACCGATGAGGCGCGCGGTTTGTTCGTTAAAATCGCGCCAGCGTTCTACGGCGGCTTGAATGCCGACGATACCGCAGGTAGGCACGTTGGGAATATACGACTCCGCATACATATTGGCCACGCTGGTCAGGGTGGGGTTGTGGCCGAAAAGCAATACCGTAGCATATTTGTCGTCGAGGTGGTGCACCACGCGCAGTATGTCCTGCGGCATTGCTTCATAAATATCGTCGACTATCTCGATTTCGGAGGCGGGAATGCCGAAAGCGGCGGCAAAAAAGGAGGCCGTGGTAAAGGCACGGTTGGCCGGGCTCGACACCAGCCGGTCGGGGTGGATGCCCATGCCCTTCAATAAAACAGCCATTTGCGGCGCATCGCGCAAACCCCTTCCGTTGAGCGGCCTGTCTATATCAGGTATGCCGGGGTCGTCCCAACTGGATTTGGCATGGCGGATAAGGAATAACTTTTTCATGACGTACGCATATCTTGTTAATCAAAAAACGAACTTTGCAGCAGATCGAAAATTGACGTTATGTATTACAAAGACAAAGTGATTTGGATTACGGGGGCTTCTTCCGGTATTGGAGAACATCTTGTATACGCGCTGGCCGAAAAGGGGGCCAGGTTGGCCATTTCGAGCCGCAATGATAAAGAGTTGCAGCGCGTTAAGCAAAATTGCCACGGCAAAACCGATATCCTGACGGCGCCGCTGGATGTGGCCGATTTTGACAACGTGCCCGCCGTTGCGCAACAAATTCGCGACTACTTCGGTCGTATTGATATGGTGATCAATAACGCGGGCATTTCCCAGCGGGCTTACGTCAAAGATACCGCATTGCAGGTAGATCAAAAAATCATGGACGTAAATTATTTCGGCGCGCTGGCCGTCACCAAGGCTGTATTGCCTTTTATGTGGCAACAAGGCAGCGGACATATAGTGGTGATCAGCAGCGTGATGGGAAAAATAGGCGTTCCCGGCCGCTCGGCCTACGCCGCTTCCAAACACGCGCTCCACGGCTATTTTGACACACTGCGCGCCGAAGTGGCCCCGGAGAATATTAAAGTAACGGTTATTTGTCCGGGTTACGTACATACCAACGTTACTATTAACGCGCTGAAAGG
>DAINSQ010000009.1:0-8305 GCA_036741235.1 Saprospiraceae bacterium | reverse complement strand
CTGCGCCTTGAGGCCACAATCGCCTCGATCACCAACGCGCTGAAAGGCGACGGCTCGGCCAACCAGCAAATGGCGGAGGCCACCCGCAAAGGGCTCGACCCCGCCGTATTTGCCCAAAAGGCCTTGTCGGCTATCGCAGCGCAAAAAAGAGAGGTGTTTATCGGCGGCAAGGAAGTTTTTGCCGCCACACTGAAACGCCTTTTTCCAGGCTTGTTTTATTACCTTATTGAAAAAATAAAAGTCAATTAAATGCAACCAGGAAAACTGATCTTTTTCTCCGTTTGTCTGTTGATGTGCTCGTTTTTCCAAAATAACCTGCAAGCCCAAGAACGAAGGGATTCTCTGGTAGAGGTGATGACTACCGACGGCAACGCGTATACCGGCATTTTGCTCGATTCCGATAGCTCGCGAGTCGTGCTGTCGACCCAAAACCTCGGCCCACTGACGATCCGCCAATCCGATATCCTGCGTATCACTTACCTGCAGCGCGGCGGCGTTTTACTTCAATCCAACGGCTGGGCCGAAAATCCCTACGCATGGCGCTATTTCGCGGGCGTGTCGGGCTACGGCATCCCCCAGGGCCATTTTGTGTATTACAACAATATGGCTTTTATTAACCAAATCGGCTATGGCGTCAGCGACAATCTGTCGGTTACCCTGGGTGGTATTCCTACCTTTATCTTTGACGCCGATAATGTTCCAGTTTGGATAAACGCCAAAGTGTCTTTACCCATAACGGAAGATAAATTTAATGTCGGCGCAGGCGTATTGTATGCCGTCGCCCTTGGAGAAGAAGAAGAATCCGCAGGTTTTATTTACGGAGTTGGCACTTTAGGTTCAAAAGATAAACATATTTCCTTTATATTGGGCAATGGTTTTGACCGGGGAGGGCTCTGGGAGCAATTTACCCTGGGTATCAGCGGCTCCTTCCGCACCGGCAGGCGCCACTACCTGCTCACCGAAAGCTACTGGCTGGGCGTACCAAATGAACGCATTTTTATCTTCGGCTTCGGCGGGCGGTTTGTGGCCCGGCGCCTGGCTATCGAATACGGCATCGCCCACCCCGTGTTTAACGACGTTTTTGGCGACGGCCTCGATACTACGCCTATCGGCATTCCTCACGCCGGCTTGATCGTGCCGCTCGGACGTACTAACTATTGACAAAATGTTTTATCCCTATGAAAAAGCAACTATTACTCGCCCTGCTAGTGATCGCAGGTTGGGCGGCTATCGATGTGAAAATATCAGCTCAGCCTCAAACTACCTGGACAGGCGATTCAATGACCTCTAACTGGAATTTTGGGCCCAATTGGAGTAACGGCGTTCCCAATAATATGATGACGGCAAGAATTGTCGGCGGCAGGCCTGCTTATCCTGTGCTTGACCAAAACCAGGAGGTTGCCGCTTTGATTGTAGAGGGGGGCTCTCTTAATTTAGGAACTTATACCCTTCAAGTTAACGGCAGTGCCACTTTAACCGGTGGAACAATCAGCAATGGTATTTTATCAGCTGCAAATTTCCCGCAAGTTGAAGATGTCGCATTTAATAAGATTGAACTCAGGAAAACTGGGGCAGGCAACGCTCAATTTTACAACGATGTAACTTTTAGCGATACGACCATCATTAATTTGGCCGGAACTGCCGGCCCGGGCGCCGTCATCATCCTCGGCAGCGCCGCCGGCTATGACATCGCCTTCAACGGCGACGTCTACTTCCGTAACCAGGGAACAAATACCGTTATACAGATCGGCGCTCAGTCTGGAATCGTCGATCTCAACGGCGACGTTTTCATGCAAAACACCCAGGCGGGTTCTACTATTCGCTTTGGCGACTTTGGCACAATAACCCTGGCCGACGGCAAGGCTTTCAAAATCGACGGCAGTTTCAACACCGGCACGCTTAACTTCCGCAATGTTACCCAACTGGGCAGCGCAGCTAACGACACCATGAAAATGGCTGCCCTCAATATTCGAAGTACTACCTTCGGCGGGCCTGTAGCAGCCGATCTGACCTCGGCCATTACCATCGATTCGTCGCTATTCGACAGCACTGTTAGCGTTATCGCACCCTTCCTGAACAATGTGCGATCCAGTGTTTTTGAATCCTCCGCTTATTTTGAAAAAACAGGCGGCGGACTCGACCAATTGGGCGGCGGCAACGCTTTTTACGGCATTTGCGAAATCAATAAATCGGGTACAGGCGGCCTGTCAACAGCCCAGCTCAGAGGCGATACCTTCTATCAGGACCTCCGCCTCAAAGCGGCCGTGGGCGCCGGCGACCTGCGAATTGGCACCACGAACAACCAGACCAGCACCTTTAAAAAGAACATCGATTTTACCGGTTCTGCCAAGGGCGTCGTTTTCGGCCCCGGCACTATGTTGCTCAACGGCGATACCACCCAGCTGTTGATCGGCTCAACGGCCCTCACACACCAGTTTGATAATCTGACTATTAACAACGCCGACGGGCTCATCCCCCAAATGCCCATCAATATCGCTACCATACTGACGCTGTCCAACGGCATCATTGATAATACCGATACGACTGCGGTAACGTTCCTGTCGTCTGCCGCGGCCACCGGCGCCTCCGACAACAGCTATATCCACGGCTTAGTGCGCAAACTCGACCTGGCGGCGGGCCCTTTTGGTTTCTCCTTCCCGGTGGGCGATTCCAGCCATTACGCCCCGATCAGGGTAGAAACGGCAACAGGAACCCCTGACTTTGAAGTGTTGTACAAATACAACGACCCCAACCTCGACGGCTACGATGCGTCAGCCATAGAAGCGCCCATCGACCACATCAGCCGCAGGGAGTATTGGCTGCTGAATATGTTTAACGGCGGCAGCGCTTATGTAACCTTGAGCTGGAACGACCGCAGCGGCGGCGTTGACGAACCCGCCGATCTGTTAGTAGCCCGATGGGACGGCGCCCAATGGGTAAGCGAAGGCGCCGGAACCCTCACCGGAGACGCCTCGGCGGGTACTATTGAAACTGCCGCAGCCTTGACCAGCTTTAGTCCGTTTACGCTGGCATCCATTACAGCCTTGAATCCGCTTCCTGTTTCGCTGCTCTACTTCAACGCCCGACCAATGGGCGACGTAGTCGAATTGGAATGGTCTACCGCCACCGAACTCAATAATGAATCTTTCATTGTTGAGCGCAGCGCCGACGGTCGTTTCTTCGAGGCTGTTGCTACCTTGCCTGGCGCAGGTATCAGCAACGCTCCGATTGTTTATCGCTTAACCGACGAACAACCGCTGGCAGGACTGAGCTATTACCGCCTGCGGCAAACCGATTTTGATGGCAAATATGCCTATTCAGATATCGCGAGCGTATATCTATCAGCCGGCGAAATTGACATCACCGTATTTCCCATGCCCTCGACCGACCGGCGTTATACGCTGCGATGGGGCGGCCGGCTGGAAATAACCGGTATCTCGCTTTGCGACGCCATCGGCAGGATCATGCCTGTTGACGCCAGAATCGACGAGGGGCAAGCCACAATAGATTTGTCGCGTTTGCCGGCAGGGCTCTATTTTGTCTTGATCCAAACCCCTGATCGACAACACTGGGTAAAAATTTTGGCAGAGTAGAAACCGCTTAACAATTATTTAATGTAGTCTTTACGGGGCTTTTGGCTACCTTTGTCGCATCTCAAACTAATCAGTTGAGCAATAATGGATTCTGCCAAAATACTCATCGTTGACGACGAACCGGATATACTCGAAATCCTTCGCTATAACCTCCAAAAAGAAGGGTATGAAGTGCTGTCGGCTTCCGATGGGGAAGAGGGCCTGCGGGTCGCAGAACGCGAACACCCCGACCTGATTATTCTCGATATCATGATGCCCAAAATGGACGGCGTAGAACTCTGCCGCCAGTTGCGCAACAAACCCGCTTTTAGCAAAACGCTGATCGCTTTTCTCACCGCCCGGGAAGAAGATTACTCGCAGATTGCCGCACTGGAGGGCGGGGGAGACGACTACATCACCAAACCCATCCGGCCCAGGGTATTAATCAGTCGCATTAAAGCGTTGTTGCGTCGCTCCGATCGCCAGGACAGCTACGATGATGAAGGCATCTTGAACATAGGCGACCTGGTGATCAACCGCGAAAAAGTAAATGTTCAAAAAGGCGATACCATTATAGAGCTCGCCAAAAAGGAATTCGAACTACTTAACCTGCTGGTGTCAAAACCAGGCAAAGTATTTACCCGCGAGGAAATATTCAATAAGGTATGGGGAACCGACGTTATAGTCGGTAACCGAACTATTGATGTGCATATTCGCAAATTGCGCGAAAAAATTGGCGATGAGTACATTAAAACGATCAAGGGTATAGGTTATAAATTCGAATTTTGATGCTAAAAAATCCCACGCCGCGCCAAATCGCGGGGTTTTCATCGCTTTTAATTGCCGCCCTGTCGCTCGCCGGCATGCTTATCGTTTACTTCTTGTTCTACAGAGCCAGCACGCTGTTGTATTGGATTGCTTTTCCTGTTATCGTTTTTGGGGTTACGTATTTTGTATCTATTTATTTTTTAAAACAATACATATATAGAAAAATTAAGTTAATTTATAAAACCATTCACCAGCGCAAATTATTGCCTGAAGAAAAATCAACCTCGATTGACACCGGCGTAAATATTATTGACGACGTAGAAAAAGACGTTGCCGAGTGGGCCAACAAGCAGGAGCAGGAAATTGAAAAATACAAATCCTGGGCTGAATACCGTCGCCGGTTTGTAGGCGATATTTCTCACGAACTCAAAACCCCGATTTTTAATATTCAGGGTTATTTACATTCATTATTGGAAGGCGGGTTGGAAGACGAAGAGGTCAATATGGTTTTTTTACAAAAAGCAGCCAAAAACGTTGACCGACTGCAAACAATAGTCGAAGACCTCAGCGCTATTTCCCGCCTTGAATCGGGCGACCTGGTGCTGGATATTCGCGTTTTTGACATCCGGCAGCTCGCCGAAGAAGTATTCGAAGACCTCGATTTCAAGGCCAAAAACCGGAATATCAAACTCGAATTCAAGGAAGGCGCCGCTCAAAATTACCGGGTGCGCGCCGATCGCGAAAATATCCGCCAGGTGCTTATCAACCTGCTCAGCAACTCGATTAAATACGGCAACCCCGGCGGGCGCACAAAGGTCGGATTTTACGATATGGACAAGCATATTCTTGTAGAAGTTGCCGATAACGGCATCGGCATTGCCGCCAAACACCTGCCCCACGTATTTGACCGTTTCTACCGAATTGATAAGAGCCGTTCTCGCGAACAGGGCGGTTCCGGCCTGGGGCTGGCCATTGTAAAGCACATCATTGAGGCTCATCACCAAACCATCAACGTGCGCAGCGCGCCCAATGTGGGCTCTACTTTCGGATTTACTTTGGAGAAAGCGTAATCAACTCCGTGCTTTTGTGTTTCTTTGCACCCTGTTTGGATATTTGATGTAAATGTTATGCTCAACGTTACCGATGTTTATCTGAAATACGGCGACCGGGTGCTGATGGACCGCCTCGATGTCGTCATCGGCGATCGCGACAGGGTGGGGCTCGTGGGGCGCAACGGCGCGGGTAAGTCTACGTTGCTCAAAATCATCGCCGGCGATATCACCCCCGACGACGGTCGCGTAAGTCGCTCTTCCAGCAGCACCCTGGGCTTCCTGCACCAGGAAATGAACCTGCCCAAAGGCCGGACGGTGATCGAAGAAGCGCTAACCGCATTCGACGAAGTGAAAAAAATGGAACAGCGTATCGCCTTTCTGCACGACGAAATCGGCCACCGCAGCGATTACGAAAGCGACGATTATGCCAAATTGCTGGAGGAATTTGCAGATCTCACCCATCGCTTCGATTTGTTGGGCGGGCAATCAGCCCAGGCCGACGCCGAACGCGTGCTCAAAGGTCTGGGTTTCAAACCCACTGATATGTCGCGCCTCACCGACGAATTCAGCGGCGGTTGGCAGATGCGCGTGGAATTGGCCAAAATGCTGCTCAAAAAACCCGACTACCTGCTGCTCGACGAACCTACCAACCACCTCGATATCGAATCGATACTCTGGCTGGAAAGTTTCTTGCAGGATTATCCCGGCGCAATTATCGTGATCTCCCACGACAAGCAGTTCCTCGATAACGTCACTACCCGCACCATTGAAATCGAATTAGGCAAAGTATACGACTACAAAGCCCCTTACAGCCAATACGTGGAGCTGCGCGAAGAACGCCGCGAAAAAATGCTGGCATCTTATGAAAACCAGCAACGCGTGATCGCTCAAAAGGAACGCACCATCACGCGATTTATGGCCAAAGCCTCCAAAACCAAGATGGCACAGTCGATGCAAAAGCAACTCGACAAAATGGAGCGCGTGGCGATCGACCAGGAGGATACTGCCGTCATGAACCTGCGATTTCCACCGGCGCCCCGCTCGGGGCAGATTGTGGTGGAGGGAAAGGGCGTTACCAAGCAATATGGCAATCTGCTGGTACTCGACCACGTCGATATAAAACTCGACCGCGGCGACCGGGTGGCTTTTGTGGGGCAAAACGGACAGGGTAAAACCACGCTGGCCAAAATTCTGGTAAACCAACTCACCAGCACCGCCGGCGCTATCACCCTGGGCCACAACGTACAAATCGGCTATTACGCCCAGAACCAGTCGGATACCCTCGGCAACAGCCTTACCGTGCTTGAAACCATGGAACACGCCTCTCCGCCGGAGATGCGCACCAAACTGCGGCACATCCTCGGCGCTTTTATGTTTAGCGGTGAAGACGTAGAAAAAAAGGTCACCGTGCTATCCGGCGGCGAACGCGCCCGCCTGGCCCTGGCCTGTCTGCTCCTGAAACCCTTTAACCTGCTGGTACTCGACGAACCTACCAACCACCTCGATATGCTGTCGAAAGACGTGCTCAAACAAGCCCTGCTCGACTATGACGGCACGCTGATCGTGGTGTCGCACGACCGCGAATTCCTGCGCGGACTGACCAATCGCACTATCGAGTTCCGCGACCGACAACTCCACGAGTATATCGGCGATGTAGACGCTTTCCTCCAAAAGCGCGCCCTCGATAATATGCGCCAGGTGGAACTCTCATCGAAATTACCCGCAGCCGCAGCGCCGCCGCCGAAAAGAGAACTTTCCTACGAAGAACGCAAACGACTCCAACGCAACGTGTCGCAAGCCGAAAAACGCATCGAAAAACTGGAAACCGAAATCGCCCGCTTTGAACAACTCATGGCTGAAGCAGGTTTTTTCGAAAGACCCGACTCCGAACAGCATATGAAAATCTACCAACAGAAAAAAACAGAACTCGACGAGGCAATGTCGGAATGGGAAGAGGCGCAGTCAGCCCTCGATGAAGCCGGCATCTAAGCCCCGTTTTTACAGGCTTTGGCCTTGATACTTAACTGATTGATGGTATTTTATAAAAAAACTAACAGAATTTGAAGCGCAGCATTGTTCTTATTTGTAACTTTGCGCCTGTAAGTTCTTCAACCTGACACAAAATGAAGTTCTTCATCGATACCGCCAACCTCGATCACATTCGCGAGGCGAAAGATTTGGGAATCCTTGACGGTGTTACTACCAACCCCTCGCTGATGGCCAAAGAAGGGATATCCGGCGAGGTAAATATCGTGAAACACTATAAAACGATCTGTGACTTAGTGCACGGCGATGTCAGCGCTGAGGTCATTGCTACCGACTTCAACGGTATCGTGGAAGAAGGCGAGCGACTGGCCGCACTGGCGCCCAATATCGTTGTGAAGGTGCCCATGATCAAGGAAGGAATCAAAGCGATTTCCTATTTTTCCGACAAAGGCATCCGCACTAACTGCACGCTCGTGTTCAGCGCCGCCCAGGCCATCCTGGCCGCTAAAGCCGGCGCTACCTACCTGTCGCCCTTCATAGGAAGGGTTGATGATATCAACTGGGACGGCATGGCCCTGATCCGCCAAATTGCGGAAATCTATGCCATCCAGGGGTATGAAACTGAAATTCTGGCAGCGTCTATCCGCAGTTCTATGCATATCGTCGAAGCCGCCCAAGCCGGCGCCGATGTGGTGACCTGCCCGCTGTCCGCCATCATGGGTATGTTTAAACACCCCCTGACGGATATCGGCCTCGAGCAATTCCTGGCCGATCACAAGAAAGTAAATGAGCTTGTTTTTAAATAGAGGCTATCTTTTTTACCAATGTCAAAAGGAGCAGTTCACAAAATTGCTCCTTTTTTTTTGTTCTCTGGTTGGTTATGAGGGGTTATGAGGGGTTATGAGGGGTTATGAGGGGTTATGAGGG
>DAINSQ010000008.1:1366-58397 GCA_036741235.1 Saprospiraceae bacterium | reverse complement strand
AGCAAATTAGCAAATTAGCAAATTAGCAAATCACTTAATCGCTCTGTACTTCGCCGAATTCGTCGCATCCACCTTAGTCATAATCTGGATAACGCGGTCTTGCTGGGTTAGGGTGCCACGTTTGAAGATCTCGATAATTTCGTTGGCTTTTGCATTGCTATAGAGCTGGATGATCATAGAATTGGGGTAAGCCTGGTTTACCTTGTCGAGTTGTTCTATAGCGAGGGCCATATTGGCGCGGCCTTGATCGATATTGGTGGGCATCAGGTCGAGGCCCTGGCGGTGGTAGTCGTAGATAGCCTGGCGCAGCGGGCGAACGCGGGGAGACAGCAGGTTCTCGATCAACCAAAAGCGGTTGCGGTTACTCTCCATCGAGCGCCAGCCGGGGTTGCCGGCAGTAACGGTAGAAGGTATGTTGTTGAGAATTTCCTGCGCGGTCTGGAAATAGCGCTCGCCTCCCAACGGGGAAAAAGAATCATAGTCGAGGCCGAGGATGACGTATACATAAAACGACAGCACTGACGACAGGTTGTCGTTAAAGGCGTTTTTGGTGTACACCAGAGGCTGAAACTGCTCGTATTCAAAAGTCACCTCCTTATCGAGGTAATTCAACAGCGGGGTTTCCTGGTCGGAGCCGTAAATAGGGCGGGAAGACTGCACCGCCAGGTCGGCTTTGAAAGAAGTAGCAGAGCGTTCCTCCTGGATAGTCAGGATGAAATTGCAATTAATGCGCTCTGGATTATCAAACATATCTTCAGTCCATTTCTGGCTGTTGAGGAACTCGCGCAGCGTTTGTTCCAGCGTTTCGAAAACGCGGGGGTCGGCGGTTTGGAGTTTCTGCGTATTGATTTTTACCGTAGCGTTGAGTTCCTGGGCTTGTACCAGGCCGGTGAGGGTAGACAATGCCAGCAGGAGGGAAGCCAATTTCAATCCAAAATTATTCATAACGCGTATGTGTTTCGATTAAAGACCAGAAAGCCGCTCGGCCACCATATTAATAATATCGGCGGCTACGGCGGTTTTACTTTTTAACTCGAAATGGGTTATCTTATTGTTTCTGTCGAGTACAGAAATCTTGTTAGTATCGTGTGAAAAGCCGGCGCCGGGGTCGTTGAGTGAATTGAGGACGATGAGGTCGAAGTTTTTCTTTTCGAGTTTAGCCTGGGCGTTGGCCAGTTCGTCGTTGGTTTCCAGGGCGAAGCCCACGTTGATTTGCTTTGATGTTTTGAGCCTGCCCAATTCGGCGGCGATATCGGGATTTTTCACCAGTTCGATGGTAAGGGTATCGGTTTGTTTTTTCAGTTTTTGAGGCGCTGCTTCGCGGGGGCGGTAATCGGCCACCGCCGCTGCCAGGATAGCTACGTCGTTTGCGGGGAAGCAGATCAAAGCGGCCTCGTACATATCCTGGGCGGTTTGCACCTCCAGCACCTGCACCTGCGGAAGTTGGGGGCGCAGGTGCGTGGGGCCCAATATAAGCGTCACCTCGGCGCCGCGGCGGGCGGCTTCGTCGGCCAGGGCGATACCCATTTTGCCGGAAGAGCGGTTGCCGATAAAGCGCACGGGGTCGACGGGTTCGTAAGTAGGGCCGGCGGTGATCATCACCTTGCGCCCCTGGAGGTCGGCTTTGGAATCAAAGTATGCCGACAGGGCGGCCACGATATCCTCGGGTTCGGCCATACGCCCTTCGCCCGTCAGGCCGCTGGCCAACTCCCCCACCCCGACGGGGATGAGGCGGTCGCCGCAGTCGAGCAGGCGTTTTACGTTGAGTTGGGTAGAGCGGTGCGCCCACATGTCGAGGTCCATAGCCGGAGCAACAAAAACGGGGCAGCGGGCGGAGAGATAGACGGCCACGAGGATATTGTCGCAAATACCGTTGGCCAGCTTCCCCAGGGTAGCAGCCGTTAGCGGCGCAATGACCATCGCGTCGGCCCAGAGGCCCATTTCCACATGGTTATTCCATGCCGATTCGGACACAACCTCGGAGTGCACCGGGTGTTTGGATAGTGTTGACAGCGTGAGCGGGCTGATAAACTGTTGCGCAGCGGGGGTCATAAGCACCCTGACATCGGCGCCTGCCTTAACCAGCAGCCGGATGAGCGTTGCCGACTTGTAGGCGGCGATACTGCCGGTAACCCCAACGATGATCTTTTTGCCTTTCAAAAGTCAGAACAACTTATTCGCCGCTGGTGATTTGCTTGCGCTTCTTCTTGTCCTGGTACCTGTAATAAATATCGCCGTCGAGGTATTCTTCGGTAGCGATGATAGCCGGGTTAGGCAGTCGTTCGTAGAATTTCGAAATTTCGATCTGCTCTTTGTTTTCGTTAATCTCCTCGATGGTATCGGAGCTCACGGCAAACTCTTCGAGTTTTTGGTGCAATTCGTGTTTAATATCAACGGACAGTTGTTTGGAGCGTTTGGTAATAATCGCCAACGCCTCGTAGATATTACCGGTATCTTTTACCAGTTGCGACAAATCGCGCGCTCTCACATTGGGGTCGAGGCCCTGTACTTTAGTTTTGATATCCGACATTCGTCAATTGATTTAATTTTTTTCTGGAATTATCGTAGAACGATGAAACTTCATTTTTGAATTCGCTTTTGGGGTATCGCTCCAGGAATTCGGTGGCATAGCTAACGGCCTCTCTGAATCGCGGCTCCTGTTTTTCGACAAAGCTGTTGGCCGCCAGCAGGTAAGCGGACCGGGCGATCATATAGCGCACCCGCTCGGCGTTGTTGGTTTCGGGGTAATCCTTGAGCAGGTTTTCATAGGTTTGGATTGCCGACTGGTATTGTTTGATATCGAAATACAAATTGGCGCTTTCGAAAGCCTTGCGTTCCAGTTTTCTGCGCATCTCGTCAATGAGCTTGTTGCATTCGGACACTTTATCGCTTTGGGGGTATGTGCTGACGAACTGCTGGAAGCCATCTATTGCCGATTCCGTGTACGATTGATCGAGGCGGAAGCTGGGCGACAGCTGATAGTTGGCGTATGCGGCCATATAATCTGCTTCTTCGCGTTTGGTGCTGGCGCCGAACGTCTGTACGAAATTTTTAAAATAATAAGACGCCAGGATATACTGCCCGAGGTGGTAATAGGTGTAGGCGTAGCGGAACGAAATATCTTCTGCTTCCTTACGCCCGCGATAGCTACTGATCACCAGTTCGTAAAGCGCTTGCGCCTTTTGGTATTCTCCCTTGTCGAAATATTCGCCGGCTTTGGCGTACATGGCGGTGGGGTCGCCGCTAGCCCTGATGCGTTCAAATTCGCTTTTGCAGGAGGTAGCCCAACCCAACGCCAACAGACTTATTACAATAAAAAGATGCCTCATTTTCATAAGTGCGCAAAGTTACCGTTTTTTCTGATTCAGCGCAAATTAATGTTTGTATAAAGGCAAAGACGGCAAAAAGCGGGACGGGGTTGTATGGGCCCCGCCCCTGTTGATCATTCAAACGAAGGCCGGTCAATTTTGTTGTTGACAGCAGGAACGGTTCGCAGATATGCGTAGATAGCTTTCACCTCGTTGTCGGTGAGCGGCGTATGCGGCAACATGGGGTAGCGAATGAGTGTGCCGTCGGGGCGTTTGCCGTATTTTACGGTTTGTACAAACTGCTCTTCGGTCCAGTTGCCGATGCCGGTGCTTGCATCCGGCGTGATATTAGCGGAGGGCACAACCCTGCCTTCCATATCGAGCATGGGGTTGCCGCCGCCGTAGAATCCCTGCGATTTTTCGGGATCAAGGTCGTTATTGGTGGCAAAATCTGCCGAGTGGCAGGCGAAGCAGGTATAAAGGTTATTAGCCAGGTAGCGCCCCCACGCTACGGTCTGGGTGGTGTCGGGCAGGTTAATGGCCTGACTGGGCAACTCGAAGGGTTTGAACACAAATTTCAGCAGCGCCTTCGACAAAAAAGACAACTCCTGGGGCCGCGAGCTCTGTTCGCTGGGTTGCAGCCTTTCGTCGTCAGAGCGCAACCAGGCTATCACCGAGTAGAGATCTTCATCGGCGGCATTGATAAATTTCGGCATAGCCGGCGAGGCGTATTTGCCGTTGGCGCGCAGGCCCGTTCGCAGGAAATAATACAACTCCCCGTCGGTCCATTTGCCGATGCCCTTGTCGGGATGCTGAGTTATATTTGGCGAATAAAATTTGCCAAAGGCCTTGGGCGCGTCGCGGATGAGTTGTCCGCTGAGCTTGCCGTCGCTGCCCTTATGGCAAATGATACATTGCATGGAGGCAATTTTCAACCCCTGGGCTACCCGTTCAGGCGTCGCTTCTACTTGAAGTTCGGGAATGGCAGGCGCGTCGTATACAGGAGGCGGAGTGAAATGTATCCAGCCGGCAACCCCCGCTACAATCAATAAAACCAGGCCTAAAAGCCAGGCAGCCACTTTCAGAATTTTTCTCATGGTCGGTGTTTTATAAAAGTTGGTTAAAAAAATCATCACCGGAATGCAAGCCGGAAAACGGCCCGGCATACAGTTCGATAAGTGTCTAGCTGCTGGTATTTTTTTCTGGAGACGGTTTAAAACAGGAGGGAGCGACTTGAGTTTTTCGATCTTATTTTGTAAATTTACGATAAAGTCCTAATCAACAAAGCCTTTTCAAGCGGCTTTGTGTTTTTGTCAACTCAAAACCAATTTATTATGGAAGGCTGGAAGAAAGTGTTCATGGCGGCCGAATTGTTTCAGGTCAAATTAGCCGAAGACGTGCTCAAGCAAAATGGCATCGAAAGCCATATTTATCATGCGCCCGACCCCAACTTCCCGGCAATTGGAGAGGCCGAGTTGATGGTGCCGGACGACAAGGCGGAGGCAGCCTACGACGTGCTCCAGGAAAACGGATTCATTGATTAAGTGTTTTTTTTACCAACACTTCATCATATATTTGCGTTTTCTTCGTTGAATATAGACTTTGGGCGTTTGCCCAAGGGTTAAGATTTATAACTGGGGTTTAGTTTTATTTTTGAAAAGTGTGGCTAAATGCCGCACTTTTCTTTTTTAAACCCCTTATAATCCGGGGTATTGACAAAAGTCATCACTGCTTTTGACAAAACCCCGTCGATTATTTTGCGCGTTTCCATTCTTTTGATATTTTCATTGCGCTAAAAACGATAGCGACTTCATTGATCACAACAAAAGAATGGCTTATGAGCTTCGATACCAAACACATCAGAAACGTAGTATTGTTGGGCCACCCAGGCTCGGGAAAAACCACCTTTGCAGAAACCATGTTGTTCGAATCAAAAACGATAGGGCGCAGGGGCAAGGTGGAAGAAGGGAATACCGTTTCCGATTACACTGATATAGAGCACGAACGCGGCAACTCTATTTTCAGCGCGCTCCTGCATGATACCTGGAAGGAATCCAAAATCAATGTGATTGACACCCCGGGTTTCGACGATTTTGTGGGAGAAGTAGTCTCCTCGCTGAAAGTGGCCGATACGGGAGTCATGCTGCTCAACGCCAAAAGCGGCGTGGAGGTTGGCACCGAGTTGATCTGGGAATACGTCGAACGCTTCAAGACCCCCACTATTTTTGTGATCAACCAGCTCGACCACGAAAAAGCCGATTTCGACACTACCCTTGAACAAGCGCAGAACCGCTTCGGCCACAAGGTGATCCCCATCCAATATCCGCTCAACGCAGGCACGGGCTTCAATACTATTGTCGATGTGCTGCGCATGACGACCTACGTATTCCCCGCCGGCGGCGGCAAACCCGAGAAAAAACCGATTCCGGACTCGGAGAAGGACCGCGCTATGGCGATGCACAACGCGCTGGTGGAAGCTGCTGCCGAAAACGAAGAAGGCTTGATGGAGCGTTTCTTTGAAGAAGGCACGCTTTCTGAAGAAGACCTCGCAACGGGGCTCCGTATAGCTATCGCCAACCAGCAGATTTTCCCTGTGTTCTGTTGCTCTTCTACCAACAATATGGGCAGCGGTCGTATAATGGGCTTTATCAACGATATCTGTCCCTCGCCTGCCGACCGCCCCGCAGCCGACCTCGACGGCGGAGGTACGCTGCCTTGCGATCCAGCCGCCGATACGACCATCTTTATTTATAAAACGGTTACCGAACCCAAAGTGGGCACGGTATCTTATTTCAAGGTGTATTCGGGCGTATTACACGCGGGCGACGAACTGGTCAACGCCAACAACCGCACGGCCGAGCGCTTCGGCCAATTGTACATCTCCAACGGCAAAGACCGCGAGCCTGTCAACGAATTGCGCGCCGGCGATATCGGAGTGACGGTGAAACTCAAAAACACGCATACCAATCAAACCCTCAATCCCAAAGGCATCGACCGCCGCATCGACCCCATGCATTTCCCCGATCCGCGCGTTACGGTAGCCGTTCAGCCCCCCAACAAAAACGACATGGAGAAGCTGATGAAAGCCCTCCACGCCATTGCGGAAGAAGATCCTACGCTGATTCTCGAACAATCGCAAACGCTGAAACAAACGCTATTGCACGGACAGGGGCAATTACATCTTGAAATCGTGAAAAACCGGGTAGAGCGCACGCAAGGCGTTACCATGGAGTTTATTCGCCCCCGAATCGCTTACCGCGAAACGATCACCAAGATGGCCAATACCATGTACCGCCACAAAAAACAAACGGGCGGCGCCGGACAGTTTGCCGAGGTGCATATGCGCATAGAACCATACCACGACGGCATGCCCAACCCTTCTGAACTTACAGTTAAAAATACGGAGATCGACAACCTGCCCTGGGGCGGCAAACTGGCTTATTACTGGTGTATCGTGGGCGGCTCTATCGACGCCAAATTCTCTAGCGCTATTAAAAAAGGTATTATGTCGAAAATGGAGGAAGGCCCCCTCACCGGGTCGTACTGCCAGGATATTCGCGTGAGTATCTTTGACGGCAAGATGCACCCGGTCGACTCCAACGATATGGCTTTTATGCTGGCCTCTATCCAGGCGTTCCGCGAGGCGTTTACCAATGCGCACCCGCAAATTCTGGAACCGATCTACAACCTGGAGATCCTTTGCTCCGACGAGGTGATGGGCGATGTAATGGGCGACCTGCAAACGCGCCGCGCTATCATTATGGGCATGGACGCCGAAGGCCACTACCAGAAGATCATTGCCAGGGCGCCGCTGGCCGAATTGTACATGTATTCTTCAACGCTGCGCTCGCTGAGCCAGGGCCGGGCCAAGTTCAGCCTCAAGTTCGCCGAGTATAGCCCCGTTCCCGCCGACATTCAGCAGAAGCTGATCGAGGCGCACAAGGCTGAGGTTGCAGAAGCGCACAACTAATTATTGATGTCGGATTTTTGATGTTTGATGTTGGATTTATAAAACAATCCAAACATCAAACATCAACTAATTACCTTTTCCGGGTATTGGGCAAGCGGTGTACAACCTGGAAACCTGAAAACTGGTACCAGTCTTTGGCGTCGGGGTTTCCGGCTTTGCTCACGCCGTCGAGGTAATCGGTAAAAGTATAGCGCATGCCAACTTCAAGCCCGAGATACCAATATTGCGCCAAATCAAACTTTACGCCAAGTCCGATTGGTATGACGATCTGTGAGCGGGCAAAGTTGGCATTTTCATCCTGCGCCAGGGCCAGCGCCATGCCGGGGGAAACCGTTTCCGCTGCGGGATATTGAGCATCCAGGCCGGTGAAAGTGAAGCCCAATCCGGTATAAATATAAGGTGAAATCAGTTTTTTAAATCCATATCCCGACAAGTATCGCCACTCCCCGAAGGGCTCCCATTCCACACCGCCTGCCAGTTCTACCAGCGTATTTTCAAAACGCGTATTGCGCTCCCGGCGAAAGTCGTCGCTGCGGTAGTTGATATCATCGCCCGAGATTTTTCCAATTGTCAAATTGCCGCGAAAGCTCCAGGTATAGTTATATACATAGCGACCGCCGGCGCCGAAGGCGAAATTACCTTCTTTAAAAGGAGGAATAGTCTGTTTCACCAGGTCGCCCTGGTAATTGGCCATGCCGATAAAGCCGCCAACTTCCCATTGGGGCTGCGCCGTGGCAGCGGCAACGAATATCACGGCACAAAAAAAGGTGTAAAAAAATCTCATTGTTAATGGGTTATGGTGATAAAAAAACATCGTTATTTCAGATATAGTCTAAACTCCACGCGTCTGTTGAGGCGTCTGCCTTTATCGGTTTTGTTGGTGCTCACGGGTTTGATTTCTCCCCAACCTTTGACAGACATGCGCTCGCGGGCGATGCCTTTCCTGGCCAGGTAATTCAGACACGCGCCGGCTCTGTTTTCTGACAGCGCCTGGTTGGCCTTGTCATTGCCGCGGCTATCGGTATGGCCTTCAATGCTCAGTTGGTAATAGTCATAGGTAGACAATATTTCTGCTACCTGGTTCAATATGGCGTAAGATTGTTTTTTGATGACTGCGCTACCTGTTTCAAACTGCACACTTTGCATGGCGGTAGTCAGTATTTTCCTGGCTTTTTCCGGTAGCGGGGGGCAACCGCTGTTGGCTTTTACGCCGCTGATATCGGGGCATTTGTCGAGGGGGTCTATAATACCGTCCTTATCGCTATCGAGGCAGCCTTGTTGGCCGAGGTAGCCGCGGGTGTCGGGGCAGCGATCGTCAACGTCGGCTACGCCGTCGGCATCGCTATCGGCAAATGGGCAGCCGTTGCAATCAGCCCAGCCGGCCTCGCCGGGGCAGCGGTCGAGGCGATCCACGATGCCATCGGCGTCGCTATCGGGGTCGGGGCAGCCTTTGCGGTGAGCGGGGCCGGCCTCGTTGGGGCATGCATCCTGCCGGTCGGCAATGCCGTCGCCGTCACTATCGGGGCAACCTCTGAGCTTGGCCGGTCCGCTTTCTTTGGGGCAGGCATCCAGCTTGTCAATGACGCCGTCGCCGTCAGCATCGGGGCAGCCGCCTAATTCGCGGAGGCCGACCTCGGTGGGGCAGGCGTCTTCGAGGTCTTCTACGCCGTCGCCGTCTTCATCGGGGCACCCCCGTGCTGATAAAACACCGAAGATATGAGGACAGGCGTCTTTTTTATTCACGATGCGGTCGCGATCGGTATCGTATTCGCCAAAACGCTTAGCCAGGCCTACCAAACCAAAAAGATACCAGTCGTCACGCCCGGGATTGGCGGAATAACTCACCCCGTCAACATGATCGGAGAACACTTTACGCACCCCCAATTCCAGGTTGATAGACGTATACTTGCCAATATCAAACTTGAGTCCGCCACCTAATGGTATTGCCCAACGCAGGCCCGATAGTTCAGACTGCATATCCTGCTGCGTTTTTTCATACCACACCTCGCGTTGGGTGGCAGAAAAATCGGGTCTGGCCTCAATGTAAGAAGCTGCGCCTCCGATGTAGCCATAAGGTGAAATAATTCGTCGATAACCTCCTCCAGTGGGATAGCGAGCCTTGCCGAAAGGCTCCCATACTACGCACAAGCCTACCTCTGTTACGTATGACCGAAAGCGAAAGTTGCGTTCTTCCGTAAATATTTCTTGAGAAAAATTGTCGTCGTTGCCGCTCAATTGCCCGTAAAAAGCATGTGTGCGAATAGCCCAGCGGTAGCCCAAAAAATGACTGGCGTATAAACCCGCTGCGGGTTGGGTTTCTTTCCAAACAGGCAAGTCTTTTTCTACCAGATCGCCCAGGTAATTGGCGCCCCCCCCTAATACAGCCCATTCCCACTTGGGTTGTGCCGATAATAAACAGGGCAATAACAGGATTGCAAACAGTGTGTAGTTTACCCTTTTCATCAAAACAGAATTTGGCATGTGTTGCTTCAAAATATGTTCATGGTTGCGGATAACGCACCAGCGCTTCCGCTAATAAAACTCATAGCGCCTTCCGTGTAAGTTTTCTCAAAAAAGGATATGCCCGCATGTGCAGGCGGTGGTTTGAATCATGTTGAGCCGCTGAGCATTGCCAGACCGAAGGGTGGGATGACTGTAAATGTAAGCTGCTTCCGGCGTTAGGGCAAAACAGATTGTGCAATAAGGTTTTACACCTATCGCATTAATCAACAATGCAAATATGGGTAAAAAATTGTTGTGGAGGGGAAAAATAACAGGAGAGGGGGGGCTCGGTTGTGGGTTGTCCGTTCCCAGTTGTCGGTTGTCGTATTGCACAAACCATAACCACACAACAACCTACAACCTAGAACGGACAACAGGAACCGATAACCGATAACTATGCTTTTGGCAACAGCACTATTTTATCGGTGAATATTTGATTGCCTTGCTGCACACTAATATTATATATGCCGGGTGCTGCGCCTTTGAGGTTGATTTGGCGGTCGTAATTGCCGTCGAAATTGCTAAGCTGTTCGCGGTAGACTAAGCGGCCGTAGCTGTCAGTGATTTGCAGGCTGGCAGGTAGCGGTTCAGCCTGGAAGCGTAGATTGAATTGGCCGTATGAGGGATTGGGAAAGGCCTTCCACATGTTTAACTGGAGCGGCTGCGCATTAATCGTCGACGGCTGCCGAGCCGGAGATGCGGGTTCTTCAACTACCGGTTCGGGGGCTACGGCAACAGGCTCTTCCGGAGTATCTGTGGGACACGCCATGAATTGAGCATCTACATCAAAAGTGAGATTGTCGCGCTGAATGGTAAGCGTATAAAACTCGCCGGGGTTGTGCTTGTCGCGTTCGCGCAATAGTTCTTCGTGGGTAGTTACTGCCACATCATTGAGGGCAAGGATGATATCGTTCTCTTTAAGACCGGCAGCTTCAGCTGAAGTGCCGCTGATCACGCCGTTAACTTTCACGCCGGCGCCGCCGTCCCAGGTATGGGTAAAGACGCCGATGAATACTTTACAGGGGTCGCGCTCTATCGAGTTGCGCCAGTTGAAAGCATTGCGAGGAGCGGTGAGCCGAACAACGGCATAATAGCTTTTACCGTCGCGCAAATACAAGACGCGGACCTCATCGCCGGCTTGTCGGCTGGAGAGGACATAGCGCAGGTCCTCGGCGTCATCGACGGGTTTTTCGTCAACTTCCAGGATTCTGTCGCCGGCCTGGATACCGGCCTGCGCAGCGCCGCCGCCATTGACGAGGTCTTCGACCATAAGTCCGGGGCCGTCGGTTTTTTCGCCGGGGTAAATACCGAGAATAACGCGTTGCGTCTCATTGGTACTCAACCAGTTGAAGAACGCAATAGTTTCTTTGCCGGGATGCGGCTTCAGGTCGTTTTGGCGTAAAATAATAACCTGCTCATTGTCGCCCTTAACATGGTTTTCCTGCGCGGTAAGCGCGGTAGTGCCCAGTAGGCACAGTATGGGCAGCGTAAGTCTGCGTAGTGTAACATCCTTCATAAGTTAATAAATTTATGGGTGAACTTATGATCAAGGACAAAGCAGGGCAGACATAGTTGCACCGAAGTTATAGATGGATTACCAGCTTTTACCCATTTTCTTTAGCTCGTAGAGCAGCGTTTCCTTCAAACCTTCTTGCAGTGAGCGTGGGTTATAGCCCAATTCGCGTTTGGCCTTGCTGTTGTCGCCCAGGTAGGTAACGCCTGCCTGTACACGCAGCGCTTCAGAAGAATACATTTCAGGAAGCGGGATGAGCCACTCTATGAGCGACACCAGGAAAGCGGAGATACTGAGCATCAACGGGGGCACGGCCATGGGTTTGCGGATACCGGTAATTTCTTCTGCAATGGACATTGCTTCTGTGAGGGTGTGGGAGGGGCCGCAGATGATATAAGTGCTGCCGGGTTGCGCTTTTTCCATAGCGAGGATATGGGCTTCAGCAATATCGTCTACATGCGCCCAACTATAGGCCGATTGTCGGGGTATGACCGGCAATTTTTTTTGCAGGAACATACGCAGCGCCTCGTCGCTCATATTGGTACCCTCGGGGCCGTAAATCAACCCTGGCATGACGATTACCAGCGGAAGCCCTGCTGCGATAAACTCGTCGGCTACATCATGAGCGGCAGCTTTGGTGCGGTCGTATTCACTGATATGTCGGCCCGAAAAATGAAAAGATTCATCGCGAATAGCGCCATCGGTATCTGAATTAATGGCCAGCGTACTGGTATACACTCCTTTGGGAATGTGCAATTCCTGCATCAATTCCAGGACGTTTTGCGTACCTTCCACATTGATCTGCCATCCGGGCGTTTTGTCCTTAACGCCCACCTTATACCATCCGGCCACGTGAAAAACGCCGTCGCAGCCCATCATGGGTTGCCGCATACTTTCCTTGTCGGTCACATCGCCTTTGACAATAGTTACGCCCATGTTCTTCAGGGCTTTTGCTTTTTCAGGATTGCGCACAACTGCAATAACTTCGTGGTTGCGCTCGCGCAGCATTCTGGCAAGGCTGTTGCCGACGAATCCGGTAGCGCCGGTGAGGAAATATTTCATAAAAAGTTGATTATTATTAATAATTGCGGGAATCCACTCCCCAGGTCAATTTCTCTCTAAGGGTTTGCAAGAAGCCCTCTTCATATAGGCGCACCAGTTTGATGCTAAAATCATTTTTGCGCACCGCCAGTTGGTATGCCGAGGTTACGGTTTCAAAGCGAGAATCAAGCGTACAAAGGAAATTTTCGGCGCGGCCTTCCACTTCAAAAGAAATGACGCTATCGTCAGAGATTACAATTGGACGCACATTGAGATTGTGCGGGGCTACCGGCGTGATGACAAAATTATTGGAATCGGGGAAAATAATCGGTCCGCCGCAACTCAACGAATAACCGGTAGAACCGGTGGGGGTAGCCACGATAATCCCGTCGGCCCAATAGGAGTTGAGGTAGGCGCCATTAATATAAGTATGAATAGTGATCATTGAAGAGGTATCGCGCTTGAGCAGCGTACAATCGTTGAGTGCAAAAGGGATTTCACCGAATAGAGGCAGATTGCTTTCCAGATACAACATACGTCGTTCTTCGAGGATATATTGGCCGCGTTTGAGCAGGCTGATGGCCTCTCTAATTTTTTTCTTTTCAATACCGGCCAGAAAACCAAGCCGCCCGAGGTTAATCCCCATAATGGGCGCGCCGCTGTTGCGAATATGGGTAATGGCCTCCAGGATGGTGCCGTCGCCGCCCAGGGTGATAAAAAAATCGAGTTTTTTGACGTTAAAATCGCGGTAGCCTTCGAATACGCCCACATCTCGGCGGAAGTCAACCTTGCCTTGCAGCATATCGAGATAAGGGGCATATACATAAGCGTTAATCCCTTCCTGGAACAAAGCGTCGAATAGCGATTGGATCACTTCATAATCGGATTCTTTTACCGTCTTGCCGTAAATCACCACCTGCATGCGTCAGATATTCATGTTAAGGTGCAAAAATAAGCCGCTTTCGCCCATGTGGTTAACGCTGTACTCAAATTGGAGCACTTTGTCGTAAAATAATACAATATCGAGCCCAAGTCCGGCGCCCCAAAGCAGGCGGTTGTGAAGAAAGTTGGAGGTATCGGCGTATGGATCGTTGACAAAAGCGAAGTCGTTATTGGCGGTGAGGTACATTTTTACGGGCATATGCCGGAGTTGTCCCGGTAATAGACTCAAGAGGTGGACTTCTTTTTCCAGGAATTTAAAGCGCAAGGTTGCCTTGGCGTACCCCATATCCAGGCCGTCCACGATGTAATACTCATAGCCGCGCAGGTAATTTTTCCCGAAGCCGACGGCGCGGTTGTCGTTGTAAGGTTGTTGTTCGCGATTGAGTGAAAGCTTGGCGCGCAGACGGGCGCCTGCGCTCCAGCGCGGGTGCAGCAGCGTGTAGTGTTCATAGGCGGTATGCAGCACGAGCGCATTCCGGTCGGAAAAAATACCGATACCTTCTTTTTCCAGCGCCAGAAAGTAGTAATTGCCTTCGATGGGGTAAGGTCGCACATCACGATGATCGTAGGTAAAAATATAAGCTGCCGAAAAATTGCGTTGAAGCGTTCGCCCGTTGAGGAAAAAATCGGGATTGAGTTCCTGGGCCACTACGTTGTCAATTTTGTTCTGGCGATAGCCCAGGGCAAACGTGTGGGTAACCAGAAGCCCCGGCCGGTAGATGAGGCCTACGTCGGCGCGAAAGCGCTGGTAGAGAAAGCGCCCGGGATCGCGATAAAACACCTGTTTATTGCCGACGGTGGCGTAATTGATCTCTCGGTTTTGGGAAAAAGACAACTCCCCGATGATGCCCAGCGTTTGCTTGCGGTTGAGATAGGGAAAGGAATAGCGCAGGCCGTAATTGCGGGTGTAGCCGTATTTGGCGGCTATTTTAAATTTATCTTTTCTGCCGGTAAAATTGAGATGGGTAAACTCGAGCCCGAAATTGAGGCGCTGTAGCGAGCGATTTTGCTCAACCCACCACACATTAAAGTTGCGGTCGGCCAATTCAAAAATCGGGACGGGGTAGATATACCAGGCTTCTTCCACCTCCACTTGAATGTGTACCCGGTTGGTGCTGCCCTCCCAATTCACGAAAGAGACGGAGGCTATATTAAAAAGCCCCGTATTGAGCACCATTTGTTCGCCGAGCTCCAGCCTCCTGTCCAGTTCCGATACCGGTATCGAGTCGCCCTGTTTGAAGTTGAGTTCGCGAAGAATAATAAAATCGTGGGTATGCTTATTGCCGACAATACTTATTGAGTCAATATAGGCCAATTCTGCTTGCGCAGCCGCCCAGTCGAAGAGGTGAAATAATACAACACATAAGAATAGTTTTTTCATAGTAGACGAATAGGGATGATGATTTCAAAATTGCGTTTTTAACTTTGCGTCGCAATAAAGGCCTAACTTATCGTTTTTATTGGTGTTATGCAAATTGTGCAGGATCAAAAAGTTAAAGAGATGAAAACTAAAATCGGATTTGTAGTCTGTGCGGCTTTATGTATTATAGCTTTTGCCGCTTGCAAAAATGACCAAAATGCCGCCGGCAGTGAGCAGGCACAGGGTAAAACCGGCAATCCGGCTATCGACGCCCTAACCGATCAGATTGCCGCTTCACCCAACGACGCCTCCCTGTACGCTTCTCGCGCGAAGATGTTTTATGACAATGAAGGGTATGACGAAGCCATTCGCGACCTCACAACGGCACTGCAACTCGATTCAACCAATGTGGACTATCACCACCTGCTCGCCGATGCGTACCTCGACTACTTCCAGTCGAGGCTGGCCTTGCGCACCATGGAGCGCGCCGCAGCCCTGTACCCCGAACGCATCCCCACCCTGCTCAAGTTGTGCGAAGTGCAATACACCCTCAAGCAATACACCGGTTCGCTGCAAACCATCGACCGCATCCTGAAAATAGACCCGCAAAACGGCGACGCCTTCCTGATGATGGGCCTCAACACCCGGGAACTCGGCGATACCGACCGGGCCGTCAAAGCCTTCCAGAAGGCCATAGCGATAGACCCCGAGCTCATCGACGCCTGGATCAACCTCGGCCAACTTAATGCAAGGTTGAACAAACCCGATGCAGCGCGTTATTTCGATAGCGCCCTGCGCATCGCGCCCGATAATGTGGCGGCCATTCACGCCAAAGCCGACTACCTGCGCGATAAAAACGACCTCAACGGCGCTATCGCACTCTATAAAAAACTCAATACCATCGATATGCAATATGACGAAGGTTATCTCAATGCCGGATTGTTATATCTCGATCTCGACTCCATAGAACAGGCGCGCAAGATGTTTGACCTCGTCATCGGCGTCAATCCTATCAATATTGAGGCCTACTGCTTTCGCGGCATCGCTTATGAAAAAGCCGGCAACTTCTCGAAGGCCCGCAAAGACTACGAAACTGCCCTGCGCATGGCGCCCGAATACGAATTAGCCAACGAAGGACTGGAGCGCGTGAAAGGAAAAAATTAGTACGTCAATCCACTTTTTTAACATTCAGGTGCAACCCTTCTTTTTCAACCTTGTCTATTCTGGATGTAAGTATAGTTGATCAAACAGATGCAACTATCAAGTGACAGCCAAAGGCAACGCGATGGAAATTGCAAGGGCACGGGACCCTAAACCCACATTGCTGACATTGGACTACAGTGCGACACACCGCGATCTCGTAGAAAAGTGCAAACGCGGAGAACGCCAGGCACAGTTCGAATTGTACCGCCTCTTTTCGAAGGGTATGTACAACGTATGCCTGCGCATGCTCAACAACGAACAAGATGCCGAAGATGTATTACAAAATGCATTTCTCGACATCTTTACCAAGCTCGACTCTTTTCGCTACGAATCGTCTATCGGCGCCTGGATCAAGCGCATCGTGGTCAACAATTGCATCAACTTCCTCAAACGCAATCGCATAACGTTCGAGGAATTGAGCCAGCAACACCAGGATAAGAGCGATGACGACAATACCTCCACTCCCGAAGGGCTGAGTGTAGAGGCAGTTCGCCACGCCCTCATGGATTTACCCGACGGCTACCGGGTGGTTTTCTCCCTATACGCCCTGGAAGGATACGACCACCAGGAAATAGGCGAAATACTGAACATCACCGAAGCGACCTCCAAGTCGCAGTACAGCCGCGCCCGAAAAAAAATGAAGGAGATCCTCCAATCCAGGGTTACTTTTTGAAGCGAGTAAAGGAATCACCCGACTGACAAAACATCAACCGCCGCTCTTGCTTTCCATCGCATGCCGGCCGGACAATTTTGAAAACGACTTTTTTAAAGTAACAGACTTTTTGATATGGACCGTTTAGAAGAATTCATCAGAGCAAACCGGGAGGATTTTGACGAGGCAGTGCCCGGGTTGAAAGTTTGGGCCCATCTCGACAAGCAACTCGACCAACGCCGGGGGCGCGCGCTCACCCTGAGAACTTACATGCGCGCAGCAGCAGCCGTACTTCTGCTGCTGACAGCCGGCGGTATCGGCGGGCTCTACGTGGCAAACACTTTCCAACAGAAGCAGGTAGTGGCGGCAGTAGCCAATGCTTCACCTGAATTGTCGGAAGCTACCCAATACTACGATCGCTTGTTTGAGCAAAAATACCAGCAACTGGCCAGTTATCCGCACGATAAAAGCATAGATGCCGACCTCGCGCAGATTGACCAGGCTATGGCAGAACTCAAGCGCGACCTGGCCAATGTGCCCAAAGGCAGCGAAGAGCAAATCATCAGAAACCTCATCAACACCTATCAACTCAAACTCCAAATCCTGGAACGCATCCTGGACCAATTAGAATCTGTTCATCCAACACAAGAAAAAACAAACGAACATGAAATCGGTATTTAAAGTAGCCGGGCTCTTGCTGATAGGATTGTTGTGGAGCAGCGCGCCGGCGCTGGCTAAAGGCGAATTCACGAAAACGATCAAGAAGGAGTTCGATATCACCAAAGACGGCACTACCGCCATCTACAACAAATATGGCAAAGTAGATATCAAAACCTGGGATAAAAACCGGGTGAAAATCGATGTGCGTATCGTGGTGAAAGCCTCTAGCGAATCCTCAGCCCAAAAAGTTTTTGACCGCATCAAAATTGCTTTTATCAATAACCCCAATTACGTAAAGGCTGAAACAACCATCGAACCCGTGAATAAAAGCTGGTGGGGCTGGGGCGGCGATAAAAGCGACTTCTCAATCATCTACGAGGTGTATATGCCGCCAACCAATAAACTCGACCTGGGCGCAAAATACTGCGATGTATATGTGGCAGCCCTGCAAGGCGAAGCTTCCGCTAATGTCAGCTACGGCAATTTTAAAATGGACGGCTTCAACGACAATGCCCGTATTACGCTGGCCTACGGCAACGGCAATCTCTCCCGCGCCCGCAATGTGTACCTCGACGCCAAATACGGCAACCTGAGCGTGCAAGAGGCCGGCGATATCGAGATCAATAGCAAATACACGACCGTATCGCTCGAAAAAGCCGCCGATATACGCAGCAATTCAAAATACGATACCTACCGCGTAGGAACGGTGAAGGAATTCCGCAATAACGGCAAATACGACAATATCGAAATTCGCAACGCCGAAAGCGTGGTCGTCGCTTCGCAGTATACCAACGTAAAGGTGGAAAAGGTCAACAAAAATCTCGACCTCAACCTCGAGTACGGCGGCGCATCGGTGGGCACGGTGGCCAAAGGCTTTAACCAGGTCAACCTGCTGGGTAAATATACCGACTTCAAACTGGGAGTCGAAAGAGGAGCTACTTTCCAATTCGACGCTTCTTCCCGCTACGCCGGCATCAATTACCCCTCCGACATGACGGTCACCTATGAGTACGAGAAATCCTCAGCCCGCGAAGTCAAAGGCCACGTCGGCGGCCAAAATGCCGGCGGCGCTATCAAAGCCCGCCTCGACTACGGCGGACTGCGCGTGAAGCAAGAATAATTTTTTCCCTTTTTTCCATCCTGAGCGCCTCACCAATCTATCTTTCCGGTAGAATGGTGAGGCGCTTTTTTGAGCTCTTGACTAAGCGCAAAAGGGCATTAATAAATAATAGAAAGTGTAATACAATCCGGAGTTTAATTGTACCGATTTCGGTACCTTTGTAGAAAAGCAGAGAATCGATTTATTTGGAATAAATTCAACATCTTAGCTAACCAACCTATTATGAAAAACGCCTATACCCTCCTCTTATTGGGTTTCTTGGGGTTACTCGTCTCCTGCAACCCCACTCCGCAACAATCCGACGCCATTACCGTGCAAGACTACTTCGCCGGCCAGGAAAGCGGCGTCAAAACCGGCGGCGTACAGGTGATTCCCATCACTACGCCAAAAGGCACATTCAACATCTGGACCAAGCGCTTCGGCAATAACCCGCGTATCAAACTGCTACTGCTGCAAGGCGGCCCCGGCGCCACTCACGAATACTGGGAGTGCATGGAAAGTTTCCTGCCTGCCGAAGGTATTGAGTTTATCTACTATGATCAATTGGGTACGGGCTTCTCCGACAACCCCAACGATACAGCCATGTGGGATCTGCCTCGCTACGTAGAAGAGGTAGAACAGGTGCGCAAGGCCCTGGGCCTCAACAAAGACAACTTCTACCTCCTGGGGCACTCCTGGGGCGGCATCCTGGCCATGGAGTACGCCCTCAAATACCAGGATAACCTCAAAGGGCTGGTGATCTCCAATATGATGGCCAGCGCCCCCGAATACGACCGCTACGCCGCAGAGGTATTGGCCAAGCAAATGGATCCCGGGGTGCTCGATACGATACGCATGCTGGAAGCCAAAGGCGACTATGCCAACCCCAAATATATGGAGTTGCTGTTGCCCAACTTTTACGCCAAACACGTGTGCCGCATCCCGCTGGAGCAATGGCCTGAGCCCGTCAACCGCTCGTTTGCCAAAATCAATCAAAGCCTGTATGTGACCATGCAAGGCCCCAGCGAATTCGGCCTGTCGGGCAAACTCGAAACCTGGGATGTAAAAGCCCGCATCCCCGAACTAAAAGTACCCACGCTGGTCATCGGCGCTACCCACGATACGATGGATCCCGAACATATGAAATGGATTGCCGATAATGTGCAAAACGGCCGCTTCCTGCTTTGCCCCAATGGCAGCCATATGTGTATGTATGACGATCAGGCCGCCTATTTCTCGGGGCTGATTCCCTGGATGAAAGAAGTGGACGCAGAGAAAGCAGAGTAACTGCATGGGGTCGAGGAAAAGGAAAGCTATTGTGGATTTGACCAGGCGACTTTTCACAATCAGTATCTATAGTCGCTAAACTCATATACTTTATGCTAAAAATCGACATGCATACCCATATCATACCCGAGCATCTGCCTTTATGGGCGGAGAAATTCGGCTATGAAGGCTTCATTCACCTCGAGCACCACCAACCCGGACGGGCGCGGATGATGAAAGGCGCCCAATTTTTCCGCGAGATCAAATCGAATTGCTGGGATGCTGAAGAGCGAATCGTCGAATACGCCCGGTTTAGCACCCAGGTGCAGGTAGTATGCACTATCCCCGTATTGTTTTCGTATTGGGCCAAACCCGAAGACGGCTGGGACATCGCGCGTTTTCTCAACGACCATCTTGCGCAACTCGTAGCCGAATACCCCCGGCAGTACATCGGGTTGGCAACCTTGCCCATGCAATCGACAGAATTGTCTATTAAGGAACTCGAGCGCTGCCGCGAAATAGGGCTTGTCGGCGTACAAATCGGCTCCAACATCAACGATAGAAACCTCGACGATCCGGCTTTTTTTCCAATTTTCGAGGCTTGTCAAGATCTGGGGTTGGCGCTTTTTGTCCATCCATGGAACATGATGGGCCAACAGCATATGCAAAAATATTGGCTGCCCTGGCTCGTAGGAATGCCCGCTGAAACCTCGCGCGCCATTTGCTCCATGATATTCGGCGGCGTACTGGAGCGACTTCCGCAATTGCGCGTGTGTTTTGCCCATGCCGGGGGGGCTTTTCTGCCCACTATCGGCCGCATCGAACACGGCTTCAACTGTCGCCCCGACCTTGTGGCCGTTGACAACCCCGTCAACCCCCGCGAATACCTGGGGCGATTCTGGGTTGACTGTATCACCCACGACCCCCTGATGTTGCGCTATATCCTGGAAATCGCCGGACAAGACAAGGTCTGCCTCGGCTCCGACTACCCCTTTCCGCTGGGCGATCTGGAAATCGGGGCTTTTATTGAGCAAATGGAATTGCCGGAAAATACTATTTCTCGTATCTTTAGCCAAAATATCCTTGATTGGCTCCAATTGGACCGGCAAAAATTTGATACATGACAAACTATTCATGCAATTAAAACGTTCCTAAGAGGTGCGAGCAACCGTATACATATTGATCGTATATTTCCTGGCCGGTAGCATCTTGCCCGGCATGGACTTCAGCCAGTTGGCCAAATTGCCCAACCTGATGGAGCACTTTCGCCATCATCGCGCAGAAGACGATTCAACAACTGCACTCAGCTTTTTCCTCCAGCATTTCGTCAATCCCAACCTCCACCACCACAAAGAGGCCGGCGATTGCCACAAAAAACTACCGTTGAAGTCATTTGAGCAGGTACTCAATTATTTTATTCCTGAAGCATCTTCAACGGCTATTTCCTCCTGTTTTATTAACAAAATTCAGCCCCTGGCCTCAAGGGAATTTCTTCCGCTTCTTTCGATCAGCGCCATTTTTCGCCCTCCTATCATTGTTCAGTAAATAATGTTGTCGGTTATCGGTTGTCAGTTATCGGTTCATTTTCCATTGGATAAACCGGGAAACAGCCATTGACAATCGTGATTATCAACCCGGCAACCCATAACTGACAACTGATAACTGACAATTACTTTCAACATGATCGAATCCATTATACGTTTTTCAGTCAAAAACAAACTTATCATAGCCTTGCTCACGCTGGCATTGATAGGGGTCGGGGTATACAGCCTGCGCAGCTTGCCTATAGATGCCGTACCCGACATCACCAACAACCAGGTGCAAGTGGTCACTGTATCGCCGTCGCTGGCGGCCCAGGAAGTCGAGCAATTCATCACCTACCCGGTAGAGGTAGCCATGGCCAACATTCCCAATGTAGTCGAGATCAGGTCGGTATCGCGCTTTGGGTTGTCGGTGGTTACTATTGTATTTGAAGACCACGTGCCGGTGCTAGAAGCCCGGCAATTTGTAAAAGAACAAATCAGCCTGGCCGCCGGCGAGATACCGGAAGGGCTTGGCCAACCCGAGCTGATGCCCATTACCACCGGCCTTGGCGAGATTTACCAATACGTGTTGCGCGTAAAACCCGGCTATGAAGGCCGCTATGACGCCATGGAACTGCGCACTATTCAGGACTGGATAGTAAAACGCCAACTGGCGGGCACGGCAGGCATTATAGAGATCAGCAGCTTCGGCGGTTATCTCAAACAATACGAAGTGGCCGTCGACCCCTTATTATTGCAAAGCTACGACCTCTCCCTGACCGAAGTATTCGACGCCCTGGCGCGCAACAACCAGAATAGCGGCGGCAGTTATATTGAAAAAATGCACAATGCCTATTACATCCGCACTGAAGGCGTTGTAAAAACCCTCGACGATATTGGCAATATCGTTATAGCCAACCGCAACAATGTGCCCGTATTGATCAAACATGTCGGCAAACTCCAATTTGGCGCGCCCAAACGTTTTGGAGCTATGACCATGGACGGCCAGGGCGAGGCAGTGGGCGGCATCACGCTAATGCTCAAAGGCGCCAACTCTTCGGAAGCACTTGGCAATGTGCATCGCCGCATCGAGGAGGTCAGAAAATCGCTGCCGGAAGGGGTAGACCTCTATGCTTACCTCGACCGCTCGGTATTGGTGGGGAAAACCATTCATACCGTTGAAAAAAACCTGCTGGAAGGCGGTATTATTGTAGTATTTGTACTGGTATTACTGTTGGGCGACCTGCGCGCGGGGTTTATAGTGGCCTCAGTGATTCCTTTGGCTATGTTGTTTGCCATCATCATGATGCGTCAGTTCAACGTCTCGGCCAACTTGATGTCGCTCGGCGCTATCGACTTCGGTATCGTGGTTGACGGCGCAGTGATCATCGTGGAAGGGGTACTACACACCATATTCACCTTTTATGTAGGGAGAAAACTCACCCAGGGCGAAATGGATGACATCATCACCGACTCCACCTCCCAGTTATTCCGCTCGGCGATATACGGAGTATTTATCATTCTCGTTGTATTTGTGCCCATCATGACCCTCACCGGCATTGAAGGTAAAATGTTTCGCCCGATGGCCATGACATTCAGCTTTGCCGTGCTGGGTGCATTATTATTATCGCTGACCTATGTGCCCATGATGGCGGCCCTGCTGTTGTCAAAAAAAGTGCGCGAACACCATACCTTTGCCGATAAAATCGTGAATTTGCTGCGGCGCATGTACAAACCCTCTCTGGAATGGGCGTTGCGGCATGTCAAACTCGTGTTGGCGGGCGCGCTGGCTTTGCTGGCAGGCGCTTTTCTGCTTTTTTCTTCGATGGGCTCCGAGTTTATCCCTACGCTCGAAGAAGGCGACCTGGCCATGCAGTTGTCTATTCAGCCGGGGAGCTCGCTTTCAGAAAGCGTGCGCACAACCGCCAAAGCGGAAAAAATACTGCTCGACAACTTCCCGGAGGTCAAACACGTAGTATCGAAAATCGGCACCGCAGAAGTGCCCATCGACCCCATGGCCATCGAAGATGCCGATATTATGATCGTTTTAAAAGAAAAAGAAGAATGGACAAGCGCCGCTACGCGCGAAGAATTGGTTGATAAAATGAAAAACAAGCTGGAAGCGGTGGCGGTGGCTTCTTTTGAATTCACCCAGCCTATCCAATTGCGTTTCAACGAACTCATGACCGGCGCTAAAACCGATATTGCCATCAAAATTTTCGGTGAGGACGTAGAAAAGCTCAAACAACTTGCCGACGATGCGGCTGTGATCATACGCGATATACCGGGCGCCGGCGACGTTAAAGTAGAGCAAACAGAAGGCTTGCCCCAATTGCTCATCGTTTTCAATCGCCCCAAAATTGCGGAATACGGTTTTAATATCGAAGAAATCAACTCGCTGGTGCGCGCGGCTTTTGCCGGTGAAGTAGCAGGAGTTGTTTTTGAAAATGAGCGCAAATTCGACCTGGTGGTGCGGCTGGCTGAGCCTTACCGACGTGAACTCGACCTCAACAAACTCTTCGTGCACCTGCCCGACGGCCGCGCCATACCCCTCGGCGAAGTCGCCCAGGCGCGTTATGCCGAGGGGCCGATGCAGATTTCGCGCGAAGACGCCAAACGCCGTATCAATATAGGCGTCAATGTGCGGGGGCGCGACGTAGCCGGCCTGGTGGCCGATATTTCGGCTTCGCTGGAGGCCCGGCTCAAACTCCCGCCGGGGTATTCTATTCGCTATGGCGGCCAATTTGAAAACCTGCGCGCCGCGCAACAACGGCTGTCGATAGCGGTACCCGTAGCATTGTTGATGATCTTTGCCTTGTTGTATTTCACTTTTGGCAAATTAAAATATGCCGTGATGATCTTCTCGGCAGTCCCCCTGTCGGCAATAGGCGGCGTGATAGCCCTATGGCTGCGCGGTATGCCGTTCAGCATCTCCGCAGGGGTTGGTTTTATCGCGCTGTTTGGCGTAGCGGTGCTCAACGGCATTGTATTGATCAGTTATTTTAACCGTTTGCGCTTTGAAGACGGTATTGAAGATTGGATGGAAATTATCATTCAGGGCGGTTTGGCGCGATTGCGGCCCGTAGTGATGACCGCCACGGTGGCGGCGCTGGGCTTTTTGCCTATGGCGCTATCCAATTCCAACGGCGCCGAGGTGCAGAAACCGCTGGCCACCGTTGTCATCGGAGGGCTGATTACGGCAACCCTGCTCACACTGATCGTATTGCCGCTGCTCTACTACCTGGCCAATGCGGGCTGGCGCAAGCCGCCAATAGCTCCTGCTGCCACAGCGATATTGGCATTGCTATGGCTATGCCCCGCGCCTGCCGGCGCACAGGTTGCTCCTGTCAGCCTTGAAGCCGCCGTGCAAAACGCACAACAACGGCATCCGCTGTTGGAAAACGGGCGACTAAAAGTACAACAAGCTCAACTGGGGGTAGAAGGCGCCAGAAGACTACCCGCCGCCAACCTGGAGCTCGTGGGCGGCCAAACCAACACCAGCCTGATCGATTACAATTTCACAGCCACACAGGGACTGGGCAACATCGCCGCCGACCGACAACGCCGAAAACTGGCTGCCGCCCAAACAGACCTGGCCGGGCGTGAGCTACAGGTGAATGCTCGACAACTCAAATGGGAAGTAAGTCAGGCCTGGCTTGAAGCCAAATACGCCGAACGCCGCCGATTTTTATTAGAACAACAAGCCAATTTGTATCAACAAATGGCCGACAGGGCCCGCCTCCAATACGAAGCCGGCGAGGCCGGCGGGCTCGATAAAACCTATGCTGACAATCAATTGATGCAGGTGAGCCGCGACCTGGCCACTGCCCGTATCGACGAAGTGCAAGCATTGATGCAATTGCAGCAAACCGCCTGGCTGGATCAAACTCCCACCATGCCCCCCGGCGATATGCCCGAATGGCCGCTTCCCGATGTTACAACGCTTTCGCCCGCCTTGTTGGCGCCCCTCCAACAACAGGTGGCAGTAAGCAGGCAAGAAACCCAGGTATTACAAAAGCAATTCAGCCCCGAATTCACGGTGGGGTATTTCAACCAGAGCATCCGCCCCGATGTGCCGCTGCAAGGCGTAGTGGCCGGCATGGCGCTGCCCATCTGGCGAAAAAGCGGCAAAGCCGGCATACAACAGGCCGTCGTAGCTGAACAAATTGCCCAGAATGAAGCAAAAACAGCAGAACGTCAATACGAACTGTCGGCTCAAATAGCTATCTACCAGGCGCTAACGCTACATGTGGAACTCAGCACCGCCGGAAAAAAACTGCTCGATCAGGCTGCCGCCCTGCGAAACCTGGCCGACAAACAACGCAGCGAAGGCGAAATCGATTATTTCCGCTACGCACAATCAATTGAGGCGGCCTGGCAAAACGACCTGCTATACCTCGATTTGCTGCGACGTTATAACCTGGCAATACTGGCCTGGCGATTTTGGACAGATACGGAATAACAGCGCTGTTGCCGGTTGCACCTTATCCGTTATCGGTTTATTAAAAACGTAATCAGCAGGTTATACTCCTGATCTTAAACCTAACAATAAAAAATCATGAATCATTTCAAATATATTGCTGTTATTGGACTGCTTGCCGCGCTGACCGCCTGCGGCAAAAAAACAGAAACCGCTGCTGAAACCGAAATAGCCGGGCCTGCTATCATTCATCTCACCGATGAGCAGAAAAAAGTGGCAGGCATACAAACCGGCGCGCCTTCGCGTAAACGCTTGTCCTTGCCCATTGAATGTACCGGCAAGGTAGAGGTGCCGCCGCAGAGCCTGGCTACCGTTTATGCCCCGGTGGCCGGATTCGTAAAAGTTGTGAAATATTTGCCCGGCGACTACGTCAAAAAAGGTGATTTACTCATCACCCTGTCACACCCCGACCTCATCAAATTACAGCGGGAGTGGCTCGAAACCAAAAGTCGCCTGAACTTCCTGGAGCAGGAAAACCGCCGCAAGCAAACCCTGGCAGACGCCGATGCCACCTCGCGCCGCGCAGCAGAGGAAGCCGCCACGGAATACGACGTGGCAAAAACCCATTACATGGGCCTGAAAGTAGAACTGGAACTTATCGGACTGCCTGTCGCTCAAATCGAGAAGAGCGGCCAGCCCCAATCGGTACTCCACCTCTACGCCCCGGTCAGCGGCTACATCACCAGGATTGAAGCCAACCTGGGCAAACTGGTCAACTCCCACGATTTGCTATACGAAATCGTCGACAACAGCCACCTGCACCTGGAATTGCAGGTTTTTGCCAAAGACCTCGCCTATATTAAACCCGGACAGAAAATCGCCGCCACCATCCCGGGCACCAATAAATCATTGGATGCTGAAGTACACCTGGTAGGCAAAATGATCGATGAAAGTACTAAAACCACTATGGTGCATGGCCATTTTATGGTAGAGCCCGTGCCGCTCACTCCCGGCACAATGGTACAAGCCGGCATACAAGCCGATCCTGTTGAAGTGTGGGCGCTTCCCGCCGGCGCTTTGGTTCGCGAAGGAGAACAGGTATTTGTATTTGTTTCGGCAGGCGACGGCTTCGAAAAAAAGGCTGTAAAAACCGGCCGCAGCCAGGACGGCTGGACAGAAGTCAAAGACCTCGACGGACAATCAGTGGTGGTGCTGGAGGGAGCGTATTATCTGAATAATATGGGCGGAGACGAGGCAGGGCATAGTCATTGACTTTGCGATCGTTAACCCATAAACCAATAACCGCTTAACCTGCAACAGAGAACGGGCCACTACTCCCCATCGTGAAAACAGAACCCCACGCCATGTATGTTTTCGATGCGCAGGCGGGGGTCGTGGCGCAGGTACTTGCGCAGGCGCGAGATAAATACATCGAGGCTGCGGCCCAGGAAATAATCGTCTTCGCCCCAGAGCTGTTCGAGGATAGCGGAACGCTTGAGTACCTGGTTTTTATTTGAGATAAAAAATCGCAGCAATTCGGCCTCGCGTTGGGTGAGGCGGTTGGTCTCGTCGGCTGTAGAGAGGGTCAAATTGTCGAAGTCGAATTGGTAGTTGCCCAATTTGGTCAACGCAGGCGCAACAGGCTGAGCCACCTTGCTTCGGCGCAGGAATATTTCTATTTTGAGGATAAGCTCCTCAATACTGAAAGGTTTGGTGATATAATCGTCGGCGCCGAGTTTGAGGCCGAAGATCTTGTCGTCTTTGAGCGATTTGGCTGTTAGAAATAAAATGGGGATATGCTGATCGGTTTTTCGTATTTCCTGTGCTAAAGTAAAACCGTCAATTTCGGGCAACATCACATCGAGGATACACAGATCGAACCGGCCATTGCGGATAGCTTCCAGCGCATTTTTCCCATCGGCGCAATGAGTGACGGCATATCCGTGTAATTCGAGGTGGTCGCGGGTTACAAAGCTGAGGCTGACATCGTCTTCTACGTACAGGAGGTGGGCTTTCATGTCAATCGGGCATTGATTACTCATTGCAGGTTTACTGCGGGTGATGAAATGGCGTTACCGTCGCTATTGGCAATATTGGGAACTGATTTGACCGGCGGCATCTGGATTGACACCGTTGTGCCCTTCCCGGGTTCGCTGCTGAGTTTGAGTTTCCAATTGTGGGCGACGCACACATTTTTCACATAATACAAACCCAGTCCAAAGCCCTTTACATTGTGTACATTGCCGGTAGGCACGCGGTAAAATTTGTCGAAGATACTCGCTTGGTACTCCTTAGGGATGCCGATACCTTTGTCGCTCACTACCAATTGCAGCACATGGCCTGTACTCGTTACCCGTAGCGCAATATCGGGTGTTTTGCTACAGTACTTCACAGCATTATCGAGCAAGTTATGGATAATATTCGTCAAATGAAGCCTGTCGGCGCGTATAAAAGCAGGCTCTGTCAGGCACTCCAATTGAAAATGGCCGCCTGCTTCTTCTACGTGAACGGCGATACCTTTTGAAACCTCCTTCACCAGGGCGCAAAGATCAACCGTTTCCAATTTTAACTCATAATTACTGCGCTCGATACGCGCCAGTTGCAGCACCTTTTCCACTTGATTGTTGAGCCGTTGGTTTTCTTCGCTGATCAGGCTGGCATACTGAAAGAGGCGGGGGTCGGCCTGAATCCCGGGGTTGGACAAAAAAGTATCGGCGGCTATTTTAATTGTTGAAATGGGTGTTTTGAATTCGTGTGTCATATTGTTAATAAAATCCTTCTGCATCTCCGACAGGCGTTTCTGACGCAGTATCACAAACATAGAATAGGCGAAGAAGATCATTGTAACCAGCAATATAGCCGAAAAAAAGATAGAGAGCTGCATTTTACCGAAAAGGTACCCCGAACGCGAGGGGAATTTTACGCCGAAATAGTATGTAAACTCGTTATCCTTGGGCAAATCGCCCAGGTTGAGGTCATGTTTTTCGGTGGGGCTATAACGCACAAAATTGCCGTATATCATCTCATTGGTATAACAGTCAAATACGGCGTATTCAAAATCGATATTCAACGCCATTTTTTCGAATTCCCTTTGCAGGAAATACTCCAGGTGTTCTTCGTCAATCTCATTTTCGATATTGACGATGTAGTAATTCGTAGTGCGGCGCTTCACCACATCGCGCGCGGGTAGCGTGCCGTGGTTGAGATCGGCCATTGATTTGGCCACATTGTAGAGGGCGAGGTTGACCTTATTGTTAAACTCCTCTTCATTGATATTCCAGGTGCTCACCACCCAATACGACTGCATGGCAATGATGCCGGTGAGGGCCACCACGCCGAGTAAAAGAACCCTGAGTATGGTGCTGTTTTTCATAGTCATGCAAATTAATTCTTAATAAAGCGCCAAAAGACGGATTAACAACGCATTAACAAAAAAATCTTATTTTTGCGTCGCAAACAGGGTTTCTTTGAGAAAGACACTATACATTTTCGGCATGCTCGCGTTGTCCGTTTGGCCCTTGGCAGGGCAAACCAGCGACAATCCTTTTGAGCTCACGTACCGGCTTGGCGCAACGACAGGCACGCCGGTTGCCCATGTAACCGGCGCCGGGCAAAACCCTTTTGACCTTATTGCGCCTACGGTTGACAAGCCCAAGGCAAAGGCAAAAGCCGCCGTGGTGGCAAAACCCCGGCGACAACCGCTGACCGATAAAGAACTAGGCAATTACAACGGCTTCTTGTTTACCGCCCAAATCATCGGCTTGCTCTACCTCACACTGCTCATCACCCTGATGCGTAGTATTTTTCAAAAATCGGGTCGTGCCATTTTTAGCGAAAACATGCTCAACCAGTTCTACAGGGAGCGCACCGGCGGCCTCTTAACGCCGTTTTTATTCGCCTACACCCTGTTTTTTTTCAACGGCGGTTTACTGTTTTTCCTGGTACTCAAAAATTTTGGATACCACTTTTACTACAGCTATTGGGTCACCCTGCTGTTGTGCATAGCGGCAGTCGCCCTGGCCTTCATCCTCAAACACATCGCAATAGCGCTCATAGGCATGATATTCCCCGTAACCAAAGAAGCCAGTATGTACAGCTTTACCATTATGGTTTTTGCCATTACAATGGGATTGGCGCTCACACCGCTCAACCTCGCCATCGCCTATGTGCCCAACGGCGCAATCAGTTTTATTTATATTTCATTTGGCATAATAGCCGTAATTTATTTGTTGCGGACGTTTAGAGCCCTGTCGATTGCCAATAAATTTTTATTTGACTACAAATTCCACTTTTTGTTGTATATTTGCGCCATCGAAATAGCGCCCGTTATGGTATTGATCCGATTGGTCAATATGGTGCAGGAGAACATTTAAGACGGGTTAATATAAACTTTACTTGAATGACAGTGAATGGTATAGCGCAGACGGAGACCTTCAAAAAGGTAAAAACGATCCTGATTTCGCAACCCAAACCCGAAAGATCCCCCTACTACGAGCTTGAAAAAAAATACGGCCTCCAGATTGACTGGCGCCCTTTCATACACGTAGAAGGCGTTTCAGCCAAGGAATTCCGCAAGCAACGCATTCGTCCCGACGAATTCTCTGCTGTCGTTTTTACAAGCAAAAACGCTATTGACCACTTCTTCCGCCTTTGTGAAGAAATGCGCATTCGCATGTCACAGGATACCAAGTATTTCTGTATCACGGAGGCGATCGCCAATTACCTTCAGAAATTTATCATTTATCGCAAACGCAAGGTTTTTGCAGGTACCCGCAGTATCGAAGACCTGGCCCCCGCACTGAAGAAACACAAAAACAACGAAAAATTCCTGCTGCCTTGCTCTAACCTCGGCGCTATCGAGGTATCGCAGTATCTCGACGACAACGGGTTTAACTGGCAGGAAGCCCTGATGTTTCGAACCGTCAGCAGCGACCTGTCCGACCTCAGTGATGTCACCTACGATATGCTGGTATTTTTTAGCCCGCAGGGTATCCAATCGCTTTTCGATAATTTTCCGACCTTCAAGCAAAATGATACCCGAATCGCCGTTTTCGGCAATACTACCTGCAAGGCGGTAGAGGAAAAGGGCCTTACTATTAATGTAAAGGCGCCGATCCCCGAGGCCCCCTCTATGCAAATGGCGCTCGAACTGTACCTGCAAAAGTCAAACAAGGAGTAGCCGTTGCAGGATTATTCCAGCCGACTACTTATAACCGACAACCGACAGCCTTCCTCCGTTGTTCCCTAGAATAACTATGGATACCTTTATCAATCATCTCCAAGCGCGGCTGGCGGAGCCTTTGCCCGGCCGCGAAGCGCAATTTCGGATGGCGCACCTCGACCGGCGCTATCTGCCTCCCCCGCCGCCTGATGCCAGGCTGGCCGGCGTGCTGGCGCTTTTTTTTCCGAAAAACGGCGAATGGCACCTGGTTTTTATCGAACGCAAATCGAATAACAATAAAGATCGGCACGGCGGACAAATCAGTTTTCCCGGCGGCAAATTTGAACAAGCCGACGGCCACCTGCAACAAACAGCCCTGCGCGAAGCCCATGAGGAGGTCGGCCTGGATCACACTACCGTAAATATGCTGGGACGGCTCACGGAACTCTATATCCCTGTAAGCAATTTTCTGGTGAACCCATTCGTCGGTTTTGTCGATTATACGCCCGCTTTTTCTCCCCAACAGGAAGAAGTAAACGGCATCCTGGAAGTCCCCTTTTCAGTTTTTCAACACCCCGATACCCGCCAAACAACCGAAGTGCTACTGGGCAACCAAATCAGGCTGCCCAATGTGCCTTATTTTAATGTGATGGGCAAAGTCCTCTGGGGCGCCACCGCTATGATGATGAGCGAGTTGCTGGTTGTGAGCGGGGAAGAGTAATCGGAGGAATGAAAAAACTAACATCGATATTCATACCCTCAAAATCTGGCAACTCTAGCTGGAACCTGGCGAAAACTATTTTTCAAACAACCATTTTTTGGCTTGTCTTTCTGTATCTAATCCCAAGGGTGATATTATTATTCGAAAAAATAAATTGCATCAGTGGATTCGAGCCCATGAGTGGTCCGGGCTGGCCACTGTTTTTGCTTTTTAGCCTCATCGGAATTTATAGCGGGTACACCATGAGCCTGTTTGGAAAAGGAACGCCTTTGCCGCTGGATTGCCCCAATCAACTGGTGATTAAAGGCCCCTATAAGTATGTCAGGAATCCAATGGCCATTGCAGGCATAGGACAGGGAATCTGTGCGGGAATGATAATGGGCTCCTATCTGGTTATTTTATACTCGATTGCCGGCGCATTATTATGGCACGTACTGGTTCGACCTATGGAAGAAAAAGACCTCGAACAACGATTTGGGGAATCGTATGCAGCGTACAAAAAAGCAGTAAAATGCTGGATACCGAGGTTAAAATAAAACCGGTTGATGCCTCGTGCCGCCATTAATTGGACCGGATTCACATCTCTTGGAGACTATTTTAAACCCTTTTTACCAGGCAAACCATGTAACCAGCAAACCAAGGATGTTTACCAGATTATGAACGAATACGCTGGTTCCAGAAAGCACGATTTTACCAGTTTTAAAACGGTCGCTAAGTCGCCAATCATAAAATAAAATTATTTAGTTTGTTTTTTTTAACAAATTGTATATATTTGAATTTTATTACTCCAGTAACAATGAACAAGATACCCGCAGTTATGAACAACCAAAAGCTGACGCCGGCGCAACGGGAAGAATTACTCGGCATATTGAAAGCCCGGTTTGAAAAAAACATGCACCGCCATAAAGGCCTTGAATGGACTCAGCTACAGGCAACGCTTGAAGCCGGCGCAGAAAAACTGTGGTCGCTTTATGAAATGGAGCGGACCGGCGGCGAACCGGATGTTGTCGCCCTCGATCAAGCAACAGGCGAATACTTATTTGTCGATTGTTCTGCCGAAAGCCCTAAGGGACGTCGAAGCGTGTGTTACGACGGCCAGGCCCAGGAAGAAAGGAAAGAATTCAAACCGGAAAATAATGCTGTTGATATGGCTGCCGCTATGGGCATCGAATTGCTGACGGAAGATCAATACCGGGAGTTGCAACAACTTGGCGCTTTCGACACCAAAACGTCGAGCTGGGTGAAAACGCCTGCCGATATCAGACAACTCGGCGGCGCCCTTTTTTGCGACCGCCGCTACAACCACGTTTTTACGTATCACAATGGCGCCCAATCCTATTATGCAGCCAGGGGCTTCCGCGGCGCGCTGAGGGTTTGAGAGAGGCGACGCCCTTAAGGTCAAGCCATAGGTCTTCCTGTTTTTTGTGCCTATGGGGATGTATGCCTCAAAGCATTTTCCAATACATCAATGATAAAATCGGCTTCTTCGCGGCCGATAGTGAGCGCGGGGGATAAAGCAAGCACATTGCCGTCAATCAGCTTGAATGACAGTCCGTTTTCAAGGCAGTGATACATTATAGCCTGAGCCTGGTGAAAGGCTCTTTCTTTAGTATGACGGTCAGTGACCAGGTCGACGGCGATCAGTAGTCCTTTGCCTTCTATATGACCGATGACCGGAAATTGATCCTGAAGCGAAAAAAGTTTATGAAGCAGATAACGGCCCATTTCGTCCGCATGCTTTGCCAGGTTGTGGATTTCGATGTATTGCAGCGTGGCCAATCCTGCCGCGCAGGTCAACGGGCTTTTTTCATGAGTGAAATGACCAATAGATTTGTCTGACAAGCTATTGTAGTGCTCTTTGGTTATTATTCCTGCCAGTGGAACGATACCTCCGCCAAGCGATTTGCCAAGGACCACTACATCAGGAGTTATGTACTGTTCGCAGGCGAAAATAGTCCCGGCGCGTCCTAGTCCGCATATTATTTCATCAAAAATCAGAAACGCATCGTGTCTTTGGCAAATATCCTGAACTCGCTGCCAGTAATAGGCTGATGGAACAACCGGTGTAGAAGTAATAGTGGCGCCGATAATAGCAGCAATATCAGGGTTTCGTTGCACCACTATTTCGATTTGCCGCAGGTATAAATCATCTATCAATGTTTTATCGCTCAGGCCCCAGGGATTGCGATAATAATTTGGAAATTCTACATGGAATGCCCCCGGCACCATAGGCCCGTAGCCTGTGCTGAAATGCTCGGTGCCGCCAACAGATGCGGCTTGCCATGTAGTGCCGTGGTAGTTATCCCAAAATGAAATAGTTTTCCACTTGCCAGTTATTTGTTTGGCCAGCAATACCGCCATTTCAATTGCTTCTGCGCCTCCTGGACAAAAAAGCGCGCGGCTGAGGCCTTCCGGCGCCAGTTCTACCATTTTTTTTGCAAAATCAATTGCTACCCTATTGGTAAATCTACGGGGTGAAAACGAAAGCCCCGAGTCCAATTGATGTTTAATAGCTTCTACAACGCAGGGATTGTTATATCCTATATTGTGTACGCCATTGCCATGCAAATCGAGATATTTCCTGCCCTGCAAATCGTAGATATAGGGGCCCTCCGCACGCTGCAATACATTCATCACCGGCGTAGAAAGCGCCTGGTGCAAGAAATAGCGGGCGTCTTCTTCCAGGACTTCTTTTGTTGTTGAGTCAAATACATTCTGGTATTGAAGGCGCAGTGTTGAATCGTTGGCGTCGCCTTGCTGTATATACGTAGGTTGGTCCATTTGCTTTGCAAATTTGGGAAAAGCAAAGGTGTTTGTATCTCTTCAAAGCCACGCTACATACAGAATTAAATTTGGGTTAAATAATTTTCAAAAAACAATATATACTCGTTAATAACTATTCGCAAAGATATTTGCCTTATATTATTAATTATCAATTACTTAAAACAAAAAAGACAGAAATCAGCCGCTACCCGAAATTTACAGAAACTTCAACAAATCTTAAATAGCTGCTTATCGTATTCCCTGTGTGGGCTCCCAATCTTTGTTGAAGAAAATAGCCGGTACAGCGCTGGTCTGTTCCGGCTATGAAAATTGGTTAATTTAAACATCACTAAATTATGAAACTTAGACGACAAGTCTTTGCCCACTGGGCATGGAAATGCCTTGCAGTCGGCTTGCTGACACTGCTTTGCCATCTTCCCGCCTTGCAGGCGCAAAAAACAGTAAGGGGTGTCATCAAAGACGCCAATTCAAAAGAGGCGATTGCCGGCGCCACCATTATCGTTAAAGGCACTACAACAGGAACAGCTTCTGACGTAGATGGTTCGTTTACGCTCAATGTGCCCAGCGAGGGAAAAGAATTGGAAATTTCTTTCCTGGGCTACGATGCCGCAACAATTGATGTGTCTACAGCTACTTTTGTAGAAGTGCTTCTAAGCGAAAATGCCAGGCAGCTTGGTGAAGTGGTGGTTACGGCATTAGGCATCGAAAAAGAAAAAGCGCGAGTGGGTTATGCCGTTCAAGATGTTAAAGGGGGCGACCTCATCAAAGCTCGCGAACCCAATCCTATCAACTCGCTAGCGGGAAAAGTCGCGGGGCTTACCGTCGGCGCCTCTGCCGAATTGCTGGGCGGCCCATCGGTGCTGCTGCGCGGCGACAGGCCGCTTTACGTAGTAGACGGCGTGCCGATCCAGTCGGACACCTGGAACATCAACCCCGACGACATTGAAAAGATCACGGTATTAAAAGGCCCCAATGCGTCGGCGCTATACGGCAGTCGCGGTCAATACGGCGCTATTCAAATCACCACCAAACGCGGCGCCAAAGACAACCGTGGTTTCCAGGTAGAACTCAACAACTCGACAATGATCGAAAACGGGTTTCTCACTATCCCGGAAGTACAGTATGAATACGGCCCCGGCGACCATGGCCGTTATTCTTTTGTCGATGGCAAAGGCGGCGGTTTATATGATTCCGATTATGACGTCTGGGGTCCAAAATTTGAAGGTCAACTCATCCCACAATACGATAGCCCTGTGGATCCCATAACCGGCGAGCGCCAGGCTACGCCGTGGTTGGCCCGCGGCGTTGACAACCTTGAGCGTTTCCTGCGCCCTGGCATGCTGCAAACCACCAACCTCGCCGTTTCTGCCGGCGGCGACAATTACGATATTCGCGTTTCGGGCACCTATACCTACCAGCAAGGTATCGTGCCCAATACCCAACTCAACACGGGTAACTTCAATGTATCGACAGGGTATAATTTCAACGACCGCCTTCGTTTTGAAAGCGCCATCAATTACAACCGGCAGTTTACCGACAACTTCCCCGATGTGCAATATGGTCCCAACTCGATGATCTATAATATTATCATTTGGGGTGGCGCCGACTGGGACATCGACGATATGCGCAACTACTGGCAGCCGGGTAAAGAAGGCATACAGCAAATTTATGCCGAGTATACCCGCTATAACAACCCCTATTTCCTTGCTTACGAATGGCTGCGCGGCCACTACAAAACTGACGTTTACGGCTTTGCTTCTCTGACTTATAGCTTTACGCCGCATCTCAAGTTGATGGGCCGCACACAAGTCACTTCATACGACTTGTTCCGCGATGAAAAATTCCCCTATTCGGCTACGGTTTACGGCCGCGAGCAAGCCAAAGGCGACTACCGCGAAGACCGCCGCAACCTGTTTGAAAACAACACCGACTTTATGTTGTCTTTCGACAAAGACGTTACGCCTAAATGGAATATCAGCGCATCACTCGGCGGCAACTTGCGCGCGTTTTCTTTTAACTCCAGCTATGCCACTACCGATTACCTCAACGTGCCCGGCTGGTACAACCTGAACAACTCGCTCAACCCGCGCCAGGTATTTAACTACAATGCCGATATGCGAGTACTCAGCGCTTACGGTTTTGCTGATATCACCTACGATCGTTTCATAACGCTTTCGATTACAGGACGCTGGGATAAACACTCTACGCTACCGCCCTCCAATAACAGCTATTTCTACCCTTCAGCTTCGCTGAGCTTGCAACTTTCTGAAATGCTAAATTTGCCAGATGCTGTCTCGCTGCTCAAACTGAGAGGCTCGTACGCCTATGTAGGCAGCGGTTTGACGCGTTCAACCATACCTCCAGCCTACCTGCTCTCAGGCCGAGACGTACTCGATTACGGCAGCGATTATTACTCGCCATACGAAGGCCCCAACTATATCAACTCTAGCGGCTACAATATCGGATTCCCCTACAACAATCAGCCTTCGGCTTATTCTCCGACAACCATCGTTAATCCGAACCTCGAACCCAGTTTTTCAACTGCATATGAAGCCGGAATTGATGCCCGTTTTTTGCACAATCGCCTGGGCTTTGATGTAACTTATTTCAATGCAACTGACGGCCCCAATATCTTTAATCTGCCTTTGTCGGAGGCTTCCGGTTACGGCTCGGCATTGGAAAACGGCATCAAAACTCGCAAAACGGGTTGGGAAGTAGTACTCAACGTTCGCCCGGTTAAAAAGAACGATTTCAACTGGGATATTGCCCTCAACTGGAGCACCTGGCGCGAAACGCTCGATGAAATCTACCCGGGCGTAAACAAACTCGGCCAGTTCCTCGAAGTCGGCGATCGCATCGACGGTTACTATGCCGGCGCCTTCATTAAAACGCCCGATGGACAGCTTATCAACGACGGCGGCGGCCGCCCCATCCGAAATCCGGTACCGCAATTCCTGGGATATACCAACCCCGACTGGATTTGGGGCGTAACCAACCGCATTTCATATAAGAATATCGGTCTGGGCTTCCAATTCGACGGCTGGTACGGTGGCAACATCATCAACTACATCCAGCGCCAAACATTCCGCGGCGGTCGCCATATTGAAACCGTTCAGGGCGAAATGGGCGAAGCGCGTTACCAGGACTATTTGGGCAACAAAACATGGGTCGGCCCTGGCGTAGTGATCTCCAACGGCGTGGCCCCTGAATACGACGTTGACGGCAACATCACGAACTACGACGAACTCGAATTTGCCCCCAATACTACCGCTACTTTCTTGCAAGACTGGATCAGTCGCTATTATGCGGCGGAAGAAGCCAACCTGATGAAGCGTACCTTCGGAAAATTGCGCGAAGTGACGCTCACGTATACCATCCCTGCCGGCAAGTTCAAAGGTGGCTTCGTTCGTGGAGCCAGCATTTCACTGGTAGGTCGCAATCTGTTGTATTTCGCCGAGAAAAAGAACGTAGACGTAGAACAGTTTACCGGTACCACCAGCCCAAATAGCGTACAGGGCTATTCCGACCTGCAAACGCCTACGTTGCGCCGCTACGGCATCAATATTAATCTCACTTTTTAAATGATGAAATTATGAGAGTTTTTAAATATTTGATCACGTCTTTTGTGTTGTGGCTGGGCGTTAGCGCCTGCGAGCAGCCTTTCGATGATTTGCAGATCAACCCCAACCAGCCGGTAACAGCACCCCCTTCGCTGATTTTCCAGGGTGTTCTCAACGATCTTTTTGACAATTCCTGGAACGAAGTGCAGCGCTGGAACCAGTTTTACTGCTGCAACTATAACTACTACGGTAATCAAGAATATAACTGGACTACCGGTAGTTTTGACTTCACTACGCTGGTAAACGTAGCCCAAATGGAAACTGAGGCTGCCAAACTGGCCGGCTCAGAAGAAAACCCTTACGGCGGTTTGGGCAAGTTTTTCCGCGCCTATTTCTCCATCCGCATGTCGTTGAAATTCGGCGATATTCCCATGTCGCAAGCACTTCAAGGCATCAATAATACTACGCCGGTATACGATACCCAAAAAGAGGTGTTCCTGCAATCGCTCGAATTGCTTGATGAAGCCAATGATATCCTCAAAAAGGTGATCCTCAAAGGCGATAATTCCTTGCAAGGCGATATTTACCTCGGCAATAACCTCGGTTTGTGGCGCAAGGTGGTGAATACTTACAAACTCCGCGTCTTGATCCACTTGAGCAAACACGCCGACGACCCGGATCTGAATGTAAAAGGCCGTTTTGCAGAAGTGCTGAACAACCCTGCCGAGTTTCCCATCATGACGGGGCTGAGCGACAATATGCAGTACTACTACAACAGCACCGTTAATTTTTATCCCAACAACCCGGGCACCCGTGGGTTTGATAGCGGCCGCTACAATATGAGCGCCACGTATCTCAACACATTGGCCGCACTGAGCGACCCCCGTACTTTTGTTGTAGCTGACCCGGCGCAGAAAAAGCTTGACGAAGGTTTAACAGAATACGACTTTGCCGCCTATATCGGCGCTTCCTCGGGTGAAAGCCTCGACGACATGACCTTCAAAGCGGGCAACGGCGAATACAGCTTTATCGATCAAATTCGCTACTATAGCACCTTCCAGGGGCCTGAACCCTGCATTCAAATCGGTTACCCGGAGTTGTGTTTCAACGTAGCAGAAGCTGTCAACCGCGGCTGGGTAAGCGGCGATGCCGCCGATTGGTATCGCAAAGGTATCACGGCAAGCATGAATTTTTATGACATTACCAACCAGTCTGCCATCGACGCTTACCTGGCTCAAACGGATGTGGCCTACAAAGGCAACAATGCCGATGGTCTGGAGCAAATCCTGACACAGAAATATCTGGCATTTTTCCAAAATTCAGGTTGGGAAGCTTTCTACAACCAGCGCCGTACAGGGGTTCCCGAATTTCTGGTGGGCGTAGGCACCGGCAACGGCGGTCGTATTCCCAAACGCTTTCAGTATCCCGCTTCAGAACGAAACACCAACACTACCAACTACAATGAAGCGGTAGATCGCCAATTCGGCGGCGAAGACGATATCAACGCAGAAATGTGGTTGATCAAAAACAATTAATTTGAGTTTGGTTAACGCTTTAGTACCATCAGCAGCCTGCCCTGCAGATCTCCGGGGCGGGCTGTTTTTTTTACTCTTCCTCCTCCACCTTCACCCACGCCGCCCTTCTTGGCGCCGGCATCTCCGACTCTTCGCCCTTGATGGCTTTCCAGAGAACTTCGTTGAACAGGCGGTCAGGCACGGCGTCAACTTTGGCCAGGTTGAAAGTTTCGGATATCCTGGACAGGTTGTTGACGGCCATATTGCGCTCATCGAGCGAAACATTGGCAGGCAGGGCTTTAAAAGGCGTAAAATCCGGTTCCGCTGTGAAACAACGCCACATGGGCGTGGCGGCAGCGTCGTATTGACTCATGGGCGGCAGGCCAAGAATGAGTTCCATGGTGCGCAACATAGAGGAAGTAGAGTACATGGTGTGATCTACGAACTTGCGCCGGGTGTAGGGGCTCACCACAAAGGCTATGCTGCGGTGGGCGTCTACGTGGTCGGCGCCGTTTTGGGCGTCGTCTTCGAGGATGAATACGGCGCTTTCTTTCCAAATAGAGCTATTTGAAAGGTGTTCGATGAAGCGTCCCACCGCCAGATCGTTATCGGCTACTGCGGCATTGGGCGAATACGCGCCTTTGGCCATGCCGGAAGTGTGGTCGTTGCCAAAACGAATGGTATTAAAGCGCGGCGCCTGGTTGATGGCCAGCAGGCTGTCAAAGTCGCGCTCCCAATCGGCCTCGCGGCGGATGTCCTGGTAGTCCATATCCCATGAAGAGTAATACGGGCAAAAATGCCCCTCCAGTGTTTCGTAGTTGGCTTTGAAGTCGTCGGCGAATTCGCCGTAGGTGCGGTAGCTCACCCCGGCGCGCTTGCAATAATCCCAAATGAACCCTTTTTTGGGAAAGGCAATACGGCGTGTGCCTTCGTAGTCGTAGTTGCCGCCCTTGCCGCCGTAGCTGGTGGGCCAGGTTTTTTCCACAAAGTCGTTGGCATAAGCAGCAGTGCTCCAGTTGTGGCCGTCGGCGCTCACCTCGGCGTCGACATAAAAGTTATCGAGCAACACAAATTCGCGGGCAAGGGCGTGCTGGTTGGGGGTGATTTTCTCTGGGAAGAGGCACAGCGAAGTATCGCCGTTGCCCTCGGGCATGTCGCCCAACACCTGATCGTAAGTGCGATTTTCTTTTATGATGTAAAATACGTATTTGATGGGGGATGGGTCGCCTACTCGTTGGGGAATGGGATTGCCGACCTCGCCTTCGGCAAGCAGCTCTTTGTCTTTGCGATAGGGGCAATTTTCGTAAACGAGCCTTGTATAAGCGCCCCAGGCGCCCTTTTTCGGCGGTTTAATAACGCTCAGGGCGCCCAGGTATAGCGAACCTATATATTGTGCCGCACGGCTGTCCGATCTTTTTTGGAAGGGGCTGGGGCCCTGCGGGTTGGGGAGCGACGACATACCCTTGCCGTTGGCAACCCAGATTTTTCCATGCACAAATCGCACGCTGGTGGGGTACCAACCGGTAGGTATGAAACCCAGAGGCCTGCTTTCGCCCCTCTCGCTGACGTCAAAAGCGGCCAGGCAGTTGTTGTCTGCATTGGCGATGTATAAAGCGCTTTCATCGGCGCTCAGGGCCAGGCTATTGGTCGTAGAACCGTTGGGCGCGTCGGGGAATAATGCGGTATTGAGTACTTCGAGTGTTTTGCCTGATTTCAAGTCGACGACCGACACCGAGTTGTCCAACGAATTGGCTACAAAAAGCAAATCTTCTGCTTTATTGATTATCAATTCATTGGGATGTTCTCCTACCTGTATATCAGCTTTGCGGGCGAGGTTGTTTTTGTCAAAAACAGCCACGGTATTGCCACCCCAGATGGACACATAAATTTCTGCTCTTTTTTGAGAAACAATTACTGCAAACGGTTCGCTTTCGAGTTTAAAACGCTGTGCTACGCTGCGATCCGATAGTCGGCACACATACAGCGAACTGTCTTCTTTGGTTACCGTGTACAATAATCCGGCGGTCTCGTCAAGAGCAATTCCGGCGGGACAAATCTTGTTTTTCGGCCAGGGTTCGCCCAGTTTGACGGCGCCGTCGGCAGATAGTTTTCCATTGTCATTTTTATAGATAGCAATCACATTATCGTTGCCCCCCGAGGCGTACAGGCGGCTCGCGTCCTGGCTAAAAGCCAGTCCATACCAAGCTTTGGGGATGTCGATTTCGCCGGTTTGGACGGCGTCTTTTGTTCGGAATAATTGGATTTTGTGATCGCTGACGCCGTTATTAGTAGCGGCCAGCCAACGGCCGTCGGCAGAAACGACAATTTGCAGCGGCAGGTCGTGCAGGGGGCGCTGCACCTGACCTGCCGGAGTTAGCAACCATTGGTTGGGCAATTGTACGCGCCTGGATTTCAGCATTTCATACAAGGATTGATCAAAAGAAGGCGTCGATTTTTGGCTAACGCCCAATTGACAATACATCACCATAATCAACAGAAGATAATAATGCAGTTTCATGATATTTTGAATTATTTGCATTAAATATAAACCTATGCTTATGAAAAGGGAATTGTTGGTTTAAACTTAATAAAACGTTCAAATTCCGCTAACTTTAAATGCCAACCTTCGCTACTCATTTTTATCTCAATAGTTTATGAAAAACCTGCTTTTCTTTCTCGCCGCTTATGCTTTATGCTTTGCATCAGCGTTTGCCCAATCCAATGTTTTGACCCTGCAAGTACCGGGCGCAGGTCAATACAGCATAATCGACCCATCGGGTGTTTCGGTGATACCCAGCGGCAGATACATTACGCCCGCCGGCAAAGTAAGTCGCATCAATCGCGCCCCTTATGGACTGGCGCTGAGCCCCGACCAGCAAGTAGCGCTGGTGTTGCATAACGAAGTAGTAACGGTAGTCGACCTAAAAAACGGCGAAACTGTCCGTATACCAAGCTATGACGGTAAAATACTGCCGGTTGTAGAAGGCTCGTCTTTTATGGGTATCGCTTTTGAACCCAATAGCCGGCGCGCCTGGTTGAGCGGGGGCGACAAGGGAACTTTGACGCTTTTCGACGCCGGCGCCAGGCAAAAACTCCGCACAATCAGCATCGACGGCGAATACAACGGAAAAAAATTTGAGGATAGTTACGTGTCTGATATTGCTTTTGACGAAAAGCGCAATCAACTTCTCGCCCTCGACCGCGGTAATAATCGCCTGGTGAAAATCGATGTACAAACGGGAAAAACTGAAGCCGTCATCAATGTTGGTCGCATTCCCTTTGGTATTGCGCTAAACGCCGACTGCTCAAAGGCTTTTGTCGCCAATGTCGGTTTGTTTGAATACCCCTTGGTACCTGGCGTAACGCCGCAAAATAAAGACTCGTTTATGTTGGAATATCCGGCTTACGGTTACCCCTCCAAAGCAGCCGAAGAAGGGGTCGTTTTGCCCGACGGCAGGAAAGTACCGGGCCTGGGCAGCCCCCTGGCGCCCGAAGCTATGAGTGTCTGGGCTATTGATCTGGACAAAAATGAAGTCGTCCATCGATTTAAAACCGGCTATCAGATCGGCGAACTCATCGACGACGACGAAGTAGTAGGCGGCGCTCATCCCAATTCAATTGCAGTGGGTAAGCGATTCGCCTATGTTACCAACGCCTCCAACGACCTGATATCCATTATCGATCAAAGGAAAGGGCGAATTGTAGGCAATATTCCGCTTACCATACATCCCCAACTGGATGAATACCGTGGGCTTATGCCTTTTGGGCTAGCCCTCAGCCCCGACGAAAAAAAATTGTACGTAGCCTGCCTAAGCCTCAATGCGGTAGCGGTTGTTGATTTGAAAAATAATAAAGTAGAAGGATATATCCCCACTGGCTGGATGCCTACCCGGGTCAAAACCTCACCGGATGGGAAAAAGCTTTTCATTGTTTCCGCTCGCGGTTACGGCGCCGGGCCCAACGGAGGCAAAGGCTTTGTAGCACCGCCCCAGGGTACTTATATCGGCGATATTCAGTTGGGGACATTCCAGATTGTCGATGTACCCGATGCAAGCCAACTGGCGGAATATACCCTTCAGGTAATCCGGAATACATTCCGCGAAGTCGTCGTTAAAGACGATGGCAACAACCCCCTTCCTCCTCTGCCCGGTTTGCGTAATAGTCCTATTCGACACATCGTTTATGTTACTAAAGAAAACCGTACCTACGACGAAGTTTTCGGTCAACTACCCCAAGGTAAAGGCGATGCTACACTCGCCCGCTTCGGTGAAAAAGTGGTTGTCGCCAACGGCATTAACCCTTTGAATGCCCATGCCAACGTAAACGTGATGCCCAACCACCTCAAAATTGCCCGTCAATTTGCCTTTTCCGATAATTTTTATTGCGATAGCGACGCCAGCATCCACGGCCACCACTGGATGGTGGGCACTATCCCCAATGAATACGTAGAGGCCAATTCACAGGTCAGCGCCGAGTTCAAACCCTTTTCAACAGCGCCGGGTCGCCGCTTTCCACGCACTACCGGCGCTATGGACCCCGAAGACTACAACGAACGCGGCGGCTTATGGGAAAACCTCGACCGCCATCGCATCAGTTTTTATAATTTTGGACAGGCCAACGAATACACCGGCTCTTCGGAAGAGTGGTACGACACACTTTTTGGCGCGCGCCACTCGGTGGTTTTTCCCCTGCCCGAGCCCCTGTTCGACCGCACCAGCCGACATTATCCTGGCTACAATATGAATGTGCCCGACCAATACCGCATGGATCAGTTTGAAGCCGAATTTACCCGCCGCTGGCTCAATGGCAAAGACACGATGCCCCAACTCATTACTATGATACTGCCCAACGACCACGGCCAGGAACCCCGACCAGCGGCGGGATACCCCTACCTGCACAGCTATATGGCAGACAACGACCTGGCCCTGGGGCGCTTGCTGCATTTCCTCAGCCGTACGCCCTACTGGAAAAACATGCTCGTCATCATCACCGAAGACGACCCCCAGGGCGGAGTTGACCACCTGGATGCCCATCGCTCAATACTACTGCTGGCCGGACCCTATGTAAAAAGAGGCTATGTGTCAAATACCCATGCCAATTTTGGCAGCCTGATAAAAATGCAGTATAACCTGCTAAATATCGATTATGTAAATCACTATGACCTTACAGCGTCGTTGCTCCAGGATTTTTTCACAGATCAACCAGATTATACGCCATATACCCTTGAACCCGCTGATCCGGCTATTTTTGTTCCGCAAAAAGCAATGGATATTTACCAACGCACCTTCGATCTGGAAAAAATATTAAAAGGCCCAAAATTGGACGACGAAAACGAGCAACGCAAATCATTTTACGAGCAACATAAAAATCATTGAAGCTTTCCGCTGATCGATTAAGATATCACGACATTGAGAATATTGTTGACTTTGACAGGTTGGGCCATTTGTCTTCACATTGCCGCTCAGGATGCTGCCGTTACTGACACCATGCCTGCACTACAATTGAAGGAGGTTATCGTCACTACCCAACGCGCCGAAGCGTATCTCAAGGATACGCCCGCAGCTATTGAGCGCCTTGCTTCAAAAACTATTGCGCTACAGCAATCGCGCACTACGCCCGAAGCCCTCTTGACCACGCCGGGTGTTTTTGTTCAAAAAACCAATCACGGCGGCGGCTCGCCTTTCCTGCGCGGCCTCACCGGCAATCAAATCCTGCTCCTCATTGACGGTATTCGCCTTAGCAATGCCACTTTCCGCTATGGGCCCAATCAATACCTCAACTCCATCGACCCCTTCAGCATTCAGCGAATAGAAGTGTGGAAGGGCGGGGGGTCTGTAACTTACGGCTCCGACGCGCTGGGCGGTACCATTAACGTTCTCACCCGGGATATCGACAAATTAGCCCAGGACGGCAAACCCCATCTGAAACTGCTTTCGCAATGGCGCAGCAGCGACATGGAAAAAACCGGTCATCTCCAGGGCGGCATATCGGGCCGAAAACTGGCATTACTGGCGGGCGGTACCCTGCGCCGATTCGGCGACCTGGTGGGCGGTCAAAAAACCGGCGTTCAGTCGCCTTCCGGCTACGACGAATACGCCTTCGACCTGAAAGGCCAATGGAAGCTTGCCGATGAGGTAAAACTCACTGTTGCGCATCAAACCTTTCAACAATCAGTCGTGCCGGTCTATCACAAAGTTCAGCTCGAAGATTTCGCTCTCAACCAGTTTGCCCTTCAAAAACGTCAACTGAGCTATGCCCGGCTGGCCTGGCAACCCAATACCAACTTATTGCAGCAGTTGACTGCCACTGTCTCTCTCCATCAAACCGAAGAACAACGCGAAAGCCGCAAAAACGGCGTCGCTACTCTGCGCAAAGAAGCCGATGAGGTAAACTCATGGGGCGCTTCCGTGCAGGCTGTTGCTACGCCCACCCGTTTCTGGCGCACCACCACCGGAATCGAGCTTTACGCCGACCGCGTGGGCAGTACCCGCCATGATCTGGATATTCAATCGGGTACTAGCGCAAGAAAACGCGGTTTGTATCCCGATGACGCCGCTTTTACCAGCTTTGCCCTCTTTTGTTTAAATCAATGGGAAGCACGCCAGTGGACTTTTTCGGGGGGGCTTCGCTACAATCACTTCTTGATAACCCTGACCGATGAAACCCTGGGCAATGTAGAAATTACGCCATCGGCATTTGTATTCAATGCTTCCATATTGCGACGGCTCAACCAAAAAAATAATCTGTTTATTGATTTCAATACCGGCTTCCGCGCCCCCAATATCGACGATCTGGGTAGCCTGGGCATTGTCGATTTTCGCTACGAAATCCCTACGGCAGATCTAAAACCTGAAAAAAGCTATAATTACGAATTGGGCTGGCGGCATACCGGGGCCAGGGTACAAGCGGCGGCTTTTGTCTTTCGAAACGAATTGCGCGACTTGATCACCCGGGTTCGCGTCGCTAGCGACAGCATAGCGGGATATCCCGTTTATCGCAAAGAAAACGTAGAACAAGGCTACATACAGGGTATTGAAGGTAGTTTGAATATAGTATTCGGCTCCCACTGGCAGCTACAGACCGGCCTGGCCTGGCAATACGGCCAAAACCTCACTCAAAACGAGCCATTGAGGCGAATCCCCCCGTTGTTTGGTCATTGGGGAATCACCTATCAGCGAATGCAATGGCGACTCACCGTGGAATCGCTGTTTGCCGGCGCACAAAAGCGCCTGGCCGCCGGCGACAAAAGCGACAACCGTATCAATCCCAATGGAACACCAGGTTGGATGACGTTTAACTTGTACGGCGATTATTCCTGGAAATGGGTTACCATGCGCGCCGGCTTTTATAATGCGCTGAATGCCGACTATCGTTACCACGGCTCAGGTATTAACGCCCCCGGCCGGCATGTGGCAACTTCGCTGGTATTTAGCTGGTGACAGGGGGAATGCGTTGTGGGGGTGAGTTGTCAGTTCTTTGCTGTAGTCTTGATAGGCTACATCCCTATTATCTCCTGCGCAAGGCCGAACGACAAAGTCATACCTGCCCCGCTTAACCCGTTGACAATCGTAACGCCTTCTTCCGGCTCAACCACGTATTCCGAGTGGCCGGGCAACTTGGCGTATATGCCGTGCCAGGTTTCGGCTATGTGCATATTGGGAAAAGTCGCAAAACCGGACAAATAATCGAGGATCAATTGATTGACATAAGCGCTGTCAAAAGGATTTACATCCAGGCCATATTCGTGGCTATCGCCAATCGTGATCTCTCCCTTTGCAGTTTGTGATACCAGTACGTGAATACCCCATTCGTCGTAGGCTGGCATTTGCATATTCAGGCGCTTCTTCAGGGCCTGGAGGCTCTCACAATGTGCAAATGCCCCGTAATGAGCCAGAGTTAACCCGGCGCATAACGTTGGGCCCAGCAGCCATCCTTCCGGCTGCGGCACTGTGCGCATCATTTGCAATTTGCACTTTGTAATACCGCTTGCCGAATATATTTCAGGGTACAGCGTTTCAAAATCGGCGCCGCCGCACACGTAGATACGTTCGGCATACCACTGCTCATCGCCGGCTGCAATCCAGGGGCTGTTGATATAAGTAACCGCTGTTTCATAAATGATAGCAACCCCCATCACTTCCCGCAAGTATTGGTGAATCAGCAGGGTAGCCTCGCGGGGATCTACATTGACTTCTGTAGAACTCCATATGGCGCCTTTTAAACCTTGGGGATTTATTACCGCACTTTTTCCAAGCGCTTCCGCGGCGGTTAGCAGTTCAACCTGGTAGCCGTTGTCTTTCCTTGTCTCCACAAATTCTTCCAACACATCTATTTCATCGGCATGATACGCAGCGCACATCATACCCGTCGGCGCCGCCCAAAAGCCGGCTTTTTCGGCAAGCTCCAGCCAAACGGCGCGCGAGCGCATGGCTCGTTCGAAAGTTTCAAGCGGTTGCCCCACCGGCCATACCATGCCGAAATTGCGAATAGTGGCGCCAATAGCCCGGGGATGGCGTTCAAACATAATGACAGACTTACCCGCTTTTGCCGCAATGTAGGCCATTGCAAGCCCTACAATACCCGTTCCTACAACGGCGACATCCCAATTCCGCTCGTTCATACCTTTGCTGTTTTTATTCCCTCAAAGCTAATAGTCGCGGTGTAAACAGGGTTTTATTTTTATGTGAATTATGCCGCTTTGTATGGCTGCCTTGGGATAGCCGCTTATTTTTGCTTTCATTAAAAAACTACAACCTATGCTCCCCTTTCAATTAGTCGTATTCGACATGGCAGGCACTACTGTGCAAGACAACCACGAAGTAGAAAATTGCTTCTATGAGGCCGCCGTTCAAACTGGACTCGAAGCGACAAGAAATCGTATCAATGCAATGCATGGCATCCCAAAAAAAATAGTCATCGAAACCCTCTGGGATGAATATATCGGCAAAGATCACCCGGAATTTGACGCCAAAGCCGGAGCTACTTTTACCACTTTCAAAACAATATTGGAAAACCATTACCTGACGCAACCTGTTCGCCCGACGATTGGCGCTATAGAGGTATTTACCTGGCTCAAATCTCAGGGTATCAAGATAGCCCTCAACACAGGCTTTTACCGCGAAGTAGTTAATATCATCCTCCAGCGCCTCGGCTGGGATCACAACCTCGACGAGAACTACCTGGGCAATGCCGATTCTATTATCGATCTTTCGTTGACGCCGAGCGAAACCGGCGGCAAAGGCAGGCCCCACCCCGATATGATCCTGAAAGCCATGCAAATCTTCGGCATTGACGATCCTGAAAAAGTCGTAAAAATAGGTGATACGCCGTCCGATCTGCAGGAAGGCAAGTTGGCCGGCGTGGGGCTCAACCTGGCCGTCACCAGCGGTTCGCATAGCCGCGAGGAGTTGGAGGTATGGGAAAACGACGGGCTTTTGGATAGCCTGGCCGAACTGCCGGCGCTAATGCAGCAAAAAAGCGCTATTTTAAACGCCGGATAACGATACCCACATGCTCAAACGCTACCTGCAACGCGCCCCCGACAGCGTTTTTATTCTGTTTGCCACCTTGTCGGCGTTCGGAGCGTATTTTTGTATGTACGCTTTTCGCAAACCGTTTACGGTAGCCACTTATGAAGGCGTCGGATTCCGGGATGAAGAGTTGACTTATAAAAGCGCTTTGATCATCAGCCAGGTCATCGGTTATGCATTATCAAAATTCATTGGCATTAAAATCATTTCCGAGCTAAAAAGCCGATACCGCACGTTGTTGTTTATTGTATTAATTGTCATAGCTGAAGCGGCGTTACTATTGTTTGCGGTTGTACCCACACCCTGGAATGTTGTTTTCATGTTGTTTAACGGCTTGCCTCTCGGCATGATATGGGGTATCGTATTCAGTTATCTCGAAGGCCGCCGCTTTACCGAAATCCTGGGCGCCGGGCTTAGCGCCAGTTTTATTGTGGCATCGGGCGCAGTCAAATCTATCGGGCAGTGGCTGATGCTCAACTTTCACGTCAGTGAATTCTGGATGCCTGCCGTTACCGGAGCTATTTTTCTTATGCCGTTGTTAGCGTTTGCTTACTTGCTCGAACAAATCCCACAACCTACACCCGAAGATATAGCCCTGCGTACCGAACGCACACCCATGACCGGCCATGAACGCGCGGAGTTATTTCGCCGGTATGCGCCCGGATTGGTATTGCTAATTGCGTTTTATACCTTACTCACCGCTTATCGCGATTTTCGCGACAATTTTGCCGCTGAAATATGGGCTGCACTCGGCTTTGAAGGTAAACCCTACATCTTTACAGCTTCGGAAACGCCTATTGCCGTCCTCGTGCTTATCATGGCAGGAGCTACTATGTGGATCAAAGACAACCGACAGGCGCTGCGCGTTTACCTGTTGCTCATTTTAGGCGGCGCTGTATTGGTTGGGGTGAGTACCTTTCTTTATAGTAACGGCATCCTCAACGGCGCACTGTGGATGGTGCTTGTCGGCCTGGGATTGTATATGGCCTATATCCTGTATAACTGCATCCTCTTCGATCGCATGATCGCAGCTATTCGATATAAAAGCAATGCCGGATTTCTCATCTATGTGGCCGACGCCTTCGGCTATCTGGGTGCCATTGCCATTCTTTTCTACAAAGATTTCGGGCAACCCAACCTGAGCTGGATCGACTTTTTTGTGCAGGCCAGTTATGGGCTGGCCCTAGGGGGAGTGGTGTTACTGGTTTTTGCCATCGGTTATTTTTCCAAACGGCCGGCTTGAATTTTGGGTGTGGAAAGTCTGCATTTTTTTCTACTATTCTAATCAGATCATACAATATATTTATAATTTATTGATAACTAAATATTTATAATTGTATTTGATAAAAAGTTTGTTCCCCGCTTTCTTTTCTGTCTATATCTTTTCCCTGCAATCAATTGCTAATTGCCAACCTCATCTCCCATTTTTTTATCCAAAACCAGTCACCTTTTTTTTCCTACCCGCACTAACCCATCAAATTCATTAACCAATAAACATCAGCAATCATGAAAAACGCACAATTGATCGTATTGATATTCGCTCTTTCGTTATTCGCTTGCGAAAAAGAGAACTATCAGCAATCTTCTACCGACCAGCAGGCCGCCCTTGGCATGCATCACAACGACAAAATTATCGCATCAGCTAAATATACAGGGGTAGAAGACCCTGAAAAAGCGGTGGCCGGGCAATATGTAGTACAATTGTCGCCCGCCTATCTGAAACCGGGAGCAGAAATGGAAAGCAAAAGCGACGGTAACCGCGTAGACAATGGCAAGGCCGCCGAAGCGCGCGCAGCCGAAGGAAAAATAAAAATAGACGCTTTGCTGAGGGAACTGGGTATAGGTCAGGAGCAAATACTTTATTACTACACCGAGGCGCTGGCCGGTTTCGCCGCCCGCCTCAGTGATGATGAAGTGCGCAGGCTTCTCGAAGATACCCGCATCATTAGCATAGAACAAGACCACCTCTTCCAGTTTGATGAAACGCCGGAAGAAATTACAGATACGCCCAAATCGCAAGTAGTACCTTGCGGTATTACCCGCCATGGCTGGGGTAACGGCAGCAATAGCAGCAAGTGGATCTGGATAGTGGACTCGGGTATTCAGCTCAACCACCCCGACTTAAACGTTGTAACAAATACCCTGTACGCCCGCAGTTTTACCGGCGGCACGCCCAACGACTGCCAGGGCCATGGCACGCACGTAGCCGGTACGGCGGCTGCAAAAAACAATACCATTGGCGTCAGGGGCGTATCGGCAGGCGCGCCGGTAGTTCCGGTGAAAGTATTTAACGGCTGCACGAATTCAGGGTCGCTGACTTCGATTCTCGCCGGCATCAACCACGTAGCCATGTACGACGAAGCCGGCGATGTGTGTAATCTGAGTCTTGGCGGTTATTATGGCAATGGTTGTTCTACCTATTCTTCTTATCGGACGGCAGTATTCAACCTGGCCAACGGCGGAACCTGGGCTGTTATCGCAGCCGGCAATGACGGCGCTTTTGCAGGCAACTACCAACCTGCCTGTATCAATGGCACGCGTATCGTTACGGTTGCAAATATGACCTGCAGCGGTACTTTTTACTATACTTCAAACTGGGGCGTTCCTCCTGTTGACTGGATCGCTACCGGTACGCAAGTGTATTCGACTTATCTGAATAGCGGCTACTCTACCATGACAGGCACTTCTATGGCGGCGCCGCACGTATCGGGTATTATTCACCAACGCCAGGGTTCGCCGGTTCAATGCGGTACGGTATCTTATTACGGCAGTAGCTATAAAGTGGCTTGCAGATAATATGCAGCTGAATTTAGTGAAATCTGTATGCAGGTTTTCAAAAAATAATTAATCTTTATGAATAAAAAGCTTTCTCTGTTTGAGAAGGCTTTTTATTTTTATTGATGAAAAGAGGCAAGAAGCTCTTCAATGCACTAAACCCAATTTTATGAAACCCCATAACCAATTCCCGCCATCTTCAATTATCAATTTCTTTTTCTCAAGTCGGTCACCTTTATCGCTATTTAGGCACTAGTAGCTTATCTGATTTATTATCCATATTTAAAACAAATGTTAAACAAATGAAACGTCCATTACCACCAATCCTCATTGCCCTATGCCTGCTTGTAAGCTTACGGCAAATGGCGCAGGCGCAGGAAACAAAACCCGCTATCCAGAAGGGAAAAGAAGCTACGGCGCCAGTCGCCCCTCAGGTGAGCAAAAAAAACTACAAACCCGTTTTGCTGGTCCCTGGAGTATCTCAAGATTCACTTGATGCACCACCCAAAAAAAAGCGGAGGAAGGCGCACAAACACTACGACCCTTATCAGGAGTTTTTGCTTGACAGCATCAAGCAGGCCAAGTTACAGCAGGTATTATCAGATACTACCAGCGTTTATCCGGATGAAGATGGCGGCGTGTTGAAATTGCTGCCTATCACGCCCGAAGTTAACCGCAATTTTGAAGGAAACATTTTTAACGGTTACGGCCCGCCTGATAATGCAATGGCCATTTCCGACAATGGCTGGATAATTACTGCCGTAAATTCTGCTATCGGTTTTTATAATCAAAACGGCGTAGAATTTCTCGACATGGAATTGGCGGAATTTTATTCCGGACTAAATTTATCCAATTTTGTATTCGACCCCAGAGTGCTGTACGACCCTATAGCAGATAGATTTATACTCATAAGTTTAAGTGGCAATACGCCGTCTGAATCGCTTCTCATTATCAGCTTTTCTCAAAGCGAAAATCCAAATGACGGCTGGTGGACTTATATAATTGACGGCAATTTTGTCAACGTCAATACCTGGTTTGATTACCCGCTGGTCGGCTTGTCTGCCGAGGATTTATATATATCCGGCAATTTGTTTAATTCGAACGATATATTTTCTCAGTCGGTAATTATGCAATTAGACAAAGAAGACGGTTATAATGGCGACAACCTCAGCTATGTCTATTGGAATAATATCACTTCCAATACAGGTGCGTCAATCGCCAGTATACAACCCGTTTCTTACGGCTTTGACGGCGGTTACGGCCCCGGCGTTTATTTGGTGTCCAGTAATTTTGCCTCCGGAAGTTCAATATATCTTTTGGATATTTCTGCCGACTATGGCAATAATCCACAGCTTACAACCTATACAGCATTTTGCCCATTTTACAGTATAGGTAGCGATGCGCTTCAGCAAGGCTCCGGTAAATTGCTTGATGTAGGCGATTGTCGCATGCAAATGGCTTTTTATGCCAACGGCGTTGTTCATTATACCCATCACGATGAGTACGCATCGGGATTTAACGGCATCAGATATGGCCGGCTCAACGTGAGTAATTTATCAGTTTCGGCGCAAACCTTTGGATTAAACGGTTTTTCCTATTCCTATCCCGTTATAGCGCCGCTGAGCAACTCCATCAGCAGCGGAGACGTCCTCATCGGGTTTACAAGATCGGGCAGCAATATTTATCCCCAATTCCGGGCGGTGACGGTTGACGCGTCGTTTAATTTTTCCAGTTCGATCAGCGTCAAAAACGGCGATTCGCCTATTATTTTTAACGACGACAATGTTCAACGCTGGGGCGACTACTCCGGCATCAGCCGCCGGCATAGCGCTACTACTCCTGCTGTATGGATATTTGGGTGTTATGGCAAGGGCAGCGATTATGGCAACTGGTTAGCTGAAATTGTACCCATAGGCACAGGAACAAGCAGTTGCAGCGGCAATACGCCCCTTACTGCATGCCCCGGTTCGTTCACAGATGGCAGCGGCAGTACAGATTACGACAACAACCTGAATTGCAGTTGGACCATATCGCCTCCGGGCGCAACAGCCATTACCCTTACTTTTACCGAGTTTCAAACGGAGGAGTGCTGCGATTTTGTCCGCATTTATGATGGCGCCAACGCCAACGCCCCGCTGCTTGGCGAATTCAGCGGCCCCAATATTCCCTCGCCGGTTACGGGCCTGTCAGGGAGTTTATTTGTGCAGTTTACTACCGACCAATCAGCCGGGTTCCCCGGGTGGAGCGCTGATTATGTATGCGCTACCCCGGCAAATGACTGTAGTCAGGCAACGGCAATCGCTTGCGGCGATGTAGTGAGCGGCGAAACGGGCGGCATTCCATTGCAAGTACCGGAATGCGGCACAACGCTCACCTCCGCGCCCGGCAATTGGTATACATTTACCGGCCAGGGAACTCCAGTGCGGGTTTCAACCTGCAACCCCTCAACTGATTATGACACTAAAATTGGCGTATTCAGTGGCGATTGCGATAACCTGGTTTGCGTGACAGGCGATGATGATGATGATGATTGTACGGATTTCGGCCCTTCCACTGTTGAATTTGTTGCCGAAAATGGCATAGAATATTACATTTATGTAACGGGGTTCAGCGATAATACCGGCAATTACGAGTTGTCGCTCGACTGCCTCGGCGCATGTAGCGGAAATACGCTGCTCACTGATTGTTCGGGGACCTTTTCAGACGGTAGCAATGACGCAGATTATGCTAATTATCTTAACTGCAGTTGGACGATCGCCCCGCCTAATGCTACGGCTGTCACACTTAATTTTACGGCATTCGAAACCGAAAGCTGTTGCGATGAGGTTAAGGTTTATAATGGGGAAGATGATACCGCCCCCTTATTGGGCGAATTCGCAGGCAATGCGCTGCCACAGGCCGTGACCGCTAATTCGGGTAAGATGTTTGTGCTATTCACTACGGACTACTCGGTGACCCGCCCTGGCTGGACGGCCAGCTATACTTGCACAACTTTACAAGCGCCTGCCGCAAATTTTATAGCCAATACGACTTCGGGCGCCGCGCCGCTAACTGTACAATTTACCGATCAAAGTACGAATGCCCCTACTTCCTGGCTCTGGAATTTCGGCAACGGCCAGACTTCCACGCAGCAAAATCCCAGCCATACCTACACCGAACCCGGGGTATATTCCGTATCCCTTACCGCTACCAATACCGCCGGGCAAAATACATTTATGCGTACCAATTACATTACCGTTAATTCCGGCATTTTGCCGCCCGTGGCGGCCTTTAATGCCGCTGTGACCTGCGGTCAGGCGCCTCTGACGGTAGCTTTCACCGATAACAGCAACAATAATCCGACTTCCTGGAGCTGGAATTTTGGCAACGGCCAGACTTCCACGCAGCAAAATCCGGCGATAACATTTGAAACGCCTGGTATCTATACCGTTCAGTTAACTTCCGGCAATACCGCCGGAAGCAATACGGCTGTTCAAAACGCCTATATCACCGTAGTGGCGCCCGTAGAAATAAGCGTTACCCCTGCCAATCAGGTTTGCGCAGGCGACGCCGTTACTTTAATTGCTTCCGGCGCTGAAACGTATGCCTGGTCGGGCCAGGGGCTGAGCGCCAATTCAGGTACCGCGGTTTCGGCGCAGCCTGTCGCGCCGGGCGCCTACCAGTATCAGGTAATCGGAACGACCAATAATTGCAATTCGGCGCCCGCTTTTATCTCGCTCGAGGTTTTCCCTTCGCCTGTCATTAGCATCAATGCCTCCTCCGTCAATACATGCGTCGGCCAGAGTGTTACTCTAACCGCCTCAGGGGCCGAAGCATATAACTGGACTGGAACGGGGCTCAGCGGCAATACCGGCAATCAGGTAACGGCAAGCGCAAGCGCCCCCGGCAGTTATACCTATCAGGTAACGGGTGCGGCCAACGGGTGTACCAGTGCGCCGCAATCGATCAGCATCGCGTTTAATCCCGTGCCAACCGTTGTGGCTTTGGCAGCTGTTGATACCATTTGCGTATCGCAATCGGCTGTTTTTGCGGCTTCAGGCGCCAATACCTACAGTTGGGTGGGCGAAGGGCTGTCGTCCAATAGCGGCAGTACAGTGAGCGCTATGCCCAGCGCCCCCGGCCAGTATACTTACACGGTTACCGGCACAAGCAACGGTTGCTCCGCGCCGCCTCAAAGTCTGACGCTCACCGTAGTACCCATCCCCCAAATAGCAGCCACAGCGTCGAGCAACCCGCTTTGCCTGGGAGATACCCTGATCTTGACGGGCAGCGGGGCTGCACAGATCTTCTGGGCCGGACCCAACTTGTTGAATTTTTCAGGCAATACCGCAGTAGCTGTGCCGGCGCAGACCGGCGCGGTAACCTATCAAGCAACGGGTAACGGACCGGTTTGCGCGGCTACCCCTGCCGCAGTGAACGTTGAAGTAATCAGCAACATATTGTCTGCCGAGATTACCGTCAGCGATTGCCCGGGGCCCAACCTGACCTTCACGGCAGCCGTGATCAACGGCGGCAATACGCCCAATATCTTGTGGTATCGGAATGGACAGGCGGTGTGGACCGGCGCTACATATACTTTGTTTGGCGCTCAAAACGGCGATGAAGTGTATTGTCAGGTCAACGCAGTGAATGCCCCACCGTGTACCAGTCCCGGCGAAGTGCAATCCAATACCATTACGGTCAATTGTATTTCCACATCAACCGGAGAAGTCGCCGGCGACCAGCTCGCTTTCGACATCGTTCCCAATCCCAATAGCGGCGATTTTTCCATAAAAGCGCAGCTCGCCGGCCCGCTTAACGGTCAATTGATCATATTTGACGCACTGGGCAGGAATATCTGGCAGCAATCGCTGCAATGGCCCGCCGGTAATCAGTTTTTGGATATCGATCTGCAAAACGCCGCTTCAGGCGTATACTGGTTGGTGCTGCAAACAACTGATAAATTGTATCGCAAAAGCTTTGTGGTGGTGAACCGGTAGTTTGTCACCCGTTCACTTGAAAAGCCCGTCTGCCTTGAAAATATGGCAGACGGGCTTTTTTTATTGATGAAAAAATAAAAAAATCGAAAATACCGGTCACCTCGCTTTGGCAACCCGCACTATAGCATTGTAAGCAAATGAATTTAATCATTTAAAAAACGGCAACATCATGAAAGCTCGAAAATTGATCAAAAGGACCCTGAAGTGTCTAATCAGCCAGCAATTCTCCATCTCGGTAGATCGCATCAAGGAGTATGGCAGATTCCAGGATTTGGGCATCTACAGTTTTCAGTTGGAAAACCTCAAACCCTTTTTTGTCGACCAGATGGGAATTGATGTGAAGAAAAAAGAACTCCGGGACTGTGAAGACCTCTGCGACATGACTGATTTAGTGCTTAAAAAGTTAAACCTGGACGACGACGACGAAGTGTCTACCAGTCATTACACGCATTCTTCAAGCACGGAGGAAGGACTGACGATCAAAGATCTGTACCTGGGTATTAAGATAATTGGTCTACTCACGGGTGTGCCCATCTTGCCGTCGGTAT
>DAINSQ010000008.1:0-1356 GCA_036741235.1 Saprospiraceae bacterium | reverse complement strand
ACGCCTTCTAATGGCACAACAGAAGGACTTACAATAAAAGATTTGTACTGGTGCATAAAAATAATTACCATGCTAACCGGTGTGCCCTTATTGCCTTCATTTTTTGATTTGCTGGATTTTAATTAATAGAAATACAGCATTCAAGAAAACAATAACAGCAATAAAAACAGCACAGGTCAAAGGCATAATTGATGCCGCTTTGATGAAAACACAAATGCTTTTTCAACAAAATCAAACCGCATATCATGAAAAATCTTCTTTTTTCAATCGCTTTTTTGGCAGTACTTTGTCAACCTGCTGGTAACTTATTGGCACAGGCGCAGCAGAAAAATGCTTCACAGGTTATCGGCGAATTGTTGTTTGCCCTGTTAGTGTCCGACATTCAGCAGCCTCAAAAAAAGGCGGCGCCAAAAAAAAGCGCTCCTGCACTACAGGAAACGTATATTCGGTCGGAACTTTTCGGTGTCTGGGTATTTGACGATTGTATGGTTTTCATCGAAGACAACTGGAATTTCAGCGTCACGACCCCCAGCTACAGCGAAGTTCTGTTCAGCGGCACCTACGACTTTGATTATAACAAACTAAGCGTATATCAATCCGACGACACTTTTTACAAGTCGTGGAAAGTAACCAAGGTAAAAGAGGGAGTGTCGCTCACCTTGAAGCCCAGCGACGGCGGCTTACCATTAACAGGCTATTACAAATGCTCGGTTGAAGAATTTTTCAACAGAAAAAGTCGCGAGCTGGCCAACCTGACCGCCAATGCGGATCGCTTCGTCGCCCAGCAAAACGGTTACGCAATAAGCCAGGGTATCCGCAACGACGTGCAGTCGGGCTCAATGCGCCGCACCTACGACACAGAGCGCGTCAAGGCCCTTGAAAACGCAAAATACTACCGACAGCGGGGCAATGAAGACCAGGCCCGCGCCTGGGAAAAAAATGCGGCTGCCTGGGAGTATGAAATCAAAAAACTGGATGACAGAAATTGATCATTGATGCTTATTGAAGCCAAAAGTTGCCGACCGCTCGCAAAAGAGCTGCCGGCAATTTTTTTATATTTTCCACCTTGTTCGGTCTGGGCAATTTGAATTATCATTATTTTTGTTTGCACCTGTTTATTTTATTAGCGCTCAAGACGATGAAACAAGTATTGCTATTCTTTGCTTTTTGTATCTGTTCCGGCTTAATCCTGGGGCAATCGCCGGATACTGCTGCAATCTATACATTAGCGGATACGGCATTGGCAAACAAGCTGTTGGCCGAAGGCACTGAATTAAATAATAGTAGAAAACTGGAAGAGGCTTTTGAGAAATTGACAAAGGCGGGGGATATTTATAAAAAGGTGTTGGGGGAAGA
>DAINSQ010000007.1:0-63933 GCA_036741235.1 Saprospiraceae bacterium | reverse complement strand
ACAACCCACAACCTACAACCAACAACCTACAACCCACAACCTACAACCCACAACCTACAACCTACAACCTACAACCTACAACCCACAACATAGAACACACCCCGCAAATTACCCTCCATTTCAACGCGCCGAAACTAAGAAATCGTTAAAGCTGGAGCGAAGATGGTTAAAGATTCTTAAATTGGGGCGCCTGCTCAAGAAAGAGGTATGAAAATTACCAGGATCACAGTCAACAACCTTCACTCATTGCGCCTACAGGCGACCATTGACTTCAGCTCGCCGCCCTTGGCGCACGCGGGATTAATTGCCATTACCGGCGATACCGGCGCAGGTAAGACGACCTTACTCGATGCCATCACACTGGCTTTATATGGCCGCATTCACCGCAATAAAGACGCCAAAGACGTGATGTCATACGGCGCTGTGGAAAGCCTGGCCGAAGTTGAATTTGAAACCCACAAAGGCCTGTTTCGCGCAAAGTGGAGCATATGGAGAGCTCATCGAAAGGAGGAAGGCGACATTAAAGGCCCCAAGCGGGAACTGGCGCAGTGGAATCCTCGCCTGGAAGTTTTTGAAATAATAGCAGAAAAAAACAAAGAGGTAGACGACATGGTGGAGGCCGTTAGCGGGCTCGACTACGACCGGTTTTGCCGCTCGGTGCTCCTTTCCCAGGGCGATTTTGCGGCCTTCCTGAAATCGGGGGAGAAAGAACGCAGCGATTTGCTGGAACGCATTACAGGCGTTGAAATATATAGCAGGTTATCGATGGCCGCATACGAAAGGGCCAAGTTGGAACAGCAGCGACTTGACGACCTGCGCCAAACGCTGGGCATCACGCAGGCGCCCACTTCTGATGAACTTGCACAGTGGGAAAAAGAGTTGGCTCAGTATCAATTGGAAGGCAAAGCCCTGGCCGACCGGCGGGCGCTGCTGTTACTACAAAGCCAGTGGCTCCAACGATTGACGGAACTGGAAACGCGCCGCTCGGTTTTGCATCAGGCACTGCAAGATGCAGAACAAGGCAGAAGTGAAGATGCCGATATCAAAATCCGGATACAAGATGCGCGTAAAGCGTCGGCTTTTCAACCTGATCTCGCATTGCTCGATAATCTGACCCAACGCATTATACAGCTTGAAGCGGAACTCCTCAGCCTGGACGAGCAAATTCATAATGCCCAACGGCAACTGGAAGGATCGCAGCAGGAGCAAATTTCTACTCAACGAACTTTAGAAGAATTACAAAAGGAATTTCAAACCCAATATCCGGTCTGGGAAAAAACCCTGGCATTGGATGCCGTTATTAGCGAAAAAACGCTGGTGTTGCAATCACAGCAGTTGCAGCTTGCAGCTCAGGAAAAAACCGGAGATGAGTTGAAGCGACAATTGGAGCAACAGGCGACTCAACTTTCGGAATTGGAACAGTTAGAGCATTCCTGTGCTGAGTGGCTCTCTGCACACAACGCCTGGCAGTCTTTACCCCGCCAACTGCCCCTTATGCAGGATAAGCGCAACGAATTGCGAATCTTGTGGGCGGAGCGCAAAACGGCTATCGACAAAGACGAAAACGCCCGCTCTCAATTGATCGAATTGTCAAAACAACTGGAGCAAGCCGCAAATGCAAAAGCAGAAGCAGAAGCTCAACTTCAGCAACTTCAAGCCGATTTCGAAAGGCTCGCCCCGGAATACTACGCAACCAGCAGGCAGGAGCTGTTGCACCTGCTGGTACAGGAGATAGAAGGGCTGAGCGACAAACAGGGGCAACTCAGGCTGTGGGGCGATGTTCAGAAGACCTATCAGCAGAAATTGAAAGCTATAGCCGATTTGGAAGAACGCCTTTATCACTTGCAACTGGAAGAAGAGGATGTCAATAAAACGCTCATGGTGGCTATTGACGCCCTGGATGCCTGTCATCAGCGACTGCAATATGCCGATCGCATTTACGATCAGCAGCGGTTGATTGCCAATTATGAAAAAGACCGCGAACAATTACAGGATGGAGAGCCCTGTCCGCTTTGTTTTTCCACCCATCATCCCTTCAGGGAACACCACATCAAGCCGATGGTGGATGAGGCCAAATCGGAGCGGGATAAAGCCCAACTGCAATACAGCCAGGCGTTGGGCAGGCAACAGCAATTGTTGCGTCAGCATAATGAACTCTACCACGAAACCAGGCGGCTGCGCGGAAAAGAAGAGGGACTGGAACGCCTTCGTCTCGATTTGCTGGATATCGAAGCAGAATTGGTAGCCACAGCCGGCACTGTATTTGCAGGCATGCCAGGTATTCATGAAAATCCGAGGGTAGAGCAACTTATTGAGCAGGTTAATCAATCGCTGACCGACAAACGCAGTCGCCGCCAACAGTTGATGGAACTTGATAAATCGCTGGCAGCGCTCGAAAAATCTGTGTCGAATACAGCGCAAACCTATGCGCAAGCGCAAAGCGCCCACCTGTTGGCGCAGGAGCGGGCCGCATCAGCCGCCCAATGGCGCCAGGAAACGGAAACCAAATGGGAGCAGTCGGTCGCTCAGATGAACAATCTGCTGGAGCCCTACGGTCAGGTATTTGAAGCGGAAAAAGGCGCCGCTATTTTTGAAACCCTGCAACAGCAGGCTGATGAATACGCCCGCCGGCAGAAGCAACTCGACGAGGCAGTCAAAGACAAGGCTGCAAAAGCGCAGCGCATGGAGCAATTTCGCGAAGAAATGGCGCGCTTGCAAGAAAACCTCGGTGCCGCCCGGTCGACGTTTTCTATTCAACAACAAATACTAAACGAAACCGTTGCTGAACGCAGGGCATTGTTGGGAGAAGAAGATCCCCAGGTGGCCCGCACTGCTATGCAAGCAGGCATGACACAGCAACAACTGCGCGTTGACCAGACCAAGTCAACCTGCGCCACGCTGGAAAAAGAACTGGAGAGCTTGCGCCGCTTGCATGCCGGTAAATCCGGAGAAAGAACTACCGCAGACCTCCAAAAAGATCAGCTCAGCCTGCAATTATTGTCGAAACTGCAACAATCCGGCTTTGACAATATAGAAGCGCTTCAGCAGTCCCTGATGAGCCACGATGCCCTGCAACAACTGGAAGAAACCTTGCAACAACGCGAACAACGCCGTTTGGAATTGGAGCAACAATGGAGGGAACTCAGCTCTCAGTTGGCACTTGAACAAGCCAAAGCCCTCACTGCTGAAAGTGCGGAAACGGTAGCAGCTTTGCTGTCTGATACCGATTTGCGTTACCAGTCAACGCTGCAAACCATCGGCGCTTTGCGCGAGAAAAAGAACCAGGGCGAACAGCGCCGCTCCGAAGCGCAGTCGTTGCTGCAACAGATATCGGAACAGGAAAAAAACTGCTTGCGCTGGTCAAAGCTCAATGACGTCATAGGACAGGCCGACGGAAAAAAATTTCGAGTATTCGCACAGGGACTGACCCTTCAAAAATTGACTGCGTTGGCCAACAGGCATTTGCAACAACTCAATGGGCGTTATGTCATTTACAAAAGTAAAACGGAAGATCTCGCCCTTGAAATTATTGACACTTTTCAGGCGAACAACAAACGCTCCATGAGCACTCTCTCCGGAGGTGAGAGCTTTTTGGTTAGCCTGGCATTGGCGCTGGGCCTCTCCGACCTGGCCGGAAAAAATGCGCAAATTCAGTCTCTGTTTGTCGATGAAGGCTTCGGCACCCTTGACGATAACAGCCTTGATATGGCCATCAGTACCCTCGAAAATCTGCAGGCAGCCGGAAAAACTATCGGCGTTATATCTCACGTGAAGGCGCTCAAGGAACGCATTACTACCCAAATACAGGTAAAAATGAAAGGTAATGGATTTAGCGAAATTGCCGTCTGGGGGTGATTTAATCGGTTGTTGGCCCCAGAATATCGAATTTTGCAGTCACCTTTGTACTTTTATGCGTTAATTTGTAAAAGTGATTCACTAGATACCGCATTTATGCAGACAAGTTTGAAAACTATTTTTGGCAGCTACCACGGACTGGATGAAAAAAGCGTGGAATTTCTAACCAAAGCCCTGGAGCGCAGCAATCTGCCTGGGTTTGACTATCTTGAATTCAAGCAATCGTTGCTGGCGCTTAGTCAGTTAAATATGGACGAAGCCACCGCGATGCGATCGGCTTTCGCCACTGCCGCTACCGTAGGGCTTACTAAAGAAAAGCTCCTCAAAACCGCCGAGCATTATAAAGGTATATTAAATGCTGAAAAGGAGCAATTTGATATGGCCCTGCAAAAACAAATGCAGCAAAAAGTGCAAGGCAAACTCGATGAGGTAGAAAAACTCAGAAAACAAATTGACGATTACAGGTTAAAAATACAGCAGCTACAGGAAAAAATCTCGAGTTCCCAGGCTGTTATCGATAAAGCTGATGAAGACATCCGGCAGTCGAAAGAGAAAATCGAACAAACCAGAGAAAATTTTGAAAGTACCTGGCAGTCTATACAAAATCAGATCAACCAGGACGTAGAAAATATCAACCGGTACTTATAACCAAAAACACTGATTACGATGGCTGATAATATGCAGTTTGTCAACCCGGAATTTAAGCAAAAGTCATTCTGGAAGCGCCCCGAAGGCGTTACGGGTACGCTTTTCCTGGCCGCAATGATATTGGGCGGCGGTTTCTTGTTGTATACGTTTATGCCAGTTTTGCTCACTCTGGCATCCAACATATTGTACCTCAGCGCGATGCTGGTTGCGCTCGGCGCCTTGTTGTATGTGGTGCTCGACCCCAAGATGCGCAACCTGATCTGGTATGCCTATAAAAGTGCCATGCGCTGGATCACCGGCGTTTTTGTCAACCTGGATCCCATTGGCATCCTCAAAACTTATGTTGAAGACCTCGAAAACAACCTCGGCAAAATGCGCAAGCAGATCGGCATTTTGCGCGGCCAAATGCGCAAGTTGCAAACGCTGATGGATGACAACAACAAGGAAATTGAACAAAATATGAAGCTGGCAAGCGCCGCCCGCGACAAAGGCATGGACCAGCAGATGCTGCTTTCCTCCCGCAAGGCCGCCCGCCTCAAGGAAAGTAACGAAAAGTACCAGGCCCTGCTCCAGAAAATGGAACTGCTAAACCGCATTCTGGTTAAAATGCACGACAATTCTGAAATTCTGCTCGAAGATACCCGCGATCAGGTGCAGCTCAAAGAACAGGAACGCAAGGCCATTCGCACCAGTCACAGCGCCATGCGCTCGGCAATGAGCGTGATCAGCGGCGACCCCGACAAGCGCGCGATGTTCGATATGGCTATGGAGGCCGTTGCCGACGATGTAGCCAATAAAGTAGGAGAAATGGAGCGTTTTATGGAAATGTCGGCCAACTTTATGAATTCTATCGACCTCCAAAACGGCGTCTTCGAAGAGCAAGGCATGCAAATGCTCGAAAAATGGGAGCAGGAAAGTACCTTGATGCTGATGAGCGGTACGAAAAAGTCGTCGTCAGGCGATATCCTTGACCTTAACAGCCTGCCTTCTACCCGGTCTGCTGAACAGCAGAAACAAGGCGGTAATACGCAGTACGATAACTTTTTTAGTTGAAAATAATTCTAATTTGCTGATGTGCTAATTTGCTGATGTGCTAATTTGCTGATGTGCTGATGTGCTGATGTGCTAATTTGCTGATTTGCTGATTTGCTGATTTGCTGATTTGCTGATTTGCTGATTTGCTGATGTGCTAATTTGCTGATGTGCTGATGTGCTAATTTGCTGATAATTAAATAATAATAAACAATCAGCACATCAGCACATTAACTAATCAGCACATCAACACATCAGCACATCAAATTTAAAACTTCGGGCACAGCACCGTATCGTCCTCATATTCGCCGAGATAAGCGATCGAAATCTCGAAGGCTCCCTGGCCGCGTTTGGTTTTGGTCAGGTCGCTCAGCGTAGCGTCGTAGCTCAGGCCGATCAGGAAATTACCCAATTCAATGCCTACCATACCTACGGCGGCAGAAGCAAACCATTTTTTTGTTTCGTCGTTATTGACGCGGGCCCATCCGCCGATGTGAATGGCGTGGCCTCTGATTTCGTCAATCAAAAAGCGAAGATTGGTGCCTGCGTTGATAGCGTTGTGAGGCCCTTGGCTGTAATACAATGCCCTTGGGAGTATTTGGACTGCCCCGCCAAGCGGAATTTGAAGCCCCACGTGCGCCACGTACTTGCGTTGCCAGCGATCGTCGGGGTAGCGATCGGGGATATTTTCATCATAAAAGAAGCTCACTGAAGGTTCCAGGATGTGATACATCGCTGCGCCGGCAAAAAAGCCGACCTGGCGCTCGGGCGCATAAGAATAGTTGAGCCCCACATTAAAATCTCCGAAGGCAAAGTTGTTTTCGGGAAGCGGCTCCGCGGTATTATTGGAATAACCGCTGGTGCCGTTAAACTGGTCTTCAAAAGTAAGTTTGTCGTAGTTGAGGTTGCGCTGGGCGATACCAAATTGGAAACCCAGGCTTAGAAATTGATCGTTGCGCTTGCTGAGCGACTTGTGGAACGCGCCCGATAAGTGTACCTGGCTGGTTGAAAAGCCGATATCGGGAACACGGTCGCTGTAAAACAACACGCCTACGCCGGCTGCATCCTTGTATCTGGCTTTGCGGTTATTGATGCCAAATCGAAAATCAGCAGCGCCGGAATACGTCACATAGGGATTTTCGAGCACGCGCCGCCATTGGTCGCGATAAATCAGCGATAAGCGGTATGTTCCCGAAAAAGCGCCCGTCAAAGACGGGTTAAGCGTAACAGGAGAGGCGTAAAACTGCGTAAAATGCTGGTCTTGGGCAGAAATCGCTAAACTCAGCAGCATACCCATCAACAGCGTAAAACCTTTTCTCATAAGCTCATAATTTCTTGTCGGAGGCCAAAGGTAGGCTTTATTTCATAAAGACAGGAACGGACAATATCAGAGTTTTATTATCTTTGATCGAACAAGCGCGTTGTTAACAAACAGCAGGATGAATGGCCTACGGAATATGTCCATTAAGCGCGGTAGCTATTCGCAATACTTCTACTGATTCCAGTGAGATGATCTCCCAGTTGCTTTTCGGGGAGCTGGTCGAAGTGCTGGAAGTCAAGGGGCACAGTTGGTACAAAGTGCACTGCCTCGATGACAATTGCGTAGGGTGGGTGGCAGCCAATCAATTGAAGCTCATCACGCCCAGTGAGATGGAGCTGTATCGCGATCACTATGCCTGGGTACTTGATTTTGTGCAGGCTGCAATGTCTGACGATCACTATTTGCCCCTGACGCTCGGCGCCAGGCTTCCCGGCTTTGACGGCATGCGCTTTTCATTGGGCGACGTATCGTACAGCTTTAGCGGCCAGGCCGTATTTCCCAAAGATATTCAGCCGTCTGCCGATTTATTGATCAAAATAGCGCGACGTTATCTCAATACGCCCTATATCGCCGGCGGCAAGTCGCCCCTGGGCATGGATGCCTCCGGATTGGCCCAGGTGGTATACCGCATCGCCGGTATACAATTGCCCCGCGATGCCGATCAGCAAGTTTTTATGGGAGAAACCATCGATTTTGTTGAACAGTCGCGTCCCGGTGATCTGGCTTTTTTTGAAAACCGGCTGGGCAAAATAACCCACGTAGGTGTTGTAGTAACGCCAATAGAAGTGTTACATGTGTATGGCCGGGTTCGGATAGACAGGTTAGACCATTACGGTGTGTATAACCAGGAGGTCGGGCGTTACTTATACAAACTCAGGGTGATCAAGCGCCTGCTAAAATCGGCGGCGCCGGCAGTCAAACAACCGGAGACAACCTCGACAACAGCCTATTCCAGCCAGTTTGAATTGTTTTAGAACGCTATCAATTCGTGGTAAACCCGGCTTACTGGCAGTCCCATGACATTGGTGTAGGCGCCTTCTATTTTCAAAATTTTACACAAACCAATCCATTCCTGAATGCCGTAGGCCCCGGCTTTATCGAGCGGCTGGTATTTATCAACGTAATATTCAATCTCTTCTTCGCTGAGCGTATCGAAATACACGGCCGTTGTTTCGTCAAATACCACTTCTTTGTGTGAAGCCAGCAGGCAGACTCCGGTAATTACGATGTGCTTTTTTCCGGATAACTTGCGCAAAATGCGTTTGGCGTCGGCTTCATCTACAGGTTTGCCCAGTATCTCGCCGTCAAGGAGTACTATGCTGTCGGAGGCCAGGATAATCGTATCGTTTTCCAACCAGCGCTTGCAGGCTGTCGCTTTTTTCCTGGCCAGGTAAGCCGGCACTTTTTCCGGCGCCAGCTCGGCAGGGTAGGTTTCTTCTACATCCTGGGCCCTGACTTCAAACGGAATACCGGCCGATTCCAGCAGGTAACTGCGCCGGGGCGATTTGGAAGCGAGAATGATATTTTTATTTTCAAAAACTTTCATGTGTTCGTTATAATATCAAAATCAATAATCCGCACAGCATGATCAATTTGGCCAGCAAACTTACAAAGGCATAATCCTGCCGGCTTTGCGCAAGGTAGAGCCTGTATGCGGCATACCACACAGGTAAGGCCAATAAAGCAATCAGGGCAGGCAGAAGCCACAAGGCACTGGCCGCTATGCCGAACGAGAGCAATAGACCTGTGGCGATGGCTACGCTTTTTGAAGTTTTGATACCCCAAATAATAGGCATGGTGCGGTATTTTTCATTTGCATCTCCGGGGATATCCTCCAAATCCTTGGCAATTTCCCGAAAAAAAGTAGACATAAAGGCAAAAAACAAGTAGGCAATCATCACTCCTTGCAGCGCCAGGGCTTCACCCGGCGATCGCCTGTATAAATGGGCAAAAGCGGCCCTTTCCGCAAACCACAATATACCGGCAACCCCCGCACAATAGGCTGCCACCAGCAGGTTGCCCAGCAGTGGGCGTTTTTTGAGATGAGTGGAGTAAAAATATAATCCGCCGACCGCCAGAATATAAATATTGATTAGCGCAATTTGGCCGGCATAAAAGGCAAGATATAGCGAACCGACATATCCCAAGAGGCATAAAGAAAAGTATAGCCAGTAAGTAGTTTGAACAGCTATCTTTTTTCCCACTACTACGCGTTGCGGCTTATTGTAGAGATCGGCCTTCAGGTCGGTCAGGTCGTTGATAATATAACCGGATGCGGTAATTATTATAGCGATACCGGCGAATATCCAGAAGTGCAGGTCGTCCAGCAGGGGAGTGATACCATTGCGCTCAAACGGAGGCAACAAAACGAGGTAATACAACAAGGCCAATGTGAGGGCAACGATAAGCAGATTGGGCAGTCGTATTAACCTGAACAGCGCCATAGGCAAGAGATTGTTTATACCGCGAGAAAGTCTTGCCACTTATCGTGTAGCCGCATTACCTTTTCAATTACATCGCGGACGCATCCCTCTCCGCCGTTTTGTGGAGAGATGTACGTTGCAATTTCCAGAATCTCCCGGCAGGCATTGCGGGGGCAGGTCGGCAATCCCACCCTGCGCATCACCGGATAATCGGGCATATCGTCGCCCATATACAGGATGCCCTCCTGGTCGAGCTCATGGGCGGCAATGTATTCGTGGTAGGCGTCCAGCTTGTCTTGCTGGTTGAGATAAATATCCTGAACTCCCAGTCCTTCCAGTCTTTTTCTGACGCCTTCCGACTTGCCGCCCGTTATTATGCAGACCCTGTAACCGGCCTGGATAGCCAGTTTGATGGCCAGGCCGTCGCGAACATTCATGCGGCGCAGCAATTGGCCGTCTTCCGTAACCAGCACCTCATTATTGGTGAGCACGCCGTCAACATCAAAAATAAAGGTGTGAATACCCTGGAATTGTTCGAGTTGGTTCATGACGGATTATTATCTCTCCATTCATAAACCCAGCGAGCCTGGATTTGCTCAAGGTGGCCTTCGGTAGACTCTTCCCGTTTTCCCTCAAAATTGGGAATTTCCAGTATCCACTCCAGCAAATCGGTAAAGCGGATGCGGTAAATCCTGGATTCGTTAAATTCGTCGCCGAATCGCTCATAGAGCTTCATGGCAATATCTTCGTGATCCTTCCAATTGATGGGGAGGTCTTCAATGTCTTTGAACGGCATATACTATTGTAGTTTTTTTGATCAATGTTCGTGACCGATGATTTTGCGCTGATCGGGAATCTGGATTTCGATATAGGCATCGCTATCCAGGATAACGCATTGGCATCCCAGGCGCGATTCAAGTTTTGGATTGATAGCCCTATCGATGAAATCTTCTTCTTTATCAGAAATTTCTTCCAGAAATTCCTCGCCTTTTTCAACATAAACATGACAGGTACTGCATGCGCAAACCCCGCCGCAGTTGTGATTGAGGTGGATGTCGTTTTCTTCCGTTACTTCCAAAATCGACAGGCCCTCTTCAACGTTATCAATTACGACAGGGGCGATGCTTTTATCTTCAAAAGTGAATTTTACGGTTGCCATTTAAACTATGTTTTATTCAAACTTCGACCCCAAAGTATTCGAATCGGGGCCAAAGGTACTTTGAAACACCCTACTAAACAAGCCAATCGGCATTATGTTCTTGTGTGTTTAAGGCATTTTACCTGCAACATGTTTCGTGCCCCAAAGCGCTTTATCACTTTCGAAAAATTAGTAGCTTTGCCCACTTAATTGAAAAAACCAATCAGCATGTCTGTTAAAGTAACGGAACTGACTAAGGTTTACGGCGTTCAAAAAGCGGTGGATGCCATCTCCTTTCAGGCGCATGAAGGAGAGGTGCTGGGATTCCTGGGCCCCAACGGCGCGGGCAAAACCACCACTATGAAAATATTGACCTGCTTTATTCCCCCTACTTCCGGCACTGCTGAAGTATGCGGCTATGACGTTTCGCAACACCCCATGGAAGTGCGCCGACTCATAGGTTACCTTCCCGAGCACAACCCGTTGTATAAAGACATGTACGTGAGGGAATACCTCGGCTTTATCGCCGGAGTGCACCGCATAGCCCAGCCCGGCCGCCGTATTGCCGAAATGATCGAAATGACGGGGCTGGAGCGCGAACAACGCAAACCCATCGGCGCCTTGTCGAAAGGCTATCGCCAACGGGTGGGGTTAGCACAGGCTATGCTGCACGATCCCAAGGTGCTGATTCTGGATGAACCTACCAGCGGCCTCGACCCCAATCAACTCGTAGAGATTCGCGGCCTTATCAAGGAATTGGGCAAAGAAAAAACGGTGATATTTTCTACTCATATTATGCAGGAAGTACAGGCCGTGTGCGACCGGGTACTCATCATCAACCGCGGCAAAATAGTGGCCGACGACCCCATCGAGCAACTGCAAAACCGGATACAGGGCGAAACCGCCGTAACCGTTCAGTTCAAACAAGCCGTGAATAAAGATAACCTCGCTAAAATAAAACACGTGCGCCAGGTGGTTGACCTGGGCAAAAACCGTTGGCAGTTGAGGGCGGGTTTGAAACAAGATATCAGAGAAGACGTTTTTGAATTTGCCGTTTCCAACAAGCTCACGCTGCTGGAAATGCACAAGGAGGACGTCAGCGTGGAAGAAGTATTCCGAAAACTTACAGTGTAAACGTCAACTATGAGCAGCAAACTGTCGGCATCCTGGCGTATGTTTTGGCCTGCCCTGATATTGGTGATGGGGCAGGCGGTATCTATTGCCCAAACCGATAGTGTGGCCGTCACGCCGAAGTTTGCCTTTGAAGACGGCGTGTACCTGTCTTATGAGGATTTCAGATCCAACCAGCCGGCTTATGACTGGTCGGAACTGGACGGCAAGGTCGTTTCGAATGCTAAAACCTATACGACAAAAATAGAACAACTGGCGCTTAAAAACCAGCAAAACAAAACGCTGGTCCCGGCCAATATATGGGGGGTATGTATCGACGGGCTGCCGTATATCAGAGTGCTGACAGGTGAAGAAGATCGATATTTTGCTACTTTTGCAGGCCTTCGAGTTAAAGGCCGGATTTCTTACTTTACCTATGTAGCCGATACGATACGCATGGTAGAGATTGCCGCTTATAACCCCGTAAACGGTCTTCCCTTTCGGAAAGGGCGCGTGAAGAAAACCGAACAAGTTGAAATGGAAAAAATATTATACTGGCCAACCGGCGAAGTACTCGATTTCACCCTGGATAATGCGCTGAAATGGATGGCCGACGACCCGCAGTTGTATAATACGCTGGTTAGCTTGCCTCAGGAAGAAGCCCGCGAAAAACTCCTTAAAAGCCTCATGATATACAACGATAGAAATCTTGTTTACCTTATCAAGCAATAATGATGATGAACCGAAGTGTTGTACTTTTTTCTTTGTTGGCCCTCGCGGCATCCTGGATGATCGGATGCGCCGGCGACGACGCTGGAAAAGCGCAAAAACTCCAAAATCCGGAATGCGATTCGCTGGTTGCTGTCATCCAGCGCCATTGGGCTCCTGCCCGCGAATACAACGAGCTGGAATCGCCGATGTATAATACCAAAAACGCCTTTTACGAAAAGTTTAAGGGCTTTTATGGCAATACCTGCATGGAGGGCAAAACCCAGGAGGAAATTGCCAAATTGCTGGGCAGGCCCAGTTTTGTGATGGCCGCTGAGGAAAACCCGCAAGATACGGTGCAAAAACCGGCTTTTTGCTACCAGGTTGTCGTCACCGATATCAAATCGCATTATATGATTTGCGCCCTAATGAATAAAGAGGACAAAACCCTGAAACAATTCGTGTTCGCCAATGCCAGCGGCACCGTCAAATAAGTTCAGGTTTCGGCCTGGAGTAACCATTGGTCAAGCCAAATAAAGAAAATATGACCAGCATTTATTGGAAAGAGATCAACACCTTTTTTAGTTCGCTCATCGGCTACATCGTCATCGGCGTGTTTCTGGTCGTGTTGGGCCTGGTGATGTTCGTTTTTCCCGATTCCAGTTTACTGGATTTTAATTACGCCACTCTCGATCAGCTTTTTCAGGTGGCGCCAATGATCTTTTTATTTTTGATACCGGCCATTACCATGCGTTTTTTTGCTGAAGAGCAACAGACCGGCACCATAGAATTGCTGGTTACCCGCCCGCTCAGCGATTTATCCATTATCGGGGGCAAATTCCTGGCCGGCCTTACGCTTGTTTTGTTTGCGTTGTTGCCCACATTGCTCTATTATTATACGGTATACCAATTGGGCTCGCCCAAAGGCAACCTGGATTCGGGGGCTATTGCAGGGTCGTATATCGGCCTGATTTGCCTCGCCGGCGTGTTTGTGGCTATTGGCTTATTTGCCTCTTCACTTACCAGCAACCAGATCGTTGCATTTGTGCTGGCTACTTTTTTGTGTTTTCTATTTTACTACGGTTTTGATTATTTCAGCCGCCTGCCGGTTTTTGTGGGTAAAGTAGACGACCTTATACAAATGCTGGGCATCGATTATCACTATGAATCCATTAGCAGGGGGCTCATTGATAGCAGAGACGTGGTGTATTTTGCTTCTGTCATCGCCCTGTTTTTTGCTTTGACATTGGTATCCCTGAGTCGCAGAAAATGGTAACCCCAATGTTTAAACAATGGCTAAAATGAATTGGAAAAGCAATAGTAGAAAAACGCAATCCTTGCTGCAATTGGCTTTGTTCGCAGGTATATTAGTGTTTGTCAATATCCTGGCCAATGTGCGTTTTGGCAATTTTGCACTTTACAACTATATCGACCTTACCGAAGAGAAGCGCTTTACCCTCACCAATGCTTCGCGCAACCTGCTGGACAAGCTCGACGACGTAGTATACGTGAATGTCATGCTGGAAGGCGAATTTCCTGCAGGTTTCAAACGCCTGCAAACCGCTACGCGCGAAATTCTGGAAGATTTTCGCTCGGAATCTGGTTATATCGAATACGGTTTTGAAGACCCGGCGCCCGACAATTTGTCTGCCAAGGAAATCAATGAACGCCGCAAACAACTCTCTGAAGAAGGTATTATTCCTGTCAATTTGCGCGTGAAAAGTAAAGACGGCACGTCCGAACAGCTCATTTACCCCTACGCCGTTATTTTTTACAAAGGCAGGCAGCATATCGTTAATTTGCTGGAAAATGAAATTCCCGGCGTTCCCAAAGAAGTAATCCTGAATAATTCTATCGGATTGCTGGAATACAAATTGGCCAATGCCATTCAAAAACTGCAAAGCGCGCAGCGGCCTGTAATTATGTATACCACGGGCCACGGCGAACTCGAGGAACTGGAGACTGCCGACCTTGACAAAAACCTTCGCCAATTTTATGATGTGGGCCGCATTCACCTTGACAGTGTTGTCAGCATAGGCCAGGAGGCGGCGGCCTTGATCATTGCCAAACCGCGTTATGCTTTTTCCGAAAAAGACAATTTCAAGATCGACCAGTATGTGATGAACGGTGGCAAGATATTATGGCTGCTGGACTGGCTGCGGGTAGATCTCGACAGCCTTCGCGGCCAAAATCAATATTTCCCCACCGATTACCCGCTTAATGTCGGCGATCTATTGTTCAATTACGGCGTGCGCATCCAGCCCAATCTGGTACTCGACTACCAATGTTCGCGAATTCCGCTGGCTACTGGTTTTGTCGGCAATGCCCCGCAATTCGACTATTTTAAATATCCTTACCACGTAGTCGTTACGCCCAATTCCAAACATCCGGTAGCCAAAAACCTCGGGGCGCTCAATTTGCTCTATCCCAGTACTATTGATACTTCGGTAGTGACAAAAACGCCTGTGAAAAAAACAATCTTGTTGAACTCATCGAATAACTCGATGTTTCAATACTTGCCTATCGGAATGGATTTCGAGTTTTTGCGCTACGATTTACAGCCCGAAAAATTCAACAAAGGCCCGCAACCCCTGGCTATGTTGGTAGAGGGCGAGTTTCCCTCGCTATATGAAAATCGGGTATCTTCGGAGATGCTGGCTAATTTAAAAAAGATCAATCTCGAATTCAAAACGCGGAGTGCGCCCACCCGAATGATCGTCGTTTCCGACGGCGATATTGCGAAAAACAAGGTTAACCGGCGCGATCAGTCATACAGCCCGTTGGGGTTCAATGAATTTGAGCAGTACCAGTTTGCCAACAAAGATTTTTTGATTAACGCCGTCGAATACCTGCTGGACGAAAACGGGGTCATCGAAGCAAGGGGTAAAGAAGTTCGATTGCGATTATTAGACACCGCCAAAGCTTCGGCAGAAAAGACCAGGTGGCAGGTTGTCAATATTGTGGTTCCGCTGGTGTTTATGGGCCTTTTCGGCGTTTTTTACCACTGGCGCAGAAAGCGACTTTACGCAAAATAGATAAAGCTATGAACAGAACACTTTTATTGTTTGTCGCCTTCCTGATACTGGGGGCGGGCGTTACCGCCTGGTTCCTCTACAGCCAGGACGATAAAACTTCTCTGCTGGCTGCCGAGCGCAGTTTTGCCGTTAAGGATACGGCTAGTATTCACCGCATATTTATTGCCGACCGCCTCGGTCGCCAGACCAATCTGGAGCGAAAAGACGGCTATTGGTTGTACAACGGTCAATTCAAAGCCCGTGCAACCGCCGTTAGCAACGTGCTTGACGCCATTAGCCGGATCGAGGTGCGTTTCAAGCCGGCGCGGGCTGCGGTGCCCGAGATGGTAAAAAACCTGGCTACCGAAGGTCTCAAGGTGGAATTATACGACAAACGGGGCAAATTAATCAAATCCTATTACATCGGCGGCGCCACTGCTGATGAGCGGGGCACCTTCATGATGAATGCCGACGCCAACGAACCCTATGTTACCCAAATTGCCGGTTGGGACGGCAACCTCCGCTTTCGCTATAATCTGACAGGCGATGATTGGCGCGATCGCACTGTTTTTGCCTACCGGCCTGAGGATATCATGTCGGTGAGTGTCGATTACCCCAAGCAAAAAAACAAGTCATTCCGCCTGGAGCGTAACGGCAATGACTTTTCAGTATCGCCTTTTTATGAGATAAGTGCCAAAATCGCCAAACCAGTTAACAAGGGTACGGCGGAAGCCTACCTGGAGGGCTTCAAAAGTATGGTGGCCGAGGGTTTTGAAAATAATTTGCCGGCTAAAGATTCCATATCCAGGTTGCTGCCTTTTAGCGTTGTAACCGTCAAGGATACCAAAGGCAATGCCGCTACTGTGAAATTCTACCCTGTATTTTACGAGCCCGTTATTGATTCCAAAACGGGTAAAGCGCTGCCGGCGCCTGAAATCGAAAGGTATTACGCCGATATCAACGGTCAGGATTTTATGCTGGTGCAGCAACGCGTATTCGGCAAAATTTTCTGGGCTTACGAAGCCTTTTTTGAATAGTATTTTTTCCTGAAAAACGAGTGAAAACATGAAAATTCAACACCTCCTGCCTGCGGGAGTGTTGCTGGGGCTGTTGCCGTTGCTCCTGGCAAACTCCTACTACATAACTCCCTGGGGTTTTTTCGGGCACCGCCTGATCAATAAAATGGCCGTGTTCACTCTGCCCTCTGACATGATCGGCGCTTACAAGCCCCACCTTGAGTACCTCTCCGAGCACGCCGTCGACCCCGACAAACGGCGCTATGCTACGCATTTTGAAGCGGTTCGACACTACATCGACCTCGATTACTGGGGCCCCAACGCTGTGGATTCTCTGCCGCGCGACTGGACGCAGGCGCTTCTTTATCATGCTTATTATCAATTGCTCACCTCTTCCGGCGATACGCTTTGGTTCAAACCCGATGAAGCCGCTCCGCGGACGTCCGACAGTATCAGGTTGGTCTTACAATACGGTGATACTTCCGCCGTATTGTCGCTACCTATTGAAAAATACCGGGATTTTGTGATTGAATTTGTGCGCGACGCTTATTACGAAGAGCGCCGGTTGATTACCTGTGATCAATGGCGTATTGTGATGGGAACGGCTTTTACTCCGGCAGATTGCAAGGAGGTTTTAGCCCTCGAACCCTTTTCAAAGCACGGCATGTTGCCTTACTTCCTGCCTCAGATACAGCGCCAACTCACTGAAGCTTTCCGGCAGCGCCAACCTGCCCGTATTTTGCGATTATCGGCGGAGATAGGGCACTACATCGGCGACGCCCATGTGCCGTTGCACACCACCACCAACTACAACGGCCAATTGACCGGGCAAACAGGCATTCATGCGTTTTGGGAGAGCCGCCTGCCTGAATTGTTTGCACTCGGCGAATATAATTTTTTTACAGGAAAGGCAACGTACATTGTTGATATTCAAGAATTTTACTGGGGTGTCGTTCGTCAGAGTCATTTGTTGGTCGACAGCGTTTTGCATCTCGAAAAGCAACTTAGCGCGACTTACCCCAGCGATGCGCAATATTGCTTTGAAGAGCGATTGGGCGTAACCGTGAGGACGCCCTGTACCGATTACGCCAGGGTATACCACGAAGCCCTCAACGGCATGGTAGAGCGGCGTATGCGCGAAGCCATAAGAGCTATTGGATCGGCTTGGCTCACTGCCTGGGTTGACGCAGGGCAGCCCGACTTGTCAATGCTGAAAAACAAGTCGACAGCGGGAGGCTCCGTCGACGACGTAGTTGCGCAGGAACGCCCGGCGGAAAATAGCGCGGCGGTAAGGCCGCATGAAGATTGACGCTACTTCCGGCGTACATTCATTTGCGCATCCACGGCGGCAAGCGAAGCCATATTAACAATTTCCCTGACAGAGCAATCGATGGGCACAACGTGGATGGGTTTTTTAAGGCCCATCAGGATAGGTCCTATCACCTCGGCGCCCCCGATTTCCTGCATAAGTTTGTATGCAATATTGCCGGAATTCAGGTCGGGGAAAATAAGCGTGTTGACCTCCTTGCCGTGAAGTTTGCTGAAAGGGAAAATCCGCTCCCGCAATTCGGCATTCAGTGCGCTATTGGCTTGTATCTCGCCGTCGACGATCAGGTCGGGGTACTTTTTGTGAAGAATCTGTACGGCTTGCCGCACCATAATCGCGCTTTCCGTATCGGTTACAGAGCCGAAATTGGAATAGGAAAGCATAGCGATAACAGGCTCTATATTAAACTTGCGCACTTCCGAGGCTGTTAACAGGGCCGTTTGGGCCAACGATTCAGCGGTATGTTGCAGGGTAACGGTCGTATCGGCAAAAAAGAAGGGCCCTTTTTTAGTCATAATGACATACATGCCCGCGATTTTGTCGATGCCGTCTTTTTTGCCCACAATACGCAGCGCAGGAGCAATGGTATCGCCATAGCGGCTGGCAATGCCGGAAATAAAAGCGTCGGCTTCGCCTGTCTCCACCATCATAATGCCGAAATGGTTAGAGTTGTGCATCAGGTCATAGGCCGTATTTTGGGTCAAGCCTTTGCGCTGGCGTTTTTTCCAGAAAATATCGGCATAACGTTTGCGTCGTTCGCTTTCTTCGGGCGAGTGGATATCGACGATTTGCATTTCCGAGATATCGAGTCCGGAAGATTGGGCAATTTCCAGCATAGCAGTCTTATCGCCTACCAGTATAGGCAGCGCGATGCCTTCGTGCAGCACTTCCTGGGCTGCTTTCAACATCTTGAAATTATTGGCTTCCGCAAAAACGATGCGCATCTGTTGTTGCTTGGCCTTTTGCATGATTTCTCGTTGCAGCTTATTGTCGAGCCCCAATCGCTTGGTCAACTCGTATTTGTATTGCTCCCAATCTTCGATTGGTTTTTGTGCCACACCCGAATCCATGGCTGCCTTGGCTACTGCCGGGGCCACCGTTGTAATAAGGCGGGTATCGAGCGGTTTTGGGAGGATATAATTTTTGCCAAAAGTGAGATTGGTAACATTATATGCCATATTCACCGACTCGGGCACATCCTCTTTTGCCAATCCGGCGAGCGCTTTTACTGCGGCGATTTTCATTTCCTCATTAATGCGTGTGGCTCTCACATCGAGTGCGCCCCTGAAAATAAAGGGAAAGCCCAACACATTGTTGACCTGGTTGGGGTAGTCGGATCGGCCTGTGGCCATAATAATATCGGGGCGGGCCGACATGGCATCTTCGTAGGTGATTTCCGGATCGGGGTTGGCCATGGCGAAAACGATGCAGTTGGGCGCCATAGAGCGCACCATATCCTTGGAAACGACGTTGCCTTTCGAAAGGCCGAAAAAAACATCGGCGCCAACCATAGCGTCTTCCAACGTATGCACGTCGCGTTTGGTAGCAAAATAGCGCTTTGACTCGTTGAGGTCTGTGCGGTCTTTGCGAAGCACGCCTTTGGTATCCAGCATAATGATATTGTCGAGCTTTGCGCCAAGCGTAATGAGCAACCTGGTACAGGCCACTGCCGATGCGCCGGCGCCATTGACCACTACCACTACGTCTTCGAGTTTTTTATTACTTAGCTCAAGGGCGTTGAGAATGCCTGCGGCAGAAATAATAGCCGTACCGTGCTGGTCGTCGTGCATTACCGGGATGTTAAGCTCCTCAACCAGTCTTCTTTCGATTTCAAAACACTCGGGCGCTTTAATATCTTCAAGATTAATACCGCCGAAAGTAGGGGAGATCTGCTTGACCGTTTCTACAAATTTATCCACCTCTTTGGTCGATATTTCGATATCAAATACATCGACGTCGGCAAAAATTTTAAACAAAAGCCCCTTGCCTTCCATCACCGGCTTGCCGGCTTCGGCGCCGATATCGCCCAGGCCCAGTACCGCAGTTCCGTTGGAAATAACGGCTACCAGGTTGCCTTTAGCGGTATATTTATAAACGTCTTCCACGTTTTTTTCTATAGCCAGGCAGGGAACCGCTACGCCGGGCGAATAGGCCAGCGACAGGTCGCGCTGTGTGCTATATGGTTTAGTGGGGACAACTTCAATTTTTCCGGGACGGCCCTGGAAGTGATAGTCGAGGGCGTCTTGATCTTTTATTTTTGCCATGACAATTTTATTTTGCGGGCGCTAAAGTTAATAAAATTATCTTGTGAATACTAAAGAATGCAAGGGGGCGAATTACTAACTTTGACTGATGAAAAAATTGTATGGTTTGATTGGATTTCCATTGTCGCATTCCTTTTCCAAAAAATATTTTACGGAAAAGTTTGCTAAGGAGCAACTTACAGATTGCGTTTACGAATTGTTTCCGCTCCAGGATATTACCGGATTGCCCGATTTTCTGGTCCAATACCCTGATTTGAAAGGATTTAATGTGACCATACCGCACAAACAATCCATTATTCCTTTTCTGGATGAATTGGCTCCGACAGCGCAAAGCGCAGGGGCTGTCAATACCGTCGTTATTGACGAACAGGGGCGCCTAACTGGTTTTAACACGGATGTAATCGGTTTTCAAAAAACGCTTGAACCGTTTGCCGACCGGCACAGCAAGGCCTTGGTGTTGGGTACCGGCGGCGCTGGAAAAGCCGTCGTATATGTTTTACAGAAATTGGGGATACCTCATATTTTAGTCTCCCGGCATTTTGGCAATAATGTATTAGCTTATAGTGATTTAGATCAAAATATTATTTCGGAACATACTTTGATTATCAATACAACGCCTCTTGGAATGTATCCGGCCAAGGATACCTGTCCTCCCATTCCTTTTCAATATATCACGGAAAATCATTTACTTTACGACCTGGTTTATAACCCAACGGAAACCTTGTTTTTATCGAGGGGAAAAGAACAGGGCGCCCATATACAAAATGGCCTTGAAATGTTGTATCTTCAAGCCGAGGCGGCATGGGAACTCTGGAACCCGCTTAATGACAACCAATGAAACGTTCTGTTCAGCCTGTACCAAAAAATTTAACCAAATTAGAAGCCATGGCTAAGTCTATCCAAACGGCTAATCAGCAACCCATCGTGGATTTTCAGAATACAGAAATTGCTTTTGCCGGCAAATCAGACAAGGAACTTAGAAAAGCGGCGCGCTTGTTCGGTATCATGAATAACCACTGGCTGGTGGGCGTCGGCGCCAAATTGGGCATCACTGCCATTAAAATGCACCTGCCTTTTGTGGAATCAATGGTTAAGAGTACCATCTTCGAACAATTTTGCGGCGGCACTACTCTGCTCGAATGCCAGAAAACGGTGCACAAGTTGTATGAACAAAAAGTGCTGACTATTCTAGACTACGGCGCAGAAGCCAAAGAGTCGGAAGCCGATTTTAATCATACCATGAACGAAACCATCCGGGCTATCGAGTTTGCCGCCCAGGAACCGGCAATCGTTATGCTAAGTAGTAAAATCACCGGCATGGCTCGTTTCGGACTGCTCGAGCTGATTTCGCAAGGCGGCGAACTGACTGCCGATATGCGTTCGGAATACAGAAATATACTCAAGCGCATCGATGCCGTTTGTCATACGGCCGCTCAAAAAGGAATGTCGATATCTTTCGACGCTGAAGAAAGCTGGATCCAAAATGCCATAGATCATTTGGTCAATATCATGATGCGTAGATACAATAAGGATAGAGTAGTGGTGTACAATACCTATCAACTGTATCGCACCGACAGACTCCAGTACATCATAGACTCTTATAACCAGGCTCGTCGCGGCGATTATCTGCTGGGCGCTAAATTGGTAAGGGGCGCTTATATGGAGCGGGAAAGACACCGGGCCGAGCAAATGGGATATCCATCTCCGATTTACCCTACCAAAGAAGCCACCGACGATGCCTACGATATGGCCCTGCGTTTTTGCATCGATAACTACGAACACATCTCGGTATGTAATGCTACGCATAATGCGCAAAGCAGCCTGTTGATGGCGGAAATCATCGACCAAAAAGGAATTCGCCGCGACCATCCCCACCTGCTCTTTAGCCAATTGCTCGGCATGAGCGATAATATAACCTTCAACTTGTCGAATGCCGGATTTAATGCCGCCAAATATGTGCCCTACGGTCCGGTTAAGGATGTGGTGCCTTACCTGATCCGACGCGCAGAGGAAAACTCTTCTGTCACAGGCGATATGAGCAGGGAATATCAACTCGTACAGCAGGAAATGAAAAGAAGGGGGTTGGGGTAAATCCCAACCTTTTTATCATCTTGGAAGAATAAATATCAATTAATCTTCTATATTTGTATTTCCTAACCCAATTTTCAACCCTGGTGTTGTCATAATTCAATCGCCATAATACTACGCTAACACGCTATGAGGAAACAGTTCGCCTGGTGCGACTGAACAATGGTCCCGTGGATGTATCCTGGTTTATCTTCTATTCCAAGGATAACAAAAACCGATTTCGCGATGTGGCGTAAGATTCCTGCTTTGCTTGTCTCTCAGTTGTTGTATTGTAGTATAGCGCTGGGGCAGTCTCCATCAGATTGTGACGGCGCTATTGTCATATGCAGCGACGGCCCTATCGATTTTACACCAAGTGGCATAGATTTTGACGACTATAGCGATAGCGATAACGACCCGGGTTGCCTGCTCACTTTTGAAAACCGCAGCGTCTGGTACTATTTTGAATTTCGCGACGATATGCCCCCCAATAGCATTATTGAGTTTGTAATTGATCCCGATGGCGGTTTTGGAGAGGATTATGATTTCGCCATTTACGGCCCTAATGTAAGTTGCGATAGCCTGGGCGAGCCGGTGCGCTGTTCTTTTGCCAATTTTTTATGCACTGAATGCCCTTTGACCGGCCTGGGCAACGGCGCTACTGATACCTCGGAAGGCGCTGAAAATGAGGACGGTTTTGTGGCGCCTATGATGGTGCAACCCGGACAAGGGTTTTTTATGATTCTCGACAACTGGTATGGGTCTTCCAGTGGTTTCCAGCTTACCTGGGGAGGTTCTGCTGCGCCTTATCTCAATTGCCTGGCCGATCCAGCCTGTAGTAATTATACGATTTCAACCGGCGCCGATATCCAACTCTGCGCCCGGGATACTGCCCTGTTGTTGCCTGCTTCGGTTACCGGCTTCGGTCCGGGTACGATATATACGTGGACTGCCGACAACGGGCTGGATGCCTTGCTCGATACCACCCAACTTCTAAATCCTACTTTGCTGTTATCAGATACGCTTTCGGGCAATTTTGTTCTTCGCATTACGGCGCAACGCAATAATTGTATTGAAACAGATAGTATTGCAGTGTCCGTTATTCCTGCTCCCGCTGTGACTATCGCCGGCGATAGCCTGGCTTGTACAGGCTCAACCGTTGCGTTAGATGCCGGTTTGGGCTTTGTTGCTTACCTATGGTCGAACGACAGCACTTCACAAATTATCCAGGCCTTGGCGGGGCAGTCATACGCTGTAACTGTCACTGACACCAATGGCTGCGCAGGCAATGATACTTTATATGTTGGGGCTTATACAGCGCCGGATCCTCTTATTCAAGGAAATAATTTGTTGTGTCAATACAGTAGCATTACGCTTGGCGCACCGCCGGGTTATGTAAACTGGACCTGGTCAACGGGCTCCGTCGACAGCGCTATTGTGATATCCAGCGCAGATGATTACAGCCTGACAGTTACCGACGTCAATGGCTGTCAATTTAGCGATACGCTATCAGTGGCAGTAGCGCCGTTGCCGCAGCCGTTCATAACCGGCGACACCGCATTTTGCACAGGAGGCCAAACCATATTGGACGCCGGCGCCGGGTTTACTACCTATTCCTGGTTGGGAGGGGGAGATGCCGTGCAATTACAAGTGACGAGCCCCGGCGCCTATTCCGTTACCGTTACAGATGCCAATGGTTGTCTGGGGACGGATACCATCGAGGTTGTTGAATTGCCTTTGCCCATTCCTCAAATAAACGGAGCATTGACGTATTGCGCCAATGATGCTACTGCACTTTCGGTTAGTGGGACATATTCCGCCTATCTCTGGACCACCCTGGAAACTTCTGATGCCATCGTATTTGCAGGTACCGGCCAGGTTGGAGTGTTGGTTACCGACGCCAATGGCTGCCAGGGCCAGGCCGCAGTTACCATTGCTCAGTGGCCGTTGCCGCAAATTGACCTCGGCGCCGGCGCCGCTTTTTGCCCAGGTGAAAGCGTCTTGCTTGATGCAGGCCCGGGTTTTTCCAATTATTCATGGACAGGCGGCCTGAATCTGCAGGCTATTGAGGTTAGTATTCCGGGTCAATATGCTGTAACTGTTACCGATGCCAATGGCTGTTCGGTTGTGGATAGCATCGCCGTTGCTCAACTTGCACCTCCGCTTGTTCAACTATCGGCGCCTCCGGGGTTGTGTCCCGGAGCGATGGCCACCCTCAGCACGGTAACCCCCTTTGTCGATTATAGCTGGTCGGCAGGCGGAGCAGGCAGCGCAATTACCGTTGATCAGCCCGGTATCTATAGCGTTACGGTCACAGACGTCAATGGTTGTAGCGGCGCCGATACTGTTCAGATCAATGCCTTAAGCGCACCCCAGGTCAATATACAGGGCGGCTTGAAATTGTGCGAAAACGGCTCCACCATTCTAGACGCCGGCTCGGGTTTTACCACATATAACTGGACTGGCGCCGTTTCATCGCCGACGCTTGTAGTTAGCGCCCCCGGAAATTACGGCGTAACAGTTACCGACGCCAACGGTTGCCAGGGATCTGCAGGTGTGACGGTTGTCGGTCATCAGGTTTCTCCCCCGCCCATACCTTCCCAAACGGCTATTTGCGAAGGAGAAACTGCCTTTTTCAACGCCGGTACATCGTATTTGTCCTATTCGTGGCCTGACGGAACAACGGGGACGACCTTTAGCACTTCATTGCCAGGTATTTATAACTTAATAGTAATTGATACAGCTAATTGTTTATTGAGCGTGCCGTTTGAAGTGGTTGAAAACAGTCTTCCGAGCGTTCAAATAGTAGGCCCTGCTTCGCTTTGTGTCAATGATAGTATTAATCTGACGGCCAATGCCGTTTACCCTGTTTATCAGTGGTCAACAGGGGAAGGTACAATCGGCATTACGATCACTACTCCCGGTTTATATGAGCTTACCGTAGAAGATGCCAATGGTTGCCGCAATCAGTCAGCTATAATAATCACAGCCTTTCCAATTCCTGACGTAACAATTTCAGGATCGGAGACATTTTGCGAAGGAACTGCTACGGTTTTGCAAGCTACCCCGGGTTTTGTTGAATATGACTGGAACACAAACCATGCAACTGATCAACTTGTTGTTGATGCAGCCGGATTGTACGCGGTTACTGTAACAGACATTAATGGTTGCAGGGCTTCTGCATCTGCAGAGGTGACAATGCTCGATGCGCCTGAGTTAAGTATTGAAGGCAGCAACTTTTTATGTGCCGGTTCAAGTACCTTATTGCAGGCAACGGGCAATTTTGTATCGGTTATCTGGAATGACAACGACCCTTCCAACCCTGTCATGGTTGACCAACCGGGTATTTATGAAGCTGTAGCTACCGGCGCCAATGGTTGTATTACCGCTGCCGCAATTATCATACAACAGGAGGCACTTCCGGTTGCTCAGGCGGGTATCGACCAGCAGATCAATTGTCTTAATACAAATGTTCAAATTGGAACGCAACCGGGTACAGGGCAACAAAACTGGGTATACAACTGGCAGGGCCCGGGTATTACTCCTGCAAATGCCGAAATGCCCCAGCCTGTAGTACACGATCCTGGCATATACATCCTGGTAATTTCCGATATGTTAAGCGGTTGCATCTCTATTCCGGATTCTGTTGCGGTATCAGATGCGCGGCTTTTTCCGATTGTATCGCCCACAGTAACCGATACGATCGATTGCAATACCACAGTTGCCAATATTACCAGCCAGGGGTCTTCGGCAGGCAGCGATTTCGTTTACCAATGGCTAGACGGCAATGGTCAGCCAATCTCCGGTCAAATAGGTTCGACGCTACAAGTAAGCACGCCCGGTTCATATTCTCTAAGTATCATCAACACGCTGAATTGGTGCGCAGATACGGCATCAGTAACCGTGGCTGCCAACTTTCAATACCCCGATATCGATGCCGGTCCTGATCAAACGTTGAATTGTTATGCTACATTCCTCCAATTAAACGGTTCAATTGCCAACGCCGGTAGCAGCGAGCAATTCGAAATAAACTGGCAAACCGCCGGTGGACAAATAATATCCGGGAATCAAGTCCTTGATCCGGCTGTTGATCGCCCCGGGGTGTATACGCTCAATGTTACTTCGCTTAGTACGGGGTGTACCGCAACGGATAGCGCCATTGTATCAATTGATACCATTGCTCCAGTCGCTATAGTTGCAGATTCTTTGCTGTCGATTGACTGCATCAATGCGCAGGTAACGCTAACAGCCGCTGAACTGCCTACCGGTCAGCATTTTGAAGCGGCATGGCTGAATGCGCTGGGCCAACCCGTGAATCCATCCGTTAACCAACCCGGCGTGTATACCTTGCAAGTTACCAATACACAAAATGGTTGTTCGGGCTTTGATGAAGTGTTGGTGACTTTATTGGACAACTATCCGCGCGCCGAGCATATTCAGGTGTTATCACCCAAGTGTTACGGCGATGCCACAGGCGTTATCCAGATTGTTAGCGTGCGGGGCGGCCAGCCGCCATATCAGTATATTATAGATGATGTATTATTTGATGGTCAATCGGGCCTCAACCAACTCAGTTCAGGCGCATACGACCTTGAAATCATCGATGTCAACGGCTGTCGATGGGATACGGCCATCATTATTCAGCCGGGCACCGACCCGCAAATTGAATTGGGAGACGACCAATACGTCAAATTGGGCGAGTCATTTGATATTGAAGTTCAACTCAATCTGTCCGACGACGCTATTTCCCGCCTGTTTTTGCTAAGTAGTGATACGCTGCTTTGTGAAGACTGTCGGGAATATACCATCGCCCCTTGGCGAACTACGGCTATCGTTGGCGAAGTAGTGGATACCAACGGCTGTATTGCTCGCGACGTGCTATATTTATATGTCGATCAGACCAGGCGGGTCTACATACCCAACGTGTTTTCGCCCAATGGCGATGGAAAAAACGACCGGTTTTTTATTTTTGGGGACAGCGACGTCAAAATAATCAGATCGCTCACCATTCTACACCGATGGGGAGGAAAGGTGTACGAAGGCTCAATGCTGCAAGTCAATAACCCTGGTACCGGTTGGGATGGCAACTTTCTGGGAAAACCCCATAACAACGGCGTTTTTGTTTATGTAGCAGAAATCGAATTTATTGATGGCAGCGTCGAATTATTTAAAGGCGACCTGACGCTTCTCCGATAATTTATTGCGATTACCCAAAGCGCAGCGATTGAATTGTTCTCTGTCGCTGCGCTTTGCTTTTTTTTATGTCGCTCCATTAAAAATTTACAGTTAAATTTGTGTGAATTTTGCCAATCAGAATTGGCATGCGCACCTCGCCCCACTCCATTTGGTTGCCAATTGGCCGAATGGCTGGTTTTCTTTCACGCATAAAAAAATTGTAAACAAACAACAACTATGAATATTCGAAATTCTACACTCTTGTTTTTGTATTGTTTAATGCCGTTGTTTGCTCTTGCACAAGGGCCTGATTGTAGCCAGGCCGGCGTGATATGCTCCAGTGGGGCCATTGATTTCAACCCATCCGGTCCTGGTATCAACGACTTTGCCAACCCCAACAACAATGACGGCTGTCTCACAGGTGAACACCAGTCGGTGTGGTATTATTTTGCTTTCCAGCCAACAATGCCCCCCAATAGTATCATCGAATTTGTCATCAACCCCAATGCAGGGCCTGGGCAGGACTACGATTTTGCCATTTTCGGCCCTAACGTGGATTGTGATATGCTGGGAGCGCCTATCAGGTGTTCCTATGCCGGTTCAGCCTGCGGATTTTGTCCTCAAACCGGTTTGGGCATGGGCACCTCCGATGTGTCGGAAGGCGCCGGCGGCGATGGCTTTGTGGCGGCCATGACCGTACAGCCCGGGCAAGGCTATTATCTGTTGATCGATAACTTCATCAGCTCTTCAAGCGGTTTTTCACTCAACTGGTCGGGGTCTGCCGCTCCTTTTCTCGACTGTACAGTTAATCCCAACTGCGACTTGTTTGTAGATGCAGGACCCAACCAAACCATATGTGTGGGCGCACCGCCCATTCAGCTACAGGGCAGTGCGCCAGGAGCTGTAAATTCGCCCACATATAGCTGGACCGGCACTAATGGCGGCACTAATTTCCTCAGCAACCCTTTTTCTCCTAATCCATTGGTTTTATTGCCTCCCAATTTTACGGGCTCTATTACTTACACCCTGACTGTCAACGACGATCCCTGTGTGGAATCAGACGTCGTTACCATCACTGTGGCGCCTCCTCCAACCGTAAATATAGCGGGAGATTTAACGATATGCCAGGGGCAAACTTCCATACTTTCTGCTACAGGTATCGGTATTACAAGTTATACCTGGAATACAGGAGCCACTACTTCTACATTGCCCGTTACTCAAACCGGTACATACTCCGTAACTGTTACAAACGCCAGCGGATGTACTGCCACCGCTTCTGTCAATGTGACTCCTGAACCCGGACCTATGCCCATTATTACAGGCGACTTCGATGTGTGTGTTGGCGGGGCGGCTGTCATCACTGCAAACCCGGGTTTTGCCACCTACCAGTGGTCTACAGGTTCCAATAGTATGGCTACGGTTGTCAACCTGCCTGGTACCTATAGCGTGACAGTCACCAATGCCCTGGGCTGCTTTGGCTCGGCAACAGTAAACGTATTCCCCGAACCACCGCCGGTGGTGAACATTGCCGGCAATACTTCCCTGTGTTCCGGCGGTAATGCTACTTTGAGTGCAACATTAGGATTTGCAGCCTATCAATGGTCAAATAACGCCACTTCTCCCGCAATTACCGTTACTACTCCCGGTACGTATGCCGTTACAGTCATGACCACCGCAGGTTGCCAAGGTACCGCACAGGTACAAGTTACCAATGCGCCCAGCCCTAACCCCAGTATTTCCGGCGCATTGACTATTTGCCCGGGTAGCAGCACAACGCTGACCGTTCAAGGCGGGCCCTTCAGTTCTGTTTTATGGTCGAATAATGCCGTTACCAACAGCATCAACGTTAATACGCCCGGCACGTATTCGGTAACAGTGACCAATGTATTCAACTGCTCGGCAACTGCCTCTGTGACGGTATCTCAGAATGCTACCCCTACTGCCAATATTTCGGGCGACCTCACCATTTGCCCCGGCCAATCTACTACGCTGGATGCGGGAACGGGTTTTACTTCTTATTTATGGTCGAATAGTTCAATAGGGCAAACGCTAACTACTTCCACTCCAGGTACTTATAGCGTAACTGTTACGGGCCCGAATGGCTGTACCGGTTCCGGGTCGGCTACTGTAACGGCGCTCCAGCCACCCTCGCCCACTATCACCGGCGATCTGGATATTTGTCCGGAGGACACCGGTACGTTGAGCGTCGGCGCCTACAATAGTTATCTTTGGTCTACAGGAGCTGCAACGCCGACGATCAGCGTTTCCGGCCCCGGAAATATAGGTGTGACGGTGACGGATGCCAACGGCTGCCAAGGCACAGACACTGCAGTCGTCAACGAATTTGCAAGCCCCACGCCCAATATTGTCGGTGCGCTTCAAATATGCACAAATACCGGTTCTACCACTTTGAGCGTGGATGGGACTTATAATTCGTATTTATGGTCAAATAGCCTGACAACTGATTCTATTGCCGTAACCGCCACAGGCAATTACAGCGTAACGGTTACCGACGGCAATGGCTGCGAAGGAACGGATGTTGTAAATGTGGGTAACTATCCTGTTCCAATGCCCTCGATCACCGGCGATCTGGCCATTTGCCAGGGAGAAAGCGCTACGCTGGGCGTAACTCCAGCCTACAATGCTTATTTGTGGTCAACCAGTGATACAACCAGCACCATTACGCTCAATAGCTCGGGTACGTTTAGCGTGACTGTTACCGATAGTAATGGTTGTTTTGGTCAAACTTCAGCCGCTTTAACTGTAAATAATCTTCCTGTTGTGAATATCACAGGGGATAATGGCATTTGTCAGGGCGAATCTTCTACACTTAACGCCGGCAGCGGCTTTTCAACTTATTCCTGGTCGAATGCCGGCGATGGCCCCACTATTACCGTCAATACCGGCGGCACTTATGCCGTTACGGTGACTGACGCCAACGGTTGTTCTAATAGCGACGATATTGAAGTGACGCAATTCTCACAACCGACAGTGCAAATTTCGGGCGAATTGAGCTATTGCATCGGCGGGCAAACCACGCTTACCGGAACGCCAGGATTTACCGCTTACCTTTGGTCGACTACTGCAACAACTCCGACTTTAACAGTAAACACCCCCGGCGCTTATTCGCTGACGGTGACCGATGCCAACGGCTGTACGGCCTCCCAATCGGTGAACGTCGTCCAACTCACGGAGTTGATGCCGTCTATTTCCGGCGTGCTTTCAATTTGCCCGGGCGACAATACCACGCTCAGCGTAAATGCAGGTTTTGCAAGCTATAGTTGGTCAAACGGCAGTACCAATTCCCAGATTTCGGTATCCACTCCGAATACTTACAGTGTTACCGTAACCGACGCCTTTGGCTGCTCGGGCAATACAAGCGTTAGCGTAAGCCAGTTCGTACCGCCTAGCCCCCAAATTACCGGCGCTTTGTCTTTCTGTACCAATACTTCTACGCAACTCGCCGTGCCCGGCAATTATGTGGATTATCTGTGGTCGAATAGCGATACCACATCACAAATTACCGTTACGACAGCCGGCAACTTCTCAGTAACGGTCACTGATGCTAATGGCTGCGAAGGCTCGACGAGCGTCAATGTTACGGCCTTGGCCCTGCCGGCGCCGGTCATTACGGGCGCTTTGAATTTCTGTCCGGGTACGTCAACAACTCTCTCAGTGGGTAACAACTTCAGTACCTATAATTGGTCGAGCGGATCAACAACTAACAGCAGTACGGTGAATTCGCCCGGCGCTTATTCTGTAACTGTCACCGATGCGAATGGCTGTGTGGGTACCGATGACGCTGTTTTGGCGAATTTTAATACCGCAGTTCCCAATATCACCGGCGCTACCCAGTTCTGTCCGGGTACTAATACCACGTTATCCGCTCAGGGCGCTTTTGTAAGCTACGCATGGTCCAACAACCAAAATACCCCGGCAATTACTATTACTACACCGGGTAATTATAGCGTTACTGCGACTGACGCTAACGGATGTATTACGACAAATAATGTCAATACCGCTTTGTATACCGTATCCCCGCCTGTGATTACCGGACCTGCCGAGTTTTGTTCCGAGCAGAGCATTCAACTGGATGCCGGAGCGGGGTATACCGCTTATAGCTGGTCAAATAACGGCGCCGGCCAGACTATCACGGTTGTGGACGGCGGCGATTACAGCGTAACAGTCACCGATGTCAATGGCTGTATAAGCTCTGCTACGGTGGGCATAGTCGAAAATGACCTTCCTGAAGTGACCATAGGCGGCTCTTCAACATTCTGTATCGGCGGATTTACAACGCTGAATGCAGGCGGCACATACAGCTCTTATCAATGGTCGAACAACACCGGCGACCCGACACTGGTGGTCAACACGCCCGGCCAATACGGGCTTACTGTAACCGACGCCAACGGTTGCAGCGGGTCGGCATCGATTAATGTTATCCAGGCTACTGAACTGTCTCCAGTGGTAACCGGCGACCTTGCCTTTTGTGAAAATGGCTCGACAACCTTGAGTGTAGGTATCGGCTTCGCTACTTATCTGTGGTCTACCGGCGCCATCACACCCAGTATTACGGTTAATACTCCCGGCAGTTATTCCGTGTCTGTATCCGATGCCAGCGGCTGTAACGGCGATACGGAGGTGATGGTTGTTGAAAACGCACTGCCTACGCCCATTATTGGCGGTGTGCCGTCTTTCTGTGAAGGCGCGTCAACTACCTTAAACGCCGGCAGCGGTTATGACGACTACGTTTGGTCTACCGGTTCGCTTAACCAGCAGATAACGGCTTTGACGCCAGGCGCTTACAGTGTTACTGTCACTGATTTTAATGGCTGTTCTGCCTCGGCCAGCGTGATTGTCGTTGAAAATCAATTGCCCGACTTTGATATTTCGGGACAAACCTTTTTCTGCGTGGGCAGTTCTACTGCGCTATCGGCAACTCCTGGTTTTGCGGCTTACCAATGGTCAAACGGCGATTTGGACGCCAACACAGATATCAGTCAGGGAGGGTCGTATTCGCTGACCGTGACCAATAGCTTTGGCTGTTCTGATGTGCAATCCATTCTTATCAATCCTGTCAGCCTGCCCATTGCAGACGCGGGGGGTAACTCGGTAATTGATTGCAACAACAGCAGCGTTACATTGGGTGGCAGCGGCTCCAGTACCGGCGCTCAATATGAATACAACTGGAGCGGCCCGGGAATCAATGCCAACAACGGCTCACAAGCCAATCCGGTAGTTTTCCAGGCCGGCAATTACGTTCTGATCGTTGTTGATACCCTGCATCAATGCCAGTCCTTGCCTTCGTCAACGGGCGTTACCGACCTGACCCAGGAGCCGGTCGCCGTTGCCAATGCCCTCGCCGAGCTAACCTGTACGGTCAATAACGTATCCATTTCAGGCGCCGGCTCGGCCACCGGTTCAACAATCAGCTACCAGTGGTTCGACGCACTCGGCAACCCGATACCCGGAGCTACTAACTTGAACTTCACGGCAACCGTAGCGCAACAATTTACACTGGAGGTAACCGACAACTCAACGGGATGCTCTAATACCGCCAGCGCTACCGTTGTAGAAGACCGGCAACTGCCCACGGCCGAAGCCGGCCTGCCGCAGTTGATCAATTGCTATTCGCCCAGCGTTACGCTTGACGGTGGCGCTTCTTCAACGGGGGATTCGTATACTTACACATGGACTAACGCCTCGGGACAGATTATTTATTCTGGCCCCAATCCTTTTGTATCGGTCAATCAGCCCGGGGCATACAGCCTGAGTGTGTTGAATACTGATAACGGGTGCGAACAAAGCGACGCAGTGGCCGTAACCCAGGATATCACGCCTCCTGTGGCAGCAGCCGGCGCCGATCAGGAACTCAACTGCGTATCTCCGCAAGTAACGCTCAATGGTTCGCTGTCTTCTGCGGGGCCGCAATTCACTTACGAATGGCAAGTCGCTTTCTTGCAAACGCCGTTTGCAACGACTACGGTCGTTCAAACCGATCAACCGGGTACGTATACGCTGCTTGTCACTAATGTCAACAATGGTTGTACCGCCACCGACCAGGTAGTAGTGGAACTGAACCCCGACAGGCCCACCGATGCCGCACTGGCCGTTGATGGTCCTACTTGTTTCGGCGATACGGATGGAAGTATTGTGATACAAGCAGTTACCGGCGGCCAATCGCCCTATCTTTACAATGTCAATGGTGCAGGTTTTGTATCGCAAAGCGCTTTCCCGCAATTAGGCGCCGGAGTATACAATATCGTCATTCAAGATGCTATAGGCTGTGAATACGCCACCGAAGTGTTTATTCCCGAGGGCAACGACCTGATGCTCGATTTGGGGGAAGACCAATACATCGACCTGGGCGACGACGCCAACCTGCGAGCTACTTTTAATATCGATCCATCGCAGGTAGCGCAATTCCAATGGGGTGAAAATGACTTCTTCGATTGCCTGGATTGTCTCGAACACCAGATTAGCCCGCTGCAAACAGTGACTTTCACCGGCTCGCTCGTGGATCTCAACGGCTGTTCAACCACAGATCGCGTTACGGTTTACGTTGATAAAACCCGCAATATTTTTGTGCCCAACGCATTTTCTCCCGATGGCGATGGTATCAACGACCGGCTTTTGATCTTCTCCGATCAGGATGTGTCGGTGGTCAGGTCGTTCCTCATCTTCAACCGCTGGGGCGAATCGGTATTTGAAGTATACAACTTCCCGACCAACGATCCCGCTTATGGCTGGGACGGCACTTTCAGGTCGAGATTGTATAATGCCAATGTCTTTGTCTGGTTTGCCGAAGTTGAGTTTATTGACGGCGAGGTGGTGCTCTTCAAGGGCGATGTGACATTGATGAGATAGCGCCCGGCTCCGCTCCTGCGCGATGGCGTTTTATACCCATCGCGCAGGAGTTGCTGGGGCCAACTTGTCATAATTCTATCATTATCAAAAAATCCCGTTTCAGCGGGTGCAAATGCGCCAGCAGCATGTCAAAAAAAGCGGGACCGTATTTGACATAATACGCGCTGAAGTTGTCATAGCGTTCCTGCAGCCCATTGCCGGGGAAAAACTTCTCCCGCAGATTTCGGATTTGCTGAATAGCGGTTTCATGGCGCTGCTTTTCAGCCCGCGCCAGTCGTCCTTCCAATTGTTCCAGTACTTTCAGTTGCTTGGCGTGTTCAGCCATAACAGCCGCCGGCAGGGTAGGGTCTATTTTTTGCGCTTTTGATTTAATCGATTCAAACAGCGACAAAAGCTGTTTTTTTTCCGGCTCCAGGTTGAGCTCGCTTTCCGATTGGGCATTTACATATTGCTTGATGAGCAGCTCTGTGTCTTCAAATAGATCGGAGGCGTCCAAACCTAACTTTCCCAATCGTTGCATGCTGTTTTTGTCAATCCACAACACGGAATTTCTGCGCACCAATACGGGAAAAGGCAGCCCAAATAACTCGAATTGGGATTTGCGTTCCAGCCAGTAGGCTAATTCTCCGCCGCCGCCTACGTAGGCGAGGTTAGGCAAAATAGCCTCCTGGAAAACAGGACGCATAATCACGTTGGGGCTGAAGCGTTCAGGATGTTGTTGTAATTCAAATAATATGGCGTCTTCGGTGAAGTGTATCTCCGTATTCAGCACTTCGTAGCGGCCGTTTTCATAAACTATACGCTCGCGAAACTGCTCGCCCAAATAAAACAGGTTGATCTCCCGGGCATGCGCTTGTCCAGAAAAACCGGCAGTTTCGAGCGCCTCGGCGGTTTGATCTACCAGCGCTTTTGAAGGCCGCTCTATTAACTCGCGTTGGACAAAAGGAACAAATGCGCGTTTCAGCGCGGGTTTGTTGGGATCAAGTACGATGAGCCCGTATGATTTAAATAATTGGTGCACCAGGTAAGTCGTGGCATCGCTGTAGCGCTCGAAACGCGTATAGCTTTCTTCAAACAGTTGATATAGCCCGGCAGCGTGGTCCGATGCCCCTAATATACTGCGCAGTTCTTCGAGTACCGGCTTTAGCGATGAGGTTTTCATGCGTCCCACAGGGCCGCTTTCTCCGCTTTCCCAGGTTAGTTTTTTATTAAAAATAAATGTGTGATTAACCTCTTCAAAATCGTGGTCTTCACCGCTATTGATAAATACCGGGACAAAGCGATAGTCGGGATAAGCAACGGCCAATTCGCGAGCCAGCCGAATGGTAGAGATAATTTTAAAAATATAATACAAAGGCCCCGTAAATAGACAAGGTTGGTGCGCCGTCGTTACCGTAAAGGTATGCGAATCGGCAAGACTTTTAATATTAGCCAACACCGGCTCTGATGCGGGTAACTCATTGTATTGCTGCAAGAGCGTCTCGACCAGCAGTTGCCGGTCGGGCGCCTGTTGCAACCGGTTGCGGATAGCCTGTGCAAAACCCGAAATAGACATTTCATGGGCATAAAAAGGCCTTAGCCTGGGATCGGCGCCCGCATAGGCTTTGTCTTTGACTGCGAGTTGAGGTACTTGCGCGTATGGAAGGCGAATGACTTGCATGTTCGGTAGGGTAGATGCCATTGATGAAAAAATGATAATAACTTGGAGTATTCAAACATAAATGCAATAAGCAGGCATTTAGTTTTACACTGGCCTTTTTAATCCTGAATTATCAAAGTGATGTTTGTCACTATTTGTAAGTGCGGGATCGATTATCTTGCGCTCCTCAAATTATTTCGCATTATGAAAAGCAATACTATTCTTCTTATTTTATTCACGATTTTATTGTTTCCCCAATTACTGTTGGCCCAGCCTCCTTTTTCCATTCAATTGCAGCCGGTAAATTTATCCCAGGCGCCGGCCGTCCAGTCCTTTGCCCATGCTGAATGGCAGGGCAAATGGCTACTGTTGGGAGGGCGCACTGATGGACTGCACCGCCGACAGCCTTTTGCCACTTTTGCCGCAGACGGCAATAATACCCGGCTATATGTGGTAGATATAACCTCCGGCCAGGTATGGCAGCGCTCCTTAACAGAGCTGCCCACCGGCCTTCGCGAGCAGCTGCAGTCAAGTAACATGGAACACTACCAGCATCTTGACAAGTTGTATCTCATTGGCGGTTACGCTTATAGCGCATCGGTAGATGATCAAATTACGTTCCCTTATTAGACGGTAGCCTACGTACCTGCACTCATTGAAGCTATTATTCAAGGGCAGCCTGTTTCCGCCCATTTTCAGCAGTTGGAAGACGACAGGATGGCCGTCACGGGCGGCGAATTAGGCCGCATAGGCGATACGTTTTACCTTGTAGGAGGCCAATTGTTCAATGGCCGCTATAATCCTATGGGCCCCGACCACGGCCCCGGTTTCGAACAGGTATACACCAACTCAATAAGCCGTTTTCGCATAGAAAATACGCAAGGTCAATTGGCAATAACAGATTATCAAAGCTGGTTTGACGAAGTTAACCTGCACCGCCGCGACTATAATCTTGTACCTCAGGTTTTTCCCAATGGTGAATTCGGCTATACCGCTTTTTCGGGCGTTTTTCAGCATAATCAAGATCTTCCTTTTCTCAATACTGTTGATGTAGTGCCGTCGGGATATACCGTCAACAACGAATTCGTACAATACCTCAGTCATTACCATAGCGCCAAGGCGCCTTTGTACGATTCGGTGAACAATACCATGCACACCCTGTTTTTTGGCGGCATCAGCCAATTTTATTTTGATCAGAATGGTCAACTGGTGGAAGATACTGATGTTCCCTTTGTGCGTACCATCAGTTGCGTGTCCCGTTTTGCCGACGGCCAGATGCAGGAGGTTCGCCTGCCGGTAGAAATGCCCGGATTGCTGGGCGCCGGAGCAGCGTTTATCCCGCTGTACAATACGCCCATGATCGAAAACGATATCATCAATATCGGCAGTATGTCTGCCGGGCAGCCTGTTCTCATCGGCTATATAGTCGGGGGCATCAATAGCACGCAACCCAACGTTTTCTGGCTAAACGGCGACGATCTCAGCAATGCCAGCGGGCAAATACTGGCTGTTTACCTGACCAAAACGGCAACAACGGGACTCAATCCCATAAAAGGCGAAAACCCGCTTTCGCTTCAACTGGCGCCCAACCCGGCTCAACAACACGTAGAAGTTAAATTCAGCTCGCCAATGAAGGGCGCCGCTTATTTTTATTTGCAGGATTCTACCGGGCGGATAATTCGTACATTTGACGCGCAGGTAGAAGAACACGGCCAGTATTCAACCATGTTGGAACTCGACGGGCTACCGGCCGGGGTATATTACATGCATCTCACCGTAGGGCATTATACCCGAAGTCAGAAATTGATGGTAGAAAAATAACCTGTTTTGGCCTGGTCTTTTCGAGCCGATGCTTTGTGGGAAATGGGGGATGACGAAGTTTTACTCGACGTGCGCACCCCCGCTGAATTCGAACGCGGACACATCCCGGGCGCTCGTAACCTGCCTTTGTTCAGCAATGAGGAAAGAGTAGAAGTGGGCACCTTGTACAAGCAGGTTAGTCCTGAAACCGCTTTCCTGAAAGGACTTGAATTCGCCGGCGCAAAAATGCGCTGGTATGTAGAAGAGGCCCTTCATTTGGCCCCTTCCAGAAAAGTGCGTTTGCACTGCTGGCGCGGCGGTCAGCGCAGCGGCAGCCTGGCCTGGCTGTTGCGCCAGGCCGGATTTGAAGTGCTCAGCCTGGAAGGGGGCTACAAAGCCTACCGCCAACTGATATTGGAAAAAATGGCGGCTCCCTGGCACCGCCTGGTCATTTTGGGCGGCTATACCGGCTCGGGCAAAACCGCCGTACTTCAGGCCATCCAGGATATGGGAGAATACGTTGTCGATCTCGAAGCGCTGGCCCATCACAAAGGCTCGTCTTTTGGCGCCCTGGGCGAACAGCGCCAGCCCACCATCGAGCAATTTGAAAATGACCTTTTTGATGCGCTGCGACATATACCCGCCGGCGCCAGGCTCTGGCTGGAAGACGAAAGCCGGTCTATCGGCAAAGTCTATCTGCCGGATGGATTCTGGCAACTTATGTGTCAATCCCCACTGATAAAACTCGAAATACCCCTCGAACGCCGGGTGCGTCAGTTGGTTGCCGGCTACGCCGGTTTCCCCAAACAGGATTTAATCGACGCATTTTCGCGTTTGCAAAAACGTCTGGGCGGACAACACCTGAAAGCCGCACTGGAAGCGCTGGACTGCGATGATTTTGCCCGGGCGGCTGAAATAGCGCTGGTGTATTACGACAAAGCCTACCAAAATACCATCGACAGGAAAACGCGCTGCCCCCAAATTCTGTCTTATGAAGCCGGCGAAAAAACGTCGACAACTATCGCCGCTGAATTGATTCAATTGGCCGACAGTCAGATTTCTTGCTAAATTTGCCCCCCAAATTCTTAACTAATGCAACAATCGTCCTATAATTTGACCCAATACAGCCACGGAGCCGGCTGCGGCTGCAAGATTTCCCCCAAAGTGCTGGACACCATCCTCAAAAACCAGTCGGAAAAACTATTTTACCCTCAATTACTTGTAGGTAATGAAGAGCGCGACGACGCCGCTGTGCTCGAACTCGGCGATGGTACGGCTATTGTTAGCACTACCGATTTCTTTATGCCGATTGTCGACGATCCCGAAGATTTTGGGCGTATTGCCTCCGTGAACGCTATCAGCGATGTTTACGCCATGGGCGGCAGCCCTATTCTGGCTATCGCTATCATGGGCTGGCCTATCAACCTGTTGCCCGCTGAAGTGGCCAACCTGGTAGTGGAAGGCAGCCGCAAAGCCTGCGCCGAAGCCGGCATTCCTCTGGCCGGCGGCCACAGTATCGATAGCCCCGAACCTATTTTCGGCCTTGCCGTGACCGGCAGGCTCCAGGTCTCCAACCTTAAGAAAAACGGCGGCGCTACTCCCGGCTGCTCGCTTTTCCTTACCAAACCCCTCGGTGTAGGTATTCTCACTACGGCTCAAAAGAAAGGCAAATTGCTGCCCGAACACCACGCTCTGGCCCGTAATTCAATGGTGAAACTCAATAAGGTCGGCGAGGTTTTCGGCCGATTGCCCTATGTGAAAGCTATGACGGATGTAACGGGATTCGGCCTGCTGGGCCACTTGTCGGAGATGTGCGAGGCTTCTAATGCGAGCGCTGAAATTTATTTTGATATGGCGCCGGTACTAGACCGGGCAATTATTTCGCATTATCTCCGCGAAAATTGCGTGCCCGGCGGTACCCATCGCAATTGGGATAGCTACGGCCACAAAATTGCCCCTCTCAATGACGACCAACGCCATTTGCTATGCGACCCCCAAACCAGCGGCGGTTTACTGGTAGCTGTTGAAGATGATTATGTTTCGGATTTTTTGCAAGTAGCCAAAGAAGCCGGCTACGATCTGTCCAGTTTCGGACGTATTGTCCCCCGCCAAAATGCGCTGGTTGTTGTGAAGTGAGTTCGCTGTTCGCTGTTAGTTAATGTGTTTATAGGTTTATTGCACTCTCATTCATAAACCTATAAACCAATAAACGGACACAACCTACAACCTACCCCAACACTCCCGCACCCTGCCGGGTTATCACCGGTTCATCGCCGGTACAATCTACTACCGTAGAAGGCACATTTCCGCATATGCCGCCGTCAATAACTGCATCTACCAGTTTGCCGAAATCGGAAAAGATATCCTCCGGGCCGGTGAAATATTCCAGGATCTCGTCGTCCGATTTGAGGGAAGTGGTAAGCAAGGGGTGGCCGAGGGCCTCAATCAGCGCCCGTACGATGGGATTGCCGGGAATGCGAATGCCTACGGTGTTTTTTTTATTTTTTAATAATTTGGGAACGCTATTATTGGCCCTGAATACAAACGTGAAAGGCCCGGGTAAATGTTTTTTCATCAAGCGAAAAACAGCATTGTCAATCGGCATGGTGTAATCAGACAACTGGCTGATGTCCTTGCAGATAAACGATAACCTGGCCTTGGAAGGGTCGAGCCCCCGTAAATGACAGATGCGCTCGATCGCTTTCTGGTTCGTAATATCGCAGCCCAAAGCGTAGACGGTATCGGTGGGGTAAATGATTACTCCCCCTGATTTCAGGATATCCACTACCTGCTGAATTTTTCGCTGGTCGGGATTAGAAGCGTTAATTTGCAATAACATACCGGCAATTATTCGTCAAAGTCATCGTCGAAATCGTCGTTGAGCATGTCGGCCAGCAGATCGCGGAAGGTAAAACTGGCTTCCAGAATACCTTTGTTAATCACATTGAAAGCTGCCAGCCCGTGCAAAGCGAGTTCCATGTAAAGATAGGATTCATCGCCGCTGATTTTTAGCGTTGACTCCACTAATTTTCGCAAGCCGGCCACATTGTCCAGCGCTTTGTGAAAAACCTTGTCGCTCGAGTCGTTGAGCAGTTCGATGGTATTGCCCCCCGAAAACCAGGCGCGTATGGTGCCGTAGGGGTCTTTCTCCTGCCCTTTTTTTAGTTTGTCGGGATTGGGGAAATGCGCAAGGAATGATTTTTTGATGGCATCGTTGAGCAGGGCAATGGCTACGTTATACGGTCCTTCCTGCTCGCCCTCGTATACGAGTTCTACTTTTCCGGTGATAGCCGGCACTACGCCCCAAAAGTCGATGATGCGGGCCTGGGTGCTGTTTTCTCCATTGAGCAGCATGCGCCTTTCGGCGGTGCTCACCAGGTTTTCGTAGCCGGAAATGCTTAAACGGGCTGATACGCCGCTTTTGGCATCCACGTATTCGCTTTCTCGGGCTTCAAAAGCTACTTGTTCCAGCAGTATTTGTAACAGGTCGGGTACTTGTACCAGATGCTGACCGTGCGCCAACTTGGCTTCCTGACTGGTAATATGCCGTGCTATTTCGATGGTTTTGGGGTAATGCGTCAGGATTTGACTTTCTATTCTGTCCTTGAGCGGCGTGATAATACTGCCGCGGTTGGTGTAATCTTCCGGGTTGGCCGTAAAAAGAAACTGGATGTCCAGCGGCAGCCGAAGCTTAAACCCTCTGATCTGGATATCGCCTTCCTGCAAAATATTGAAAAGCGATACCTGAATACGCGCCTGCAAGTCGGGCAATTCATTGATTACAAAGATACTGCGATGCGCGCGGGGTACAAGCCCAAAGTGAATCACCCTTTCGTCGGAGTAGGGGAGCTTCATGGTGGCCGCCTTGATGGGGTCTACGTCGCCGATGAGGTCGGCTACGCTTACGTCGGGCGTAGCCAGCTTTTCTACGTAGCGCTCATCGCGGTGCAGCCAGGACACCGGCGTATCGTCGCCCATTTCGGCAATCAGGTCTTTGGCATAACGCGAAATGGGATGCATGGGGTCGTCATTGAGCTCGCTGCCGGCTACAATGGGAATGTATTCGTCGAGCAAATGGATCAACAGGCGGGCAATGCGGGTTTTCGCCTGCCCGCGCAAGCCCAGCAGTAATATATTGTGCCGCGACAATACCGCGCGTTCTACATCGGGCAACACCGTATCATCAAAACCAATGATGCCGTCGAAAATCTTTTCCTTACGCTGTAATTTTTGAATGAGGTTGGCCCTCATTTCGTCTTTGATCGATTGCGGACGATAGCCGCCGGCTTTGAGCTGACCGAGTGTGGTAGGTTTATCTATAGACATTGTTTTCAGCAAAATTGAGTCGTTTAAATCCATTAAACGTCTAAGCGCCGGGTTAGTTTGGAAAAAAATACGCTTAATTGGTCGAAACTTATCGGTGCGTATCTGTTGTAATGATGTACTTTTGAGCAATAATACAAAATCAGTAATTCTTTTTGTTATGAAAAAAATGATGCTTGCCCTGGTTTCAGGGATCTTAATGTTTGGCCTCACTGCCTGCTTCGATATCACGGAAGAAGTACACCTTAACCGCGACGGCTCCGGAAAATACGCGATCATCATGGATATGAGCGCTATGTTCAAGGATCCTTTTATGAAGGGCATGATGGCCGAGTCGCTGCAACAGCAGGGAGCGGAAGGCGAAATGGAAAAGGATACTGTCATTCATTTTAAAGACGATCCCAAACTCGCCGACCTGAGCCCCGAAGATCGCAAAGTAGTTGAAAAACTGACAATGCATATGGTGATGAGCGAGTCGCAGGAGAAAATGATGATTACTATGGACCTGCCGTTCTCCAATATCAAAGATATCTCCAGAATGTCAAGCGCGCTCAAGAACATCGATACCGGCACAGGTATGGGCGGGATGCTCGGCGGCGGCGGCATGATGACGCCGGGAGGCGATATTAATTTCGAACTCACCAAGGGCAAATTGACGCGTATTGTAGCGCCTGACACAGAAAAACTCGCTGACGACGAAAATATGGCTTTCGTGAAGATGTTCCTGGAATCGGCAAGTTACAAAACTATCTACCACCTGCCCGGCAAGGTCAAAAAGGCTTCTATGTCTAACGCGAAAGTAGATGGCAATACGGTAACGGTGGCTAATTCATTGATAGATATCATTGAGGGCAAAGCGTCTGTAGGCGGTGAAATCAAATTCAAACAGTAACCATACTAAAAATTAAGTGATTTGCAATAACAGGTAGGTCATCCTGTCTTATGTTTCCTGCATTTCACTAAAATCAGCGTATATGTTCGACAAGCTGCTTCGCACATTGCAGGATGCTTCCGAAGCAATCATGGATCAGGCGAATTCATTGGGCGATAATGCCAAGGAGAAAAGCTATAAGCTGATCGATGAATGGCTGCAAGTGTTTCCCAAACTGGAAGTCTACGGCCTCGAGGTCACCAGCCTGGCTCTTGGCGTAGCTATAAGCCCCTCGCTCGAAGTGGAGCTCAAAGGCAAACACGAACAATTTACGCCTGATTACGTGCAGAAAATCCTGGATGAAAACCGCTCCAGTGCGGCTATTACTTCGGTTTTTACAACCATCAAAACGACTTATACCCTTCACCGCAGAATTTATGCTACGCTTAGGGAACCTTTGGTCGTGAAAATACGTATCAAGTTATCGCCCGAGATCAAAGTGTACATTGGCGAGCCTATTATTCAGTAATATTTGGTGAATGAATTTTTTGCTGGCTGACATAGAGCGCGTTTTCCCGGAAACTGATTTGCTGCGCAGCGAACTGCTGCTCGACCAAAACAGTATCGTGCATCTCGAAGAGGTGGATAAACACCTTTGGGTGGCTACCGTTAAAGCAGACCGCAACTATGAGGTGGAGGTGAAAATCACCCCTCGTAAGGTGACCGCCGCTTCTTGCGATTGCGCCGCATTCCGTAGCCAGGGCCGTTGTGAACACCTGGGCGCCGTTTTGCTGCGCCTGCGCCGCGAATTGACTGATAAAACCCTTAAAACGCCGCCCCCGCCGCCCAAAGATAAGACCGGCAAACTAACAGTCTCCGCTATCCTGGAACAAGTCGATCATCAGGAACTGCTTGACTTTTTGAAGGCTTATGCGCGCCACAACAGGCATTTTTCTATTGCTATCAAAACCCGCTTTGCAACCGATGTAAATGCAGGCATCGACGGCGAAAAATACGCAGAGTTGCTCGACAGCGCGATCTCTGACGCGCGCCGCCCCGATCGCACCTTTACCCGGCGAGGCGTGCAAAAAGTGGAGAAGGTGCTTGCTACTCTGCAACAACGTCTTGATGAATTGATGGCCAAGCAGTGGTATGCAGAAGTTTTTGATCTTGCCCAGCGTATAATCGAAAAAGCTACGCCGGTATTGCGCAAAACAGAATACGGCGAACCGGTTTCGGCACATCTGACCCAAACGTTCAAACTGCTTAAACGCCTGCTCGACCTGCCGCTGCCGCCGGCGCTCTCCGATCGCGTCTGGCACTATTGCCTCGGGGAAAGCAAAAAACTGCTGTACCGCAACGCCGGCATCGATAAACACTTTTTTGCACTGTTGGTACAAATGGCCGGCGACGAGGCCCGCTATGCCGCCCTGCTGGCGTATTTCGACGAATTGTTGGACCGCTATTACTGGGAAAAACGGGATTTGTCGCCGCTGATCCTGACTAAACTCGATTTGCTGGAAAAAGCAGGCCGCCTCCAGGATCTCGACCAACTCTTGCGCAGCCATTCACTTAATGCTGCAGATGTGCTGTATTTTGCACTGGCAAAGGGCCGTCAGGAAAAAAATTACAGCCGGGTCAAACAAATTGCCCAGCAGGCGCTCGACCGCTTCCAGGACCCCGCCCAGCGACAGGATTTGGAAAAAATTTTGCTGGAAGTAGCCGTCAATGAAAATAATACCGCCGATATCGCCCGCTGGGCGTCCCGGCTGTTCCTCAGCAGCCTGGATCAAACCTGCCTGGACCAGGCACGGCAAGCCGCCGGCAATGGCTGGCCCCAACTTCGCCTTTCCATGATGGTTGAAATAGGCGAATGGCCCGAATCGCCCCGAAAACAAACCGCGATGGCCCACTGTTATGCCGACGCCCGCCAACTTGACCTACTCCTCGATTTGATCCGACGTAGTCGCTCTACAATCCTGTTACAAGAATTTGACAGGCTCCTGCTACCCGTCTATCCCGCAGAAGTGAAAGCCATGTATAAGGAGTGGCTGCACCTCTACCTCAAAGACCACCTCGGCAGGGTTACTTCCCGGAATATCCGCCGGCTTATCGAGCACCTCATCACTATTGGCGGCGCCGATATTGCACAACTTTTGGTAGAGGAGTTTACTCATGCCTATCCCGAGCGCCATACACTCATTGAGGAACTCTATGCGCTTTCGCAACAATAACGGCCTATGAAACTTGAACTGTGGGTCATAGGGAAAACTAATGCGCGCTATCTCGAAGAGGGTATCGAACTCTACGAAAAAAGGGTTAAAAAATACCTGCCTTTTGAACTGCAAGTCTTGCCGGATGTGAAAAACGCCGGCACAATGTCTGCCGTTCAACTCAAAGATAAAGAAGGCGAACTGGTGCTGAACCGGCTGAAAAAAGAAGATTTTCTGATCCTGCTCGATGAAAAAGGCTCGCAGTATACCTCAGAAGCGCTGGCGCAGCAACTCGACCAATGGCTGATGTTGCCCGCCAAACGCCTGATTTTTCTGGTGGGCGGCGCCTATGGTTTTTCAAGCGAAGTATACGCCAAAGCCAACGCCCAACTGGCATTGTCAAAAATGACTTTTTCCCACCAGATGGTGCGTTTGTTTTTATTGGAACAACTTTACCGCGCGATGAGTATCTTGCGCAATGAACCTTATCACAATGCCTGATAAGCCTATTTGTAAATCTGAATCTTTCTAACTATGAGTATGACCCTTGTGCTGGTGATCATGACCGCCATTATCTCGATTCAGTCTTTCAGCAATTACGACATGAGAGGCAAACTGCTGTTTGCACCCGCTACCATGAAACGCTCCGGACAGTGGTACCGGTTTCTGAGTAGCGGCTTTATTCATGCCGACTGGGGGCATTTGCTGATCAATATGTTTGTGCTCTACCAGTTTGGCGAATTTGCCGAAATCGTCTTTGGATCTTTGTTCGGGGCGCTGAACGGCCGACTTATTTTCCTGTTTTTCTATATTAGCGCTATTGTAATGGCTTCTATTCCATCATATCTTCGACACCAGGATAATTACGGATATGCTGCGCTTGGCGCTTCGGGCGCTACTTCCGCGCTCGTGTTTTCTTATATCATTTTTAACCCCTGGCAGTGGTTTTTATTTCCACCCCTGCCCGCTATGATTTTTGGCGTGGCCTACCTTTGGTATTCTTCTTATATGGATAAACGAGGCGGCGATAATATCGGCCATTACGAACATTTCTGGGGCGCTGTGTACGGCGTTGCCTTTACCCTGCTCCTCTTTATCTTCTTCAAACCTTATATGCTGAATTATTTTATTGCTAAATTATTGGAAGGGCCGGGGCCTTTTGGCATGTAAATAAATAAATTGAGGGCTGCTTGGTTGTGGGTTGCCGGTTTCGTTTATAAATTTATAGCTTTATACTTTAGTGACTTTGTGTGGTTTTTGAGCCTTTTTGTTAAAGAAATAGCTTATGCCCGGGTTTGTTACAAAGGCCCAAAGGGCGCGAAGTATCAGTAAGGCTTGGATCCCAAAGCTCCCAAACCGCTACCGGGCTGAAAGAGTCTCGTTTCGACTCCGCTCAACGACCGGCAACCGTCGCACAGGCACAGTCCCAAAGATCGCCCCCTCCTGCATAATGGTCGCACAGCCCGGCATCCTGTCTATCTTCAAATCATAAAAATCCAATTATATGTTTTTTTTTCTGTCGAAAGTGCTGGTATTTATAATTAAACCGGTCACCTGGATCGCCATAGCATTATTGACGGCAGTTTTTTTAAAAAATGAAAAATGGCGCCGCCGTTCATTGTATGTCGCTGTTGGATTATTTTTCTTTTTTAGCAATCATTTTATTTGCAACCAGGTTTATTTGTGGTGGGAGCCCAACGGCACGCGCGTTGAATCAATTGTTCAACCCTACGACATTGGCATTTTACTCGGCGGTTATTCCAATTCGAGTCTTTCCGAAAGCCATGGCCTGCACAATCTGAGCGAAAGGGGCAACCGCTTTGTGAATGCCCTGGAACTATACCGCCTTGGAAAAATTAGAAAAATCATGCTCAGCGGCGGCTCGGGCAACCTCTACAACCAGCAATACTCAGAAGCTAAGGAGGTCCGCGAATACCTGCTGCGCCTGGGTATTCCCCCTCAAGACATTATCATCGAACCCGATTCGCGTAATACCTGGGAAACGGCTCTTTTTTCAAAAAAAATTCTTGACGCCCAATACCCCAATGCCTCCTGCCTGCTCATTACCTCAGCCTGGAATATGCAACGCGCCAAAGGCTGTTTTGATAAAGTAGGCATTAACCCTACGCCCTATCCGGTGGATTTTATTAGCGAAAACCGCCGCCTGGAACCCGAGTTTTGGCTTTTTCCGGAAAAATTGTGCTTCTACCGCTGGGAACTGCTGATTAAGGAATGGGTAGGCTGCCTGGCTTACGCCATGAAAGGGTATTTGTAAAGCTGCCAATAGCAAAAGACCTTTGTGCTACTTAGTGCCCTCAGCGCCTTTGTAAATAAAAATCAAAATAATGGAAAATCCCTGGCAAACAATTGATAATCAGGAAGTATACCGCAATCCCTGGATACGCGTCACGCATCGCCAGGTGATAAACCCCGCCGGCAATCCCGGCATATACGGCGTCGTGCATTTCCACAACCTGGCCATCGGCATCGTCCCCCTCGACGAAGAAGGCTATACCTGGCTGGTAGGCCAATACCGCTACACCATTGATCAATACAGTTGGGAAATACCCGAAGGAGGCTGCCCACTGGGAACATCGCCGTTGGAGACTGCGAAACGGGAGTTGCTGGAGGAAACCGGCATCAGCGCCGGCAATTGGACGAAGTTGCTGGATTTCCACACCTCGAATTCTGTTACCGACGAAGCCGGCATGGTGTTCCTGGCTCAAGAACTCAGCTTCGGCGCCGCCAACCCCGAAGATACGGAAGATATTACAGTGAAGAAGGTGAAATTCTCCGAAGCCCTGGAGATGGTCCTCAACGGCCAAATTACCGACGCCCTGTCAATTATGGCGCTTTTCCGGGCCAAATTGTGGCTGGATGAGCAAGGGCAGAGTAGAGAGTGTGGGAGTGTGGGAGGGTGAGAGTGTGGGAGTGTGGGAGTGTGGGAGGGTGAAAGTGTGAAAGTGTGAGAGTGTAAATATCCCTCCCTCCCACACTCTCACCCTCTCCCCCTCAATCCCTGTATCTCCTTGTCAGCTCCCCGAACTCCTCTATCCGCCTGTCGCGGAAAAAAGGCCACATACGCCGCACCTGCTCCGTACGTGCAAGGTCGACCTCCACCACGGCATTAACCTCCTCGTGGGCCGGGGCATGATACAAAATTTCGCCCTGCGGGCCCGCCACAAAACTCTGACCCCAAAAATCAATGCCCCCCGTAGCACCCGTCCAGTCGGGCTCGTAACCGGTGCGATTGACAGAAATGACGTTTAATCCGTTAGCCACGGCATGGCCCCGCTGTATGGTAAACCAGGCGCCAAATTGCCGTTCCTGCTCGGCTTTTTCATCACTGGAGGCCCAGCCGATGGCCGTAGGGTATATCAGTATGTCGGCGCCGGCCATAGCCATGAGCCGAGCCGCTTCGGGATACCACTGATCCCAGCAGACCAATACGCCGAGCTTGCCCACAGAGGTACTGATGGGCTTAAATCCCAGGTCGCCGGGGGTGAAGTAGAATTTTTCGTAATACGCCGGATCGTCGGGAATGTGCATTTTGCGGTATTTGCCGGCAATGCTGCCGTCTTTTTCCAATACGACTGCGGTGTTGTGGTAGAGCCCCGGCGCCCTTCTTTCAAAAAGCGAGGTGACCAGCAGGATGCCCAGTTCTTTGGCTATTTGCCCAAATTCTTCGGTGGATGGCCCGGGAATGGATTCAGCCATGTCGAAGCGACCGGCGTCTTCGGCCTGACAGAAGTAGATGCCGGTATGCAATTCCTGCAAGACGACCAATTGCGCACCCTGCGCCGCACAGGCCCGGATGCCGGCTATGCTTTTTTCTACGTTGGCCCGCCGCTCGTCAATGCAGCTTTGTTGTACTATCCCGATTTTTAGCTTTTGCATGTGTGAATTCTTTAACCACAGCGTTAAACGGAGTTTCACAGAGTTCCGCAGAGTCAAGATAACGCTCTGTGTCACTCCGTTTTACTCCGTTTAACTCTGTGGTGAATAAAAAAAACCGTGCCTAAACAACCACCCCCTCTGGAAACTGCATCGAAATACAATGCAGCGACCCATGCTGCTCAATCAATGCCCGGCAATTAATACCGATCACCTCCCGATCCGGGAAACAGCCTCGCAAAACGCCAAGCGCCTCCTCATCCTGCTTCACGCCATAAACCGGAACCAAAACCGCCCCATTAATAATCAAAAAATTGGCATACGTCGCCGGCAAGCGATGGCCGTCAGCGGCATAACACGCGTCGGGCCAGGGGAGGGGGACCAACCGGTACGGCTGCCCGTCGGACTTCCGCAGTTGTTGCAACTCCGCCTCCATGGCGGCCAGCGCTTGGTAGTGCTCGTCCGAAACGTCCGTACACTTCACATAAGCGATTGTATCTTCACTGCAAAACCGGGCCAGCGTGTCGATATGAGAGTCGGTGTCGTCGCCGGCCAGGTAACCGTGGTGCAGCCACAAAATACGCTCCATACCAAACAACTGCCGGAGTTGCGTTTCAATTTCGTTTTGCGATAAATGCGGGTTGCGGTTGGGCGACAACAGGCATTCCGCTGTAGTCAATAGCGTTCCTTGCCCGTCGCTTTCAATCCCGCCGCCTTCTAATACCATACCGGCAATACGCAGCGGGGTACTGCCGAAAATGCCTTTTTGGCGTAGACCCGCCGTGATCTGGTTGTCTTTGTCTGCTGCAAATTTCAGACCCCATCCGTTAAACATGAAGTCGAGCAGCACGGGGCTGCCGTCTTCTTCAATGGTGATAGCCCCGTGGTCGCGCGCCCAGGTGTCGTTGCTGGGCAGAGCCACGAGGCGAAGGTTGGCGGCGTTGGCGTTGGGCAACAAGGTTTTGACTTGCTCTACATCCGCGCATACCACAATCACCTTTTCAAAGCGGCTCACCTGGGTTATACATTCCACAAAACAGGGAACTACCTCTTCCAGGATTTCCGCCCAATCGGAATCGGCATGGGGAAAAGTAAATTGCACCGCGCTTTGCGGCTCCCACTCGGCGGGCAATCGTCGGCGGGCCATGTCTTATTCGATGCCTTTTGCCACCAGGTAGCGCTCGGCGTCGAGGGCGGCCATACAGCCGGTGCCCGCGGCGGTCACAGCCTGGCGGTATACGTTGTCCTGGGCGTCGCCGCTGGCAAAAACGCCTTCTATATTGGTGAGGGTCCTGCCGGGTTTGGTGATCAGATAGCCCATTTCATCCATGTCCAGCCAGCCCTTGAAAATATCGGTATTGGGTTTGTGGCCGATAGCCACGAAAAAGCCCTGTACAGGAAGTATACTTTCCTCGCCGGATTTGTTTTTCTTGACGCGAACGCCGGTAACAGCTTCATCGCCAAGGATTTCTACGGTTTCGGTATTCCAGTGTACTTCGATATTCGGGGTTTTCATCACCCGTTCCTGCATAATCTTGGAGGCGCGCAATTCATCGCGGCGCACCAGCAGGTGTACTTTGGGGCAGAGTTTGGCCAGGTAAGAGGCCTCTTCGGCTGCGGTATCGCCGCCTCCGACGACGGCAACTTCTTTTCCGCGGAAGAAAAACCCGTCGCAAACCGCACAAGCCGATACGCCTTTGTTGGTGAGGCGATGCTCGGACTCGAGCCCCAGCCACTTGGCGCTAGCGCCGGTAGCGATGATCACGGTATGCGCATGCAATTCATGGCCGGTGTCGGTCCAGGCTTTGTGCACGGGGCCGGTAAAATCCACTTTTTCGATCAATTCGTAGCGGATGTCGGCGCCGAAGCGCTCGGCTTGCTTGCGGAAATCTTCCATCATCTCAGGGCCGAGTACTCCATCGGGGTATCCCGGGTAGTTTTCTACGTCGGTGGTGATGATCAATTGACCGCCGGGGTCTTTGCCGGTGTATAATACCGGGTGCATGTTAGCGCGGGCGGCGTATATCGCGGCGGTGTAGCCGGCAGGGCCGGAGCCGATAATCAGACATTTGAGTTGTTCTGCCATAATGTTTTTTGCTTTAACGGCGCAAAAATAAGTATTACTTCCAATGTCGATCTGTAATGTGGGTTACATTAAGCAATGATTGTTGAGGGAAGGGGAGTCTAAATGCTTTTTACCCCGTTTTGCGTAATAGCACTATGACAAGTTGATCAATTCATTGATAGCAAAAAAATGAAATGCCGAGCCGCCTAATACAAACAAGTGCCAGATCGCATGGTAGTATTGCCGGTGGTCTTTTACAAAAAAGTATACCCCCGCAGTATAACTCAACCCGCCCAGCAATACCCACCAAAAGACCGATGGCGGCATGTTATCGGCAATGGGTTTGGCTACAAATACAACCATCCACCCCAGTGCAAGGTATAAAGCCAGCGATAACAACTCCGCCCGGTTGATAAAAAACAACTTGTAAAATATTCCCAACACGACGATACTCCACATGACGCCCAGAAATACAGTAGCAGTGTTGATATCGGCGTATTGAAGGATAACAGGCGTATAGGTGCCTGCAATCAGGAAGTAGATGCTGATATGGTCGAGCTTTTGCAACAGGATTTTTGTTTTTTGGTCTACAGCCAGGTGGTATACCGTAGAGAAGGTGTAGACGAGTATCATGCCGATCAGAAAGATACAAACCGAGATGAATAACAAGGGACTATCGGCAATATAAGCCTTGTAGAGGGCATACGGCGCCGCCGTCAGGCAAAATAGTACGCCTATGAAGTGGGTGAGTGCGTTGAGGCGCTCTTCCTGGCGCTTTTGATGACTGATTTTGTCGATGTTCATATTTTTGTTGTCAGGTAATGTTAATAATAACAACTTCTACCGGCTAAAAGTATTGCGCGAATTTCTCTGTTTATGACGACTTTGGGGCAATAATCTGTCGGCGCGTAGAAAAAACGATCTGTTGATCGTCCATTCGCCCGCAAATATCGGCCAAAGTTGAAATGCCCTAGTCCCAACATACATTCAACCTATATATTTGTCAACAAAATCTACCACCTATGCTAAACTGGTATGTTGACAATTTTAAACGTGCGCAGGGCAAACGGACACTGCTTATTACTCTTGGATTGCTATATGCGCTTGAGTTAATAAACTTGCTGTCCTGGCGGTATACGCCGTTCTCTGCCGGTGAACTTGAAGACTCAAACTGGAAGGTGTACCTGTTTATGCTGCTTGGCGGCTTGTTTTTCAGCTTTTGGGTCTATTTTAGAAATAAGTTAAAAAAAAGCCTTCAATTTTTTCTTCGCATTTCTATCCTGGGACAAGCTGCGTTTATGGCCTTACAAGGTTTTGCCATCCGTATCCTGGATATCGATCTATTTGTATTTGCCCGGTGTGGTTGGGGCGTGTTCTTTGTTAGTTCTTTTGGATTGATTATCTCCATACTTACATACCGGGTATATCCGAGACAGCGGACCTGGGCCTACGCCTTTATTTCTTTGTCTGGCATAATGACGGCGACTTTTTTCCTACTTGTTATGGCTGTTTTCGCTGACATAGGCAGGGGTAACAACTATATCCTGTTTTATATTTTAGGCGCCACTGGATTTATTTTCGGACTTTTTTTCAATAAAATTCCGTTTAGCGAGCCGATTGACAATGAAAAAGAAGACGACAATCCATTGGCGATTCATAAATTGTTGACTTCAAAAATTCCACAGACCCTGCTTCCGCTGATTGGAATAGGTTTGTTTACATACTTTGTATTTGATATACTTACAGAAGATAAATTGACCGCATTTGGCTATGTAAAGGCTGAAGAAAATCAAAAAGATTTTAGTGCGGCAATTCGCTATTTTTCAACATTTGTTGGCACTGCCGTTTCCTGCTGGTTTAGTTTTAATTATAAAAAAAGAAAACTGGTTTTGGCCGGCTATATGCTGCTCCAGTTAATTAGTCTTGGATTATTAGCCCGTCTTTTTTACCTGATTGATCCAGTTAACCATACTTCAGCGCTTTTACTGCTGAATGCGCTTTTAGGTTTTTCGACAGGAATATTTGTGCTTGCCATTCAGACTACTGCGGAATCTTTCGGCAACAGACTTCGTCCAACTGCTACCATTTTGGTTTCTTCTTTATACCGGGGAGCGGCATTTGTATTTTCATTTGGGTTACTACTGCCAAACCAGATGGAATATCCTGTTTATTTTGGTCATGCTGCTTTATGGATGGGGATTGCCGTAGTTGTTGTCGGGATTTTTTCCGTAACCGCATTGGACTCCTCCAATTTCGACGGTAACGCGGATCTTAAAGGGTTTGATGTCGATATTTATAATCCAGATGAATCCAAGAAGTTTTTCAAAGTTTTTGATGAAATTGAACTCCAGGAGTGGCTAAACCCGCTCCAAAAGGTGCAGTTTCTGGAGGAATGCAACAGACGTATTCTTGAAAATTTAAGACCTGTTTTTGGCGATTGGATTTATCATTGCGTTTTATACGAATATGATCAGGTAAATAATCGATTAGATTCGCCCACTCCGCAAAATAACCCCAACGCATGGCTAGGTTTGAAAGCCGGTGAGTCGCAATTCAGCGAATATTTATCGTTTGCTCGATGGATGCTGCAGAAAAAAGGAGAAATGAAAAGTCTTATCGAGGCTAGCTTTGAAGTCAATAACGAAAAGCTTGAAGGGATCATCCTTCATAATTTAAGCAAAAAATATAATCCGCCGGAAGGTTTTGCATGCATCGATTTGGCTGGTATCCGGTTGCCTTGGGATACTAAAACAGGCCTCGATTACTATTTGACATTGTCAGATGAAAAATTGGACAAGGAGCAACGACTTGAAATACTAAAGTCAATTGAAAGTCAGGTCGATTTTCATCACAATACATTCAGCCAACTGCTTGATTTTGGCTTCAGCGAAGCTGCAATTGCAAGTCTACGCAGCAATTTTATCATCCGCAAAATTGAATCGCTGCACATGCCTGGCGAATATTTCCTCACATACATTTTTACAAAAAATGATTTAAAAGTAGCGCTTGTAATTTTAGCAGCCAACGAAAAAATTCAATCCAAGCTACTTGAAATCAATGCGATAGTATCTGCTTTTATGAATATTCGAGGCGCAAAATTGTATGCTAGATATTTGCAGGAGAGTTATCTTGATCGCGAGGTAGTCTTGCCCGGACTCAATAACGGAAATATCTTCATCCAAATTAGAGATATAGTCGCATTAGAGTTGCATGACGGCTTTTCAACCCTGCATTACCTCAGTGAGGAAAGACAATTACAAAGCCAGAGCATTAAAATAGATTCGGAGGAAATACCAGAACGTTTTTTTATCCAGGCTCCTGGCGATGCAAGATGGACGCCGGGAACGCTTATTCAATGCCACAGAAGGTATTTCGTGAATTTACACCATAATTGGCAACATGAAAATCAGGTAGCTGCCAATCATATTAACCCACGGCTTGTTAATTTAGTTAGAGGAAGGCAAGGTAAAGGTGGATGTCTTATTTTGAACATCGAAGAACAAAATTGGGTGGTACCGGTAAGCACAAAAGAAACCAGAGATTTTATTCTTTCTATAATCCGGCCAAAATAAATAAGCCACTGACGCCCTGATTTCGGCCACCCGGATTTTTGCATGGATCATTTATTGAATATTGAGCTGCGTTCGCATTCAGCGGGTGTGGCTCAATATTTTAACAAATGAAAAAATCGACATTTATTCAATCGCTGGAACCCCGTTTCCGTCAGCCCGAAGGTTATCGCATCGGATATTACCCCTCAATCCGCGGAAAGGTGCGCTATGGCGTATTGCAGGCTCGCCAGGAAAGGGCTTTTGCCTTATTTACCTCCGGACTAGGCGCCCACCTCGAAATGGATTACGAAAACGCGCGTACCCTTGCTAATATGGGGATCACTTGCTTTTTTATTGAGCGTTTTGGCGAGGGCGGTTCTGCTCGTCCCTTTTCCGGTTCTGCTCGTCAGAAACCGGCCCTTGTTTTGCCTTCGGAATACGGCAGAGACATCCTGTCATTTGTTCACTTTCAGCAAAAAACTTTTCAATCAAATTTGGAAAAGCCGCTAATCTTAATTGGTATTTGCTACGGATGCCTGACGAGCTTGTACGCCTGCCTGCAAAACGACCGGGTTTTTGATCACTTGTTTTTAACCTCGCCAATGCTCGGCCTTCGTTGGTCGAATGGCGCGGAGCAAGAATGGGTCTTCCCGGTTAGTCCCGAAACGGACCTCGAATACATTGGCAGAGCCAGGGATTGGGACTGGAAGTTGGCCCAAAAACTCATTGCGGAAGACATGACCTCGCACGACCCCGCCCGCTCCTCGCTTAAACACCTGTGGTGGCGGCAATACCCCCGTCTCAGGTTGGGGGGCTACACCTACGGCTTTATCCACCGGTCATCGTTAGGGGTGGTCCAGCTTTTTCAAGCGGGAGAACTAGAGAAAATATCGACGCCCATCACTTTGATCTCGGCTTCTGAAGATGTAATAAACGACAATACCCGGCATGTTGTCGCTGCCGCGCGATTGCAACATGTTTCACATCACATTATCGATGGGGCCAGGCACGGGCTGTGGAGAGAATCCGATCAATACAGGGATAAAATGCTGGATCTATTGAAAGACGTGCTGGATAAATTGGAAGGTATCAAAACCCGGAGGACGGCTATTTTTTAATTATTTTATCGCCACTGGCGATGGTTTTTCAGCCATACAAAAAATCGCTCCGCTTGCGATTATATCTTTGGAACAACTTAAAATTTTAAGTATATGAACACGACGATCTTTATTCAAAAACAGTTTTTCCAGTACTACCTTACTTTTTTCTTGACCGTCTTTATTTTATCATGTGCTATTGCGCAAATAAGTTATGATGGAAATAGTAAGCTTTGTTTCAACGGCAAAGACACAATACCGCTCGCGGTTGCTCATTTTGCAAGCGAATCAGGGGAGTCGACCCTTGCTCATAACGAGAAAATGCGAATTATAGCCGTGGATGGCGTGATCGAGGATCAACTGGCAAATGCTCTTCAACAGCTACTTCTCGATCTTGACAATAAAGCAATAGATACCATCACATTAATCATCAGGAGTATTGGCGGTAACGCTAATGCAGGACTAGCCATATATGATGTTATGGTATATATTCCAAGCCCGGTAAAGACTATCGCATATGACTACTGTGCATCTGCCGCAGCTCTCCTTTTGAGTAGTGGCGAAAAGGGGCTCCGCTATGCAAGTCGCAGTTGCAATATCATGATTCACAAGGCACAACCGGCACATTCGGGGTCAGATATTGCTGCATTATTGGCCCAGAGGCTCAACAAAGAATTGGTGGAGATTCTTGCCTATCATACGGGCCAAAGTATTGAAAAACTGACTTCAGATTTACAAACAGATTATTGGATGACTGCTCGAGAAGCATTGGATTATGGATTGATAGATAGCATAATTGATTGAATATCAATTTTATAAATATTGATTTTTACCAACCAAAGACAAAACTTCATTTTTTAACTAATTAACATTGTAACGATGAAAAATTTGATATTCTGGCTGCTCCTGTCAGCAGCCGCAGGCCCGCTTTATGCCCAATCGGGCGTTAGCAGTATACCCATACTTTCTCTCAATGAGGAAGAATACGGCCGTTTTGAGGCTTTGTATAAGTGGTTTCACGCAAACGGAGAACTCTCCAACCAAGAGTTTAACGTCAGCAGAAAAATGAAGGCTGAACTTCGTCAGCTCGGTTTTGAAATTAAAACCCTCGGAAAATTTCCCGGTTTTCTTGCCTTATACGACAATGGAGGGGACAAGGAAACGTGGTATTGGCGGGTAGAACTGGATTCCAACCCGCATAAAGAAGCGGAAAGTACCGGGGTTGATTTCGCCAGCAAGGTTCGCACCACTTTAAACGGCGATAGCGTTTGGGTGGTGAACTCATGCGGGCACAGCCTACACCAGGGGGTAGCCCTTGCAGCTGCGCACCTGCTGGTGAAGAATAAACACTTGTGGACGGGCAACAAACTCGGTATTATCGTTGAACATGCCGAGGAAGTTGGTAATGGAAGTTCCGATCTAATTCAGGCAGGGATTTTTGAACTATTCGGTGCGCCTGACGGTATCCTCTCCATGCACAATTCCGCGGAAATCTCTGCCGGAAAGGTGGCGGTTGTCGCCGGTGCTGTCCCCATGATGCCGCTTGTCATGAATGTAGATATCGAAGTACAGGCAGAAAACGGCTGCCACGTCGGAGAGCATTATAAGTGCGTGGATGTGAACCTGCTGGCTGCTCAAATTCTGGTGCGCCTTCAGGAAATTAAAAGCAGGTTGCTGCATCCTGTGACTGAACCTGCCATTTTGGGCTGCGGAAGGATTTACGGGGGTACCCGCCGCAATATCCACCCCTTGAGCTGTACAATGGAATTCAGCATTCGCTGCTATACACCCGAAGTTCGGGATAAAATTATGAGTCGCCTCAGACAAATTGCAGAAGGCGAGGCTATGGCCGCAGGCGCGCCTATGCCCAGAATTACAGCTTTCGAAGCGGTTCCTGCCTTGTATAATGATCCTGAATTAGGCAAAAAGGTGATAGCATCCTTTGAAAAGTCTTTGGGCCGGGAGCATATCATACCTTATCACCCGGTTATGCTCGCCGAACCATTTTCAAAATACGGCCTGACTAAAGAGCGCGTCCCAATCTTGATGTTTTGGCTGGGCGCGGCCAAGGACAAGTGCGATGAGTCAAGCGATTCTCATCACGAATGTTCAGGCTTGCATTCGCCCGATTTTCTGCCGGATTATCCCGTCGCACTCCGGACCGGGGCAACAGCCGTGGCGAACGCCTTTATTAACTTGTTTAACGACTGAGCCCGCTAATTTTACCCTGTTTCTTTTTTCGCTCTGCAGCGGGGCAACCCCATTAAGTTAAGACAGTAAAGTATTGACCTTGTGTGGGCGAGCCGGCAAATTTAGCGGAGCAATTAAATTTCTGGGTTGGCTTGAGCCAGCGGCTCAAACAGCGTTTGCAAAAAAGCCTTTTTGGTTACTTTTTTGGCGATGAAAAAAGTAACATAAATACCGGTGCCGTGTTGTAAATCCTTAACTTAATGCCCATGTGCAGCGGGGTGTTGTATACTCCTCGCTGCAGAGCCCCATTTCTTATCGCTTCACCAATTTTCGAATATACATTTTCCTGTCAGTCTGTATGAGCGCAAAATATATTCCAACAGGCAGCCGGCTAATCGAAAATGTTGGGGCGAAATTGGTTTGTTCCAATTGCCCTGCGATGTTGTATAGCTTAATATTTGCAACCTTTTCATCGCCGGGGAAAACGATGTTTACCTCGTCAATTGCGGGATTTGGAAACAGCTGCATTTCGCCGGCATCTGATGTTTCCTGTCCGGCAGTAGGCAGTTGCTCCAGGTCTTTTATTTTCCAATAACCCCTGCCGTACGTACCCACGCGAACAGTGCTGTCGGGTTGGTAATAGTGTATGTCGCCGATGGCTACGTAGGGCAACGAACCGTTGTTCATTAGCGCCCAACTGTTACCGCCGTCTTCCGTTTTCCAAACGCCAAGGTCGGCGCCGACGTACAGGATATTGGAGTTGAAGGGATTTACGCATAAGGTAGTGGCCGGTATGGGAGGGAAGTTATTAGAGATATTAACCCAGGTATTACCCCCGTTAATTGATTTAAATACTTGATTTTGACTGTCAAAGGAACCCACGCTAGCATAAACTACGCCCAGCTGGCTGGGGTCGGCGGCCAAATCGGTGATGGGCGAGCCGGGCGAACTGCCCAGTGCGGTCCAACTGCTGCCGCCGTCTACCGAGCGATATACAGTACCGCCATGCAATTGTGCCGCATATACCAGGTTGGGGTTTGTTTTGTCGAATTCAAAACAACTGATGAAACCCGTATTGGCGGTGGTTTGCCAGGTTACTCCGCCGTCGACGGTTTTGTACATGAAGTAATCATTGGAGGAAAGTAGCACCGACGGGTTTTCAGGGTGCATGACCATCGGCATTCTCCACTGGTCGTGGTCGCTGGTTCCATTGTTTATCAGCGCCCAGTTGAGCCCGGCATTTATTGATTTGATGCGCCGGTATTTGGCAAAACTGGTGGTATACCAGATGTTTTCGTTGGTAAAATCAATGGCGCTGCCAAATGCGTCGCCGTTGATGCGATTATCCCAGGTCGGCGTATCATGAGCCTGAAGGTTGGAAAAAAAGCCTACATCCTGGGCGCCGCCTATGACTACCTCGGGATCGGTCTGGGCGGAAACCAGGGTATAAAACTGATGGGTGATCAACCCGTCTGAAATGGAGGTCCAACTGCCGCCGCCGTCGCTGCTGTAGTTTACGCCGCCGTCGTTTACATCAAACAGATCGCCGGTCAACGGATGATATAATGTTTGGTGATGGTCGACGTGCAAGGCGGCGGTACCCTGTTGCGTAGTGTCGATTAAAGACCAATTTTGTCCGCCGTTTACGCTTTTCCATAAGCGCGTTCCGCCCGCAAAAATGATGTTTGGATCATCGGGGGAATAACAGATGGTGTTGGCAAACCACCCCTGGCAAACGTTTTGCGCCGGCGGAGGATAACAATGCAGGTCGACACCGGTATTAACGGGCGTCCAGGTGAGGCCGTAGTTATTCGATTGGTACAACCCTTTCATCGGGCCAACGCCTTCCAATAAGCTTTTCGATATATTGAGCAGCATTTTGTTGGAAAATGCGGGATGTATCGCAATACTCGCATAACCAAATACATTGCCATTGGGCAAACCGCTGCCGATCTGGGTCCAGCTTTGGCCGGCATTGACAGAGCGAAAAAATCCGCCGGGAATATTGTCATTGTAATAGCGGGCGGCGAGATATAGCGTATCGGGGTGCGCGGGGTCGGAGATCATTCGCGACGGCAACCTTTCGAGCGTGTAGGTGAAAGTGCTTCCACCATCAGCAGAAAAATAGACTCCGAATGAGGTGGCCACGCATACCTTGTTCGTATCCGTGCTGCTCCAGTAGATGTCCATGCCGGCAAAATTCTGGCTAAGCGCCGCCGTCAGTGAAGTTAAGGCAAAAGTTTGCCCGCCGTCGTTAGACGATAATACGCCGATGCCGCTTGAAAATTCGGTAAGCAAGGAATAACCTTCTCCCGTAGCGATCAATATCCTGTCGGGGTTTTTGGGGTTGATGGCGATAGCGCCGATAGCCAATGAGGGTAAAAAATCGGTCAGGGGCGTCCAATGGGCGCCGTAGTCAACGGTTTTCCACAGTCCGCCGCCGGCAGAACCTACATAAATGATATTGGAATCAGTGGGATGAAAGGCAATGGAAATAATGCGCCCGCTGACGTTGGCGGGGCCGAAATTTTGCCATTGGTTTAGCGTTTTTTCTCTGCTGTCGCTGCGCTGCAATTTCTCCCATTCCTGCCACCGAAACCAGTCGGGATTGACAATATTAGCCGCGTCTCTGTTTAATGCGTAATCCGCTGCACGTTTGTATTGCTTATGAGCTATTAATTCAGGCGTTAACACGGGGCGTTCGATATGGTAATTGATTTGGGCTGTCAGTGCAATGCCGTTCAGCAAGATTATTATTATTATAAATACCTGAATTGTTTTTTTTATCAATAAATTCATAATTAATCGGTTTTTTTTAATGTAAGCCGGATTGCAATTCAAAAACCGATAGCATTGTCACCACAATTATTTCGATCACAAAATAAACAAGGCCCAAAGCTGTGAGTTGGTGGTATAAATATAAAATTAAACCCAATGTGAGACAGCAATACAACAAGTTGGCGATTGCGGTAATTTTGAGATGCAATGCCCGGTTTTTTACCAGGCCTGAATAACTTACAAAGGAGTGAATGCAAAAAATCAAGGCAATTAACGATAGCGGATACAGCGCCTTTGCGGGCATCCCAAAAGCGGGTTCAAATCTGGTTAAAACCACTCCCAACATCACAGCGGATAGAAGCGCGCCAATGCTGTCGATAAGAAGGATTCGCCTGAGAGATGTATTGCGCAGTATTTTTTGAAAAAGCATTGTCTCGAGCAGTGTGGTGTGTATTAGGTATTGAATGTGGCTGGTAAAAATAGCATTTTTAACGGTTTAATTAGTTTTGGCATTACCCCGACGGTTACTCCGCAGCCATATTTTTTCAACCTCTATCAGCAAAAGCGTGGCAAAACCCAATCCGGCACAAAACAATAATTCATCCCACTGCAGAGGCGTCACCTGGAAAAAACGGTCAAAAAACGGCAGGTAAATAACCGTCACCTGCAAAACCATGGTGAGCAGAAACAATCCGAGCAATACCGGGTTTGACAATATCCCCATTGATAGAAGCGATTCCTGCGAAGAACGGGAGGCGAGCGCCTGCCCCATTTGCATAAAAGCAAGCGAGGTGAAGATGATGGTTTGCCAGCGGCTGTCGGCAGGATTAGCGGGATCAAAGTACCAAAGTCCCGCCGCCAGGGCCATCAGGCCGATGGCCATTCCCACCCAGATTACATGAATGCCCATGCCGCCGCTGAAAATGCTTTCTTGAGGCGAACGGGGCGGCTTGTTCATGGTTCCTTTTTCTGCCGGCTCCAGCCCCAGCCCCAACCCGAGCAAGCCGTCGGTGAGCAGGTTGAGCCATAGCAATTGGAGCGGGAGCAAGGCCACATGAATGCCGGCGAGCGGCGCCAGCAGCATCACCAGCACCTTGCCAATGTTGCCGGCTATGGAGAATTTGACAAAGCGGCGGATATTGTCGTAGATGGAACGCCCTTCTTCAACGGCGGCCACAATGGTGGCAAAGTTGTCGTCGAGCAATACCATTTCGGCGGCTTCTTTCGATACGTCGGTGCCGGTAATACCCATGGCAATGCCTATATCGGCCTTGCGCAGTGCCGGCGAGTCGTTGACGCCGTCGCCGGTCATGGCTACTACTTCTCCCTGAGCCTGCAAGGCCTCTACAATCTGCAGCTTGTGCTCGGGCGTCACGCGGGCATACACGGAAACGTCACGTACTACCGCGGCGAGTTCTTCCGGGGTCATCCCGCTCAGGTCGTTGCCGGTTTTTACCCTGGAATTGTCGGTGATGCCCAAATCATGGGCGATAAACCTCGCAGTTAATGGGTGGTCGCCGGTAATCATTACGGGCCTGATGCCCGCGTTTTTGCAAGTGGCTACGGCTTTTTTGACTTCCGGGCGGGGTGGGTCGATCATGCCTGTCAGGCCGATGAAGATGAGGTTGTCTTCCTGCGGTACGGCGTCAACTTGCAGGCGAAGTGCCATGCCGAGCACCCGCATCCCGTTCTGGGCCATTTTTTCGTGGGCGGCGTCAATGCGTTGCCTCCAGCTTTCATCTATCGCAGTCATAGCGCCTTTCAACAAGATATGACTGCACAAGGGCAGCAGCCCGTCTACAGCCCCTTTGGTGAAGGCGACAAAAGCGCCGCCCGAAGGTTCCGCCAATGCGCGCAACGCCGGGGGCAGACTTTCATGCGAATCAGGAAGGCGGTGAACCGTAGTCATGCGCTTGCGGACGGCATCAAAAGGCAATTCTCCCACTCTCGGCAGTGCCGCTTCCAGTTCGCTTTTTTGCAGGTTCACCTGCGAAGCCGCCACAAGCAGTGCGCCTTCGGTAGGGTCGCCGATGGGCAGGTAACGGCCGGTTTGCGGATCGGGCTGCAGGGAGGCGTCGTTGCACAAGGCGCCGGCAGCCAGGGCCAGACCAATTTCAACAGGCTGGGATTCCAGAAATTCACCCTGCGCCGCAGGCGCGTCGTGCCGGCGGGCGGTTGAGTCCTGCAACGCCAGGTCGTGACCCGCTACGTCTATAATGGTTACCGTCATGCGGTTTTCGGTGAGGGTGCCGGTTTTATCCGAGCATATGGTGGTCACCGAACCCAGGGTTTCTACGGCCGGTAATTTTCGGATGAGGGCGCGGCGTCGTAACATGCGCTGCGCACCCAGCGCCAGTGTTACTGTCACTACGGCCGGCAAACCTTCGGGCACTACGGCAACCGCCACGGAAACGGCCGTGAGGAACATTTCCTCGATGGATTCGCCGTTTAACAATCCGATGAGCATTACCAGGGCCGCCACGGCTACGCCGCCGACGGCCAACTGCAAGCCCACTTTTTCGAGCCGCTGCTGAAGCGGGGTCAGGCCGGTTGCCACACTTTGTAGCAGCGTGGCGATTTTGCCCAGCTCGGTAGTCATGCCGGTGTTTACTACTACCGCCGTTCCGCGGCCGTAGGTCACGACGGTGCCCAGGTACGCCATGTTTCGGCGGTCGCCCAGGGATACGTTTTCCGCCTGCAGCGAATCCGTATGTTTCTCCACGGGCTCCGACTCGCCTGTCAGGGCAGCCTCCTGGATGCACAGGTTGATACTCTCCACGATACGCATGTCGGCAGGCACGGCATTTCCGGCCTCCAGCAGTACGATGTCGCCGGGCACCAGATCCCGGGCTGACAACTCCTGTATCTGCCCGTTGCGGCGCACGCGCACCACCGGCACGGAGAGCCGTTTGAGCGCAGCCATCGCTTTTTCGGCCCTGTATTCCTGCATGAAGCCTAGCAGCGCAAACAATACGACGATAGCGCCGATAGCGAAGGTTTCGGTCGTTTTTCCCAGCAGCCCCGATATGACGGCGGCAGCGATGAGGATGAGCACCATGGTGTTGGTAAACTGCGAGACCAGTAGTTTGAGCGCTGAAACGCCCCTTTTTTCCTGAAGTTCGTTGGGGCCGTAAAGGACTGATCGCTCGGGTACGTCTGCGGCTGCAAGTCCCGATGCCAGGTTGGTCTCAAGCTCCTGCTCTAAAACCGGGATATCGATAGCGTGCCATTGTTTGTTGTTCATGATGGATGTTTTTCTTCCTCTGGAAAGCGTGCGCGACAAAAATATGGTAAAAGATGTGGGAAGTCAAGTTAATTGAACGGCGGGGTAGGGGTGGGGGCTGTGAGCGCCGTTTTTTTTACCATAGCCTTACACAACGTGGTGTTGACGCCTGGGAGCGCCGGTTGCTATAACTCGGCGCTACGCTGCGGAAAACTCATTTTACACTGCGGTAAAAATTAATGTTTATCACTCTCCGTTCGACGGAGAGGAGCTTTTCTTTCTCAGTTCTTTTGCCATCATGATAGAATGTTTCAATGAATTAGT